>CAZXBD010000238.1:0-6197 GCA_964638305.1 uncultured Geobacteraceae bacterium | reverse complement strand
GCGATCCAGGAGTGCTGTGCTGCGGGCAATGGAGAAACTCTCCGGGGAGGAGAAAGAAAATGCCTGAGGCAACAGTAAGAGCTTTACCAAAAATAAATGGCTTTTCTTTACGTCGCCCGAATCTGGTGCCGGTACTTGGCTTTATCGCTTTGTTGCTTGCTGTTTCACTCTTTTTTGTCTGGTCTCGTGTTCAGGTGACAAGCCTCGATTACGAGATTTCTCGGCTGGAGAGCACTCTGCGCGATGTGCGCCAGGAAACTTCGAACCTGCGTCTCGAGGCTGCCAGTCTTAGTAACCCGGAACGGATCGAACGGGTGGCGCGAAATGAATTGGGTCTGCACCTGCCTTCTGCAGAGCAGGTGATAACGGTGGATTGATGAAAGAACTGGCGAAAGGTGTTCGTATTCGCATCCGCATGATCGGGGCTATTTTTATCCTCAGTTTTGTGCTGGTGTCGATACGCGCTTTCGATCTCCAGGTTCTGCAGGAACAGAAGTGGGATGAACGTGCCGAGCGACAGCACCAGAAAGTCATTCCCCTGACACCCCAGCGCGGAACGATCTTTGATCGCAATGGACAAGAGCTTGCCGTCAGCGTCGATGTCGATTCGATTTATGTCGAGCCCCGTAAAGTAGAAAACCGTGCCACGGTCGTGAAAAAGTTGGCAAAGGCGCTTAACCTCACGTCCCGGACAGTCAAAGCCAAGCTGAAGGGGAACGGTAGCTTTGTTTGGTTGAAACGGCAGGTCTCTCCTGATCAGAGCGAACAGGTCAAGGCGATGAAACTCGGCGGTGTCGGCATGATCAAGGAACACCGACGGTTCTATCCCAACTCCAATATTGCCGCTCATCTGCTTGGGTTTACCGGTCTGGACCCAAAGGGACTGGAAGGGCTGGAACTCAAATATGATAAGACGATTCTCGGCCGTGGTGGATATCTTGTCATGGAGCGGGACGCCCTTGGCCGCGGTATGGGGGGCGGTTCGCCACAGGTTCAGGGAGCGACTCGTGGTCACGATCTCCACCTGACCCTTGATAAAAATCTGCAATATATTGCTGAACGTGAATTGGCTGACGGTTTACGCAAAACCGAAGCCAGGGCCGGTACTGTCATCATGTTGGAACCCTCCACAGGCAAGGTACTGGCGATGGTCAGCCATCCGGAATACAACCCGAACGCCTTGTCTCGCCACAAGCCCTACCAGTGGCGAAATCGTGCGGTGTGTGACAGCTTTGAGCCAGGATCGACCTTTAAGGTGTTTCTCATGGCGGCGGCTCTCAACGAAGCGGTTATCACGACGAAGCAAAAAATTGATTGTGAAAACGGCAAGTACAGAGTTGGTGGCAAGGACATTCACGACCACAAAAAGTACCAGAAGTTGACGCCGGCCGAGATTATCAAATACAGCTCAAATATCGGCTCGGCAAAAATCGGTAAGCTGCTGGAGAGGAAAACTCTGCACAGTTATATCCAGGACTTCGGGTTCGGGCAACAGACGGGTATCGATCTGCCAGGTGAGGCTGTCGGGTTGCTACGACCACCGAACAAATGGTTTGAGGTTGATCTGGCCGCAATTTCTTTTGGCCAGGGTTTGAGTGTCACCCCGATCCAGTTGGCAACAGCGGTGGCGACAATTGCCAATGGTGGCTATTTGATGGAGCCCTATGTGGTCGAGCGGGTCGTTGACAGCCAGGGGCAGGTGACTTCACAGCATCAGCCACGTGTAGTGCGCAAGGTGATTGCCAGGGATGTAGCTCAGATTGTCACCCGAATGATGGAAATGACCACGGAGGATGGCGGCACGGCGATCAACGCCAGGGTGCCTGGCTTCCGGGTCGCCGGTAAAACCGGCACAGCACAGAAGGTGGATGCTGTAACTGGTGGTTATTCAGCAGACAAGCGCGTTGGTTCATTTGTCGGGTTCCTTCCTGCTGAAGAGCCGCGACTGGTTATCCTGGTCACAATCGATGAACCGAAAAAAGGGATTTATGGCGGGGTGACTGCGGCGCCGGTTTTCTCCCGGATTGCCGCGCAAGCAATGCAGTACCTGAAAGTGACACCTAATGAAGATATTCCGGCCGGAGAGACTTTGCCGACCCTGGAGCAGTTTTTCGCCGAAGCGATGACGCCTGCAAAAAACAGCATCCAGGTAGTACCAAAGGGAGAGTCTTCGACCGGTCCGCAGATGCCGGATTTTGTGGGACTGAGCTATCGGCAAGTCCTTGATCTTATGGAACAGCAACAATTGAATGTCAGCTTCAAAGGACGAGGGCGGGTTGTTGAACAGTCTCCTGGTCCTGGTGTGGCAGTCCCATATGGTGCGCCGGTATGGGTACGTATGATGCCACCATCCTGACGGTTTGTGTTGCCAACGGATATGATGCAATTAACGCAAGTAATGAAAAACTGCCCGATTCTGCAGGTGCATGGCAACATGGATCTTGACGTCACAGGCCTGCACTACGATTCGCGCCAGATCCGGCCGGGAGATGTCTTCTTTGCCTTGCGCGGAGTGGTCAACGACGGACATGGTTTTATCTCTAGCGCAATCGCCGGCGGTGCCAGAGTCGTTTTTTGTGAAGAGCAGAACGAAAGCTCTGAGCTGGTGACTACCGTGCTGGTGGATAATGCGCGTCAGGCGATGGCGGCTGCTGCAGCCGAGTTTTACGGCAATCCAACGCAGGAGATGAAGGTCGTTGGCATCACCGGAACCAACGGCAAGACAACCATCACCTATCTGCTTGAGGCGATCCTGCAGCAGGCAGAGCTGGCACCAGCCGTGGTCGGGACGATCAATTACCGCTTCGGAAAGGATTTGCGCCAGGCTCCACATACCACCCCGGAATCTCTCGATCTCATGAAGCAGGTCAGCGACTTCAAGGAGAGTGGCGCTCGTTCTCTGGTTCTCGAAGTTTCATCACACGCTCTGGATCAGTTTCGGGCCGATGGTGTGCATTTTGATGTCGGTGTCTTTACCAACCTGACGCCGGAGCACCTCGATTACCACCTGGACATGGAAAGGTACTTTACCAGTAAGTACCACCTGTTCAAGGAGCTGCTTCCCCGCGACAAAGGCCGTGCAGTTATCAATGTCGATGACACATATGGTCAACGTCTGGCGGCGATGCTCCCTGGAGCCTTAACCTGCAGTCGTACTCGGGGGGCAGATATTTATCCCGAGCATCTCGAAATCTCGTTGCAGGGTATTCGTGCATGTGTGTCAACCCCGCTGGGAACCGTAGAAGTTACAAGTCCTCTGCTTGGCGATTACAACGCCGAAAACCTGCTCTGTGCCATTGGCGCGGCCGTAGCTCTTGGCTTGTCGCCACAACAAATTTCTGCGGGGCTGGCGAAGGCAACCGGAGTTCCTGGCCGACTTGAGCAGTTAGAGAACGACCGTGATGCGATTGTCCTGGTCGACTATGCCCACACCGGCGACGCTTTGAAGAGGGTCATTGCAGCGATGCAGGAGCTGGCACCGAAAAGAATTCTGACCGTCTTTGGCTGCGGCGGCGATCGAGACCGTAGCAAGCGACTGATCATGGCTGAAGTCGCTGCACGCGGATCCGATATCGTGATAGCAACCTCAGATAATCCGCGCACGGAAGACCCGGAACAGATTCTTGAAGATGTCAGTCGCGGTCTGAACAAGGTTCACTCACATGCATGGAACAGGGCCGAGGCGACTGCCGGTTCAGGCCGAGGATACATTGTTATTCCAGACCGTGCTGAAGCCATCCGACTTGCCGTCAGCCTGTTACGGAAAGGGGACCTGCTTCTGGTCGCCGGGAAAGGGCACGAGGATTACCAGATTCTCGGCAGTGGCCGCATCCATTTTGATGATCGCGAAGAATTGCGCAGGGCTTTGCAGGCAGGAGGTCAGCAGTGATTCATATGGACGTACGCACCGTTGCCGAGATCACTGGTGGACATCTGATGCAGAATGGTGCCTCGGTCGAATTGCAGGGGATCTCCACCGACAGCCGTACGCTGCAGTCGGGAGACCTCTTTATCCCTTTGCGGGGAGAAAATTTTGACGGGCATGATTATTTGACCCAGGCCATCCAGCGTGGCGCCGCTGCCTGCCTTAGCGAGGAGATGATCGGCGGCCTGCTGGTTCCGGTTATCAAGGTGTCGGACACCCTCAAAGCTTTGGGGGACCTGGCTGCGGCAATGCGCCGACAATTTGCCGGGCCGGTTATCGGCATCACGGGGACTTCAGGTAAGACCACCTGTAAAGAAATGTTGGCATCTGTTCTTGACTATATTGGCCCTGGTCTTAAGTCGGCAGGCAACTTTAACAACTTGATCGGAGTTCCCCTGACTTTATTCGGATTGCAACATGACCACCGTTGGGCCGTTGTTGAGATGGGGATGAGCGCTCGTGGTGAAATCGCCAGGCTGGCAGAAATAGCGCACCCTGATATCGGCATGATCACCAATGTTGGTGCCGGACACCTGGAAAACTTTGAAGGTCTTTCCGGGGTGGCACGAGCCAAAGGGGAGCTGTTCATCAGCCTGCCTGCAGATGGCGTCGCTCTGGTCAATGCAGATGACCCTGAAGTCTGCAGGCTGCCTCTGGCCAATGGCGTT
Source organism: uncultured Geobacteraceae bacterium (assembly GCA_964638305.1). Taxonomy (GTDB): domain Bacteria; phylum Desulfobacterota; class Desulfuromonadia; order Desulfuromonadales; family BM103; genus M0040. The sequence continues at coordinate 1,604 of CAZXBD010000238.1, read as the reverse complement.
CGCAAGGTTCTGTTCGGATCCAGTCCGGAGGCTGAAATACGTGCAGAGCTGATCGCGTCCCATAACGGTTCGGTCAGTTTCAATCTTTTGATTGATGGTGAGGTGCAAAGAGTCGTCCTCTCTCTGCCTGGTCGTCATAACGTTTCCAACGCTCTGGGCGCAGCCGCAGTTGCCAATGTCCTAGGCGTCGGGCTGCGGGAGATAGTTGCCGGCCTCGAAGCTTTCCAGCCTTGTCCGGGACGCATGGAGCTGGTTGAACTGCCCGGGGATCTTATTGTCCTTGAGGACAGCTACAATGCCAACCCGCTATCGGTCCGTGCTGCTCTTGATGCACTACATGATCTCAGCACCCCTGGTCGGCGTGTTGCGGTCCTGGCGGACATGCTCGAGTTGGGCCAGTCATCTCCTGAGCTGCATTACCAGATTGGCACCCTGGCAGCCGAGCAGATTGACCGGCTCTTTACCTTTGGCTCCCTGGCTGAAGAAATTGCCCGCGGCGCTGTCGAGGCGGGATTACCTGAGGATAAGGTTTTTGTCGCCCGCAGCCATGACGAATTGTCTGAGCGCCTTATTGATGTCATACAGGCCGGCGACCGGATTCTGATCAAGGGTTCACGCGGTATGCGCATGGAAAAGGTGACCGCTGCTTTGCGTTTGGCAAAACAGCAAACTGCTGTAAACGGCGATTAACGGAGATCAAGAGTGCTCTATCATCTGCTCTACCCATTGCACACGGAATTTTCGGTTTTTTACGTCTTCCGGTTTATTACCTTCCGGGCGATCTATGCTGCAATTACAGCTCTCGTGATCAGCTTTTTGCTGGGGCCTTGGTTGATAGAAAAATTGCAGGCGCTGCAACTGGGACAAAGTATCCGGAAGCTGGGGCCGGAATCCCATTTCAAAAAAGAGGGAACGCCAACCATGGGGGGGGCACTGATCCTCTTTGCTATCGTCTTGCCGACGCTGCTCTGGGCTGATCTGAGCAATCTGTATGTCTGGTTAGTCCTGCTGGTCACGATCGGTTACGGTTTTATCGGATTTATTGATGATCTTCTCAAGGTTCGTAAGAAAGACAGTGAGGGGTTGTCGCCGCGGAAGAAAATGTTCTGGCAAATGCTGATTGCTTTTGGTGTCGGACTGATCCTGATGACATATCCCGGTTTTCAGACGACTTTGGCGTTTCCGTTTTTCAAGGGTGTCAATCCAGACCTTGGCTGGTTCTATGTACCGTTTTCCATGCTGGTCATTATTGGTGCCAGCAATGCGGTCAACCTCACCGACGGTCTCGATGGCTTGGCCATCGGGCCGGTGATCATCGCCGCCGGAGCTTACCTGCTTTTTGCCTACGTGGCAGGGCATGCGACCCTGTCAGGCTATCTGCAGATAAATAATGTCAAAGGCGCAGGCGAACTCTCGATATTGTGCGGGTCCATGGTCGGCGCCGGACTCGGTTTCCTCTGGTTCAATACTTACCCGGCCCAGGTGTTCATGGGCGATGTCGGTAGCCTGTCACTCGGCGGGGCGCTTGGCACCATCGCTGTTGTGACCAAGCAGGAACTGGTGCTGGTTATTGTCGGCGGGATATTTGTAATGGAAGCGTTGTC
>CAZXBD010000237.1:0-30494 GCA_964638305.1 uncultured Geobacteraceae bacterium | reverse complement strand
GCTACCACGATAACCCGGAAGAGTTTGCCGATGCCTTCGCCCGCGCCTGGTTCAAGCTGACCCACCGCGACATGGGCCCGCGTTCTCGCTATCTCGGTGCGGAAGTGCCCGAAGAAGAAATCCTCTGGCAAGACCCTGTCCCCGCAGTCACTCATGGTTTGATTGACGAGCAGGACATCGCCGCCCTCAAGGGCAAGCTCCTCGCTACGGGACTGTCAGTCTCGCTACTGGTTTCGACGGCCTGGGCGTCCGCATCCACCTACCGCGACTCCGACAAGCGCGGCGGGGCGAACGGGGCGCGCATCCGTCTCGCGCCACAGAAGGATTGGGACGCGAACCAGCCTGCCCAACTGGAGACTGTACTGCAGACCCTTGAGGGAATCCAAAAGGAGTTCAACGGTGCGCAGTCAGGTGGAAAGATGGTTTCGCTCGCCGATGTGATTGTTCTGGGTGGCTGTGCAGCTGTCGAGCAAGCTGCCAAGGATGCCGGATACGACGTTACCGTTCCGTTCACGCCGGGACGCACCGATGCCTCGCAGGCGCAAACCGACGTGGCGTCATTCGCCGTACTCGAACCGGCTGCAGACGGCTTCCGCAATTACCTCAAAGCCAGGTACAGCGTATCGGCAGAGGAGCTGCTGGTTGATCGGGCGCAATTGCTGACGCTGACCGCTCCCGAGATGACGGTTCTGCTTGGCGGCATGCGCGTCTTGAATGCCAACTTCGGAGAGTCCCAGCATGGTGTCTTCACCAAGCGACCAGGGACGCTAACCAATGACTTCTTCGTCAATCTGCTCGACATGAGCACCACGTGGAAGGCTGTCTCGAAAGCCGAAGACGTGTTCGAAGGTCATGATCGCGCAACGGGCAACCTTAAGTGGACCGGCACCCGTGTCGACCTCATCTTCGGTTCGAACTCCCGGCTCCGGGCCGTCGCAGAAGTCTATGGTTGCGAGGACTCCCAGGAGCGGTTTTTGAACGACTTTGTAGCGGCGTGGAACAAGGTCATGAACCTTGACCGCTTCGAACTCGCCTGATCGTAGCAAAAACGTCTGTGGGAGACTGAAATTTATCCTGAACTGTAAATCGGTGATAATCGCCACCCCCATCAATAGAAGAGCCCGGCTGATTATCAGCCGGGCTTTATGCTTTTGTCACAACAGACCTTTTTCTGTGTTACCGGTTAACAGGCCATATGCGGCGGCATAATTCAGATCAACTCTGCAAATTAATTTTCTGCCGGTATCAAAACTCAAATTATTGGGTATGCTTTCAATAGTGAACAGGTGGACATCCTGCAAACCTTTGTTATCTTAATCCTTACAGAGTGCTACTGCTCCGCCAATGATAACCGGTACATATATCCTTTTTCTAAGGAGTCTGATGTGGACCTGCAGCTAACAGGAAAGGTCGCTTTGGTCGTCGCTTCAAGTAAGGGCCTTGGCAAGGCAATCGCCGGGCAACTGGCCGCTGAAGGGTGCGACGTAATGCTGACCAGCCGCAGCGTAGAGCAGTTGGAAATCGCCCGTGAGGAGCTTGCCGCGGGTGCCAAAGGCAGAGTGGCATGCTTCCCCTGTGATATCACCAAAGCCGAAGAGATTAGCGCCCTTGTGGCTGCTACCCGCGAGCGCCTAGGTTCCATCAATATTCTGATCAACAATGCCGGCGGCCCACAGGGAGGCGGTTTCGACCAGGTTGACGATGCAGCCTGGCAGGCTGCCTTCGAATTGAACCTGCTCAGCTATGTTCGGCTGATCCGTGAAGTTTTGCCGGGCCTGAAAGAAAAGGGCGGGCGGATCATCAACGTCACCTCGGCTTCGATCAAGCAACCGATTCCCGGGTTGATTCTCTCCAATGTCTTCCGTATGGGGATTGTCGGCATGGCTAAAACCATGGCCGACGAGCTGGCCCCCTACAACGTTCTGGTCAACACTGTCGCGCCAGGTCGCATCGCCACCGACCGCACCGCGTACCTCGATCAGTTTAACGCCGAAAAACGAGGCGTCAGCAAAGAGCAGGTGGTCAGCGAAGCATTACAGAAAATCCCCCTGAAACGCTACGGAGATACAGAAGAGTTCGCCAAGGTGGTCTGCTTCCTCGCCTCCGGAGCCAGTTCTTACATGACCGGCAGTACGGTGACGGTTGATGGCGGCATGATCAGGGGATATTGAGCAAATTCGATTGCTATGGGCCGGGCTGGAGTCTTTTGAAATCAAAGAAGGTCTGGACTATGGCACAAGAGCAACAAAACACAAACATTGAGGAGGACAAAATGATGACAAGGATCAGGCGGTTTATGTTTGTCGCGGCGGCAGTTACCATGCTGTTCGGCCCTATTACAACAGTCCAGGCGGCAGATGAGCGCAGCTACCTGCTCGCCACCGCTTCGACAGGTGGAACCTACTACCCGGTCGGCGTAGCCCTGTCGACCCTGGTCAAGGTCAAGCTGCAGCCGAAACAGAAGATCGGCATGTCGGCGATCAACTCGGCCGGCTCAGGTGAGAACATCAAGCTGCTGCGCGAAAATGAAGTGCAGTTTGCGATTCTTCAGGGTCTCTACGGCGCCTATGCCTGGCAGGGCACCGGCCCGATAAAATCAGAAGGACCGCAGAAAAAGCTCCGTTCTGTGACCATGCTCTGGCAGAATGTTGAGCACTTCACCGTGAACAAAAAGTTTGCTAAAACCGGCACTGCCGCAGACCTGGCCGGCATTAAGGGCGAATCGATGGCGCTGGGCAAGAAGAACTCAGGCACCCTCGGCTCCAATACCGTGCTTCTCGGCAACCTGGGTGTCGATGTGGAGAAGGACTATAATCTGGTTTATGTCGGTTACGGTCCCTCGGCCGATGCTTTACAGAACGGCCAGGTCGCCGGTATGGGCACCCCGGCCGGGGCCCCGGTCAGCGCTGTCACCAAGGCGTTGGCCAATATGGGCGATAAGATCGTCGTGCTTGATTTCACCGATGAACAACTCAAGCAGGCCGACGGCGGCATGGGCCTTTGGACCCGTTATGTGATTCCTACTGATACTTATCCAGGCCAGACCAAAGACATCAATACCATTGCCCAGCCTAACTTTCTGGCGGCACGGGACGACGTCGATGAAGACGCCGTTTATCAGATCACTAAAACCATCTATGAGAACCTGCCGTTTTTGAACTCAATCCACGGCGCCACCAAGGCGATGGCGATCGAAAAGGCGATTGCCGGCCTGCCGATGCCGTTGCACCCGGGTGCGGCCAAGTATTACCAGGAAGTCGGGATCAAGATTCCGGCACGATTGCTTGCTAACTAATCTTTTGCTCTTTGCGGCCACCCCGCCGGGGTGGCCGCTGACTGTCTCGGAGTTTTCTGTTGATAAAGACACCCATTATTGAACCCGAAGTGCGTCCGGAGCCAACCCGCCTGCTGATTATCCTCGGCGTGGCTGTTTCCCTGTTGCACATCTGGTTCAACGTGGTATCGGTTCTTTCATCCTTGTGGCAGAATTCGCTGCATTTCGCCGGTTTTGCCCTGATCGCCGCGCTGGTCTACCCGCTGCGCAAGAATCCGACCCTGGTTTGGCGTTTACTGGACATCCTGCTTGGGCTGTTGGCTGCCAGCTCCGCCCTTTACCTGATTGCCATGGAAGACGCCATCTACGAGCGCGGTGTGCGCCTGGCGACCTCCGAGTGGGCTGCCGGAATCATCCTGATCCTCTGTACCCTGGAATTCGCGCGCCGGGTCGCCGGCTGGTTTATCCCGGTGCTGATTATTACCGCTCTGAGTTACGTGGGCTGGTGGGGCCAGTATATCGGTGGTGTCTTCAAGTTTGCCGGGCTCTCAGCCGAGACGATCCTGTTTCGCAGCGTCTATGGCGACGATGCCCTGTTCGGCACCATTGCCAGTATTTCGTCGACCTACGTCTTTATGTTCATTCTCTTTGGCGCCTTCCTCTTGCGCTCCGGAGCTGGCGAATTCGTCATCGATCTGGCCCGCGCTGTGGCCGGCAGGATGGTCGGCGGTCCCGGTCTGGTGGCAGTAATGGCCTCCGGGTTGATGGGCACCATATCAGGTTCGGCCGTGGCCAACACGGCCTCGACCGGCGTTATCACCATACCGCTGATGAAGCGAGCCGGGTTCCCGGCCAAGTTTGCCGCCGGAGTTGAGTCGGCCGCCTCGACCGGGGGGCAGCTGATGCCGCCGATCATGGGTGCCGGGGCCTTTGTCATGGCCACCTACACACAGATCTCCTACAACACCATTGTCCTGGTCAGTATTTTGCCGGCAATGCTTTATTTTGCTACCGTCGGATTCTTTGTCCGTATCGAAGCCAAGCGCAGTCACGTGACCGCACTCGACAACGAAAAGGTGTCCGCTCTCGAAGTGTTCAAGAAGGGCGGCATCGTCTTCCTCTTGCCAATCTGCGTCCTGATCGGTCTGTTGATCTACGGTTTTACTCCGACCTATGCGGCCGGTCTCAGCATTATTGCCGTGATTGTTGCCTCATGGTTTTCACCGAACAAGATGGGACCGAAGGCGATCATCGAAGCGATGTCTCTTGGTGCGAAGAACATGGTGATGACCGCTATTCTGCTTTGCTCGGTCGGTTTGATCGTCAATGTCATCGCCACGGCCGGCATTGGCAATACTTTTTCGCTGATGATCAACGAGTGGGCCGGTCACAGCTTGGTCATCGCCATCGGTTTGATCGCCCTGGCCTCACTGGTGCTCGGCATGGGCTTGCCGGTCACCGCCGCCTATATTGTCCTCGGTACTCTGTCAGCGCCGGCGCTGACAGGCCTGATCGCCGACGGTATGCTGGTCAATGCCTTGGCCAGCGGTGAAATTCCCGAAGCTGCGAGGGCGATATTCATGCTCGCGGCGCCTGATAAACTGGCCGAGATCGGCAACCCGATGTCCACCGCCACAGCGCGGTTGATCGTTGATGCGATCCCAATTGATATGGGAAGCATGGTCCGCGAAGCGGTGTTGAGCGAGCACACCATGACCTTCGCTTTATTGTCAGCGCATCTGATCGTCTTCTGGCTGAGCCAGGACTCCAACGTCACCCCGCCGGTCGCTCTGGCCGCTTTCACCGCTGCCGCTATCGCCGGCACCAAGCCGATGGAAACCGGTTTTCAGTCGTGGAAGCTGGCCAAGGGGCTCTACGTCATCCCGCTTCTGTTTGCCTACACCCCGTTCATTGGCGGCACCTTTAGCGGTGACCTGATGATCTTCTCATTTGCCCTGTTCGGGCTCTACGCTTTTGCCGCCGGGCTGGAGGGTTTCATGGAGGCACGCCTGAGTCTGTTGGATCGACTTTTGAGTGTGGCGTGTGCCTTTGCACTCCTATGGCCATTGCCATGGTGGGTCCATGTGGTCGGATTGGCTGTCTTGACGTTTCTTTTTCTGAAGAGCTTCCGTGTGTCACGCAAAGCTGATCTAATGGCAGGACGCCGTGAGTGAATCAGCCAACAGCTGTTTACGGGACACACGATTTGTGTGTCCCCGGTTAACATCCAAATAGAAAAGCCCGGCTGATCATCAGCCGGGCTTTATCTTTTAAACTAAAGACGTCCTAGGCTGCCGCCAGGTAAGTCCTTATCGCTTGTTCCTTCTGTGCCCAATTCGCAGCGAGGCGTTGCTTGAGAAAGGCTGCCAGAAGGCTGTCAAAGAGTTGCAGTCCCTCTTCGAGTAATGACATCCTTTCAAAGAAGACGGCTTCTTGTTCCATGGCTGGATCGGTGATGTCGTCTTTCTCCAGAGTCACCGCTGGTGATTTGAGAGATGCGAAATGGAAGTTTCCGCCCTTCAGGGTCATTTTCCACAACAGCTCCTGTTTCTCCAGATAAAGAACCGCTTCATGAATTTCCTTGCCACCTTGCAGTGCCGTGCGTACTTCGTGGAAGTGGTCCTGCGGCCCGGTCACGGTGATTTTCTGCACGCCGCTTTCACCGCTATAGGCTAGCACCAGACGGTCGTTGAGGTAGGCGACAAAGCTATCTCCTGTGACTGCTGGCCCGGGTTGGCTGACGGTGTATTCTGAGGCTGCATGCATGGTTTCGTGCATGAGCCAGAGCAGAAAGTCCTTGCCTAGCCACTGGTTCGCTTCAATCTGTTCCAGCACCGCCTCGCTGCTGCTGCAATTGGCTACGGCCAAGGCTGGTTGGAGTGCCTCGTCTATGACATGTCCCGCTCGGGCCATGGGAAACAGCGGTACGAGGCGCAGGCCGTCAAAGCTCTTTTTGAACTGGTCGACGAACAGGTCTACGGCGTTGGTGCCGAGGCTGCTGAAGGTGACAAGATGGCTGCGGGTATCCCAGACTACGTCGTAGATCGTCGGCACCGGCAGAGTTTTGGCAAACAGACTGCCGCGTACAGCGTCTCGCAAATCTTCACGTTGTTGTTTCGGAACTCGTTTGAATTGAGGGTTAGCTGCCAGCCATTCCTGCTCAGCTTTTAAAATGTAAGGCTTGACCAGAGTGCCAGGTAGCTTGCGTTGGTCGCGGCGCAGGGAAAAGGCGAGGTAGTTGTCACGCTGGAATGTATGCATGTCTGCAAAACTGCTTTCCTGGTAATCATCGAGTTGGACCCAGCCGATCGATAGCTCTTCACTGGTCTGTTCGATGGAACGGAAACCGTCATCGGCGAGTCCCTCTCCGACCCACGCAGTTAAATCTGAAGTCGGCATATTGCCCAGGACCTTGAACTGGCAGAGGCTGACTGTGTTGTTAAGAATGCCCATTTGTCTCTCCTGTTGGATGGATTTTTAAGGCCTTAGGTGTTACACCGTTTGGGACGTGAGGGCAAGGGGAATCGCCACGTTACTGTGGATGATATACAAATAGTTATACTGCCTCTTGTTTACCGTAAAAACTGTGACATAAGCTGTGTCATTAACATTATTCTTTCGTGGTATATATTTTTCTTTTTGAAAGTGTATGGAATATAATTATTGATATAACCTACCGAAATATATCTATTATTAGTTTTTTAGAATGATACCAAATGTGATTATAGTTAGCTATTGGCTTGGTCTTTGAAAGATAAATATTTATGAAGATCATAGACAAAGGTATCCAGGCTTCAAGGGCTGGTGATTAAAGCCTTTTCTAATATGATCCCATGGGCATGGGGCCCGATAATACAGGCGATTGTAGGAGAGAACGGGAGACAACCTTCATGATTGAAAATCTCAGAGTTGGGCAAAAACTGACTTTGTTGGTCGCAGGATCACTGGTCACAGTCGTCGTTATTACCGGCGTATTCCTGAGTCTGCAGAAAGGGATCATGCTCGACGATCGAAAGGACAAGACGCGCAATCTCGTGGAGAGTGCCTACGGGGTCCTTGAGCATTATCATGCCAAGTCTCAAGCTGGAGAACTCTCGGAGACTGAAGCCCAGTTCTCGGCTATGCGGGTCATTGAAGGTATGCGTTACAACGAGAAGGACTACTTCTGGATTAACGACATGCAACCCAAGATGATCATGCACCCCTATGTCAAGAAACTGGAAGGGCAGGATCTCTCTGCTTTTGAAGACCCCAACGGGACAAGACTATTCATGGACATGGTCAGCGTCGTCCGTAGCAAAGGTGAAGGTTTTGTCAATTATGTCTGGCAGAAGGGTGACAGCAAGGTCCTGGCACCAAAGACTTCTTATGTGAAAGGATTTGCCCCCTGGGGCTGGCTCGTCGGTTCAGGTATATACGTGGATGATGTTGACGCTGCGTTTTACAATGAATCAATCAAGTTCGGTCTGATAATTCTCGCTGTTTTGATCCTGCTCGGAATTGTTGCTTACTGGATTTCCCGCAGCATCAGCCTGCCGTTGAAACATGCTGTAGAAGTCTCTGAGCGACTGTCGGTTGGTGACCTACAGGTCGAGATTATAGAAGGTGGCACCGGTGAAACCGGACAATTGCTGAAATCGATGCGCAAGATGGTCGGTGCAACCAAGATTGTGGCCAGCATGGCAACCGGGGTGGCAGAAGGTCGTCTCGATTCTGATATTCGTAAACGCTCCGATCAGGATGAGATGATGCAAGCCCTGGCCGGGATGTCTGAAAAGCTCAAAGAAGTTGTTGGTGGCGTCAAGGTTACGGTCAGTCACGTTGCGGCCGGTAGCCAGACAATGCGTGATTCTGCTGACGTCATGTCAAACGGGGCTTCTCAGCAGGCCGCAGCGGCCGAAGAGGCTGCCAGTAGCATTGAACAGATGAGTGCCAACATTCGTCAGAATGCCGACAACGCACTTCAGACTGAAAAAATCGCCCAGGAAGCGGCAAAGGACGCCAAGGAAGGTGGCGTAGCAGTCTCCCGGACGGTTACGGCGATGAAAGAGATTGCCGACAAAATTACAATCATCGAGGAGATTGCCCGGCAGACCAATCTTCTGGCCCTTAATGCAGCCATTGAGGCGGCCCGAGCCGGTGAACAAGGTAAAGGTTTTGCTGTGGTGGCTGCAGAGGTCAGGAAGCTTGCAGAGAGAAGTCAGCATGCCGCCGGCGATATCAACGAATTGTCAACGGAGAGCGTCGAGGTGGCTGAAAGGGCTGGAGAGTTGCTGGACGTCATCGTGCCGAATATTCAGAAAACCGCCGAACTGGTCCAGGAGATCAGTGCCGCCAGCAAGGAGCAGGACGCCGGTGCTGAGCAGATTCAGCGCAGTGTGCAGGAGCTTGACAGTGTCATTCAGCAAAACGCCTCTGCATCTGAAGAGATGGCCTCGACTGCGGAAGAATTATCGAGTCAGTCAGAACAGTTGGCGGAGCTGGTGTCCTTCTTTGTTTTTGACCAGGGCGCCTCTCATGCCTCTCTGGACAACAGTCCGTTGGTAAAGCCACGCAATCCAAAAATGATCAGGGCGGTCCCGGAGAAAACCAGTACGGGTTCTTTTGGTTAATCGGAAGACCTGGGATAGTCCGATTAATATATGCACTTCGATGGCCTAAAAGCTTAGGCGATAACGGCAAATGCCAATCTGATTTTTCGCTTGCAGCTTGTCTCTTTGGCGCATGCTGTCTAGAATGACGTCATGGATTCTCCCTGGCCGGCTATTTTTACTTTTCTCGGTGTTTATACCTTCGCCATCATTTCCCCTGGCCCGAATTTCATTCTGGTGACCAATACCGCACTGGGCGAATCACGACGTGCCGGTTTGTTGTCTGCCCTGGGAGTCGCCACGGGCAGCGGTCTCTTCGCCCTGGCCGGTTTCGCCGGTTTGCTGGTCCTGGTCCACTCACTACCTTTCTTTGCCATTGTCATGCGTTTTGTTGGCGGTGGCTACCTCACCTGGATCGGTTTTGAGATGTTGCGCAACTGTCGTAGCAACGGCCGTGCAGAGGTGCCGGATAAATCTGCGATCGAGGTTTCCTGTTTGCTGTCGTACCGGACCGGTTTGCTGACCAATCTGACCAACCCGAAGGCATGGGCTTTTTACCTGAGTCTATTCGCGCTGCTTACGAATCCAGACTTTCCCCTCTGGGCGAAAGCGTCCCTGAACATTTCGATGATTTTGATCTCGTTCGCCTGGTATGCGACGGTTGCTTTCCTGATTTCCAGCAGGAGATTCCAGCCTGTTTTCATCAGCCTGCAGCCTCTGATCCAGGGAACTTTGGGATTGTTATTGATCCTGCTGGGAGGGAAGGTCCTGTTAGGTTGAGCCCGTACTGATTACAGCCTGTGTTGAAAAAGACAATGGCCACTTCGATTTTGAAGTGGCCATTGTTGTTTAATCGTTGTCACCGTTATTGCGATCCGAACACCTTTTGCAGAATATCCGTTGTCCGTTTGACCGGGTTCTGACGGATGGCGGCCTCTTCCTCGGCAAGGTAGTGGAAGATGCCCTCCATACCCTCGTTGACAACGTAACTGTTCAGGTCGGCTTTGACGTCTGGCACAAATGGCAGGCTGTCATACTGACCCATGACGGCATCATAGGACTGTATGGCGCCGACCTGGTTGAGCGCCTGTTCGACAATCGGCTGCATTGCTGCGGCGAGAGGGTCGGACATCTTGCCCTGAAAGTAACGGGTGGCCGAATCTTCGGGGCCGTTGTAGATTCCCATCACGTCGTCGAGGGTCATCTCTTCAATCGATGTCAAGAAAAGTTCTTTTGCGGGTGGCGTGGCTGCTTCAGCGGCGCGGTTAAGTTTGAGTTCCAGATCTTCCATCATGGATGACATGCCGATCGCTGACAGCGCAGTTTTGACTTGTTGCAAGTTCTCTGGCAGAGGGATGTGAATGGTCGGGTCTGCATTGAAACCATCAGCCTGCCCGAGCTGGGCGACGACAGTCTCGGTACCGACCACCAGGGCGTCTTTGAGGCCGCTGGCGATTTCGCTGTTGGTCAGGCTATCAGACTGGCCCTGTGGCTTTTTGGTGACGTTTCCGAGCAGGTCCTGACCACTTTTCAACCAGTCCATCTGGGCCGAAGCTGTTTGCAAGGAGAAGGGTAGGAGCAAAAGAAGGCCGGCTGCTGCGAAAATAGTGTTCCGAAAGAATCTGAACTTACGCATGGTCATCCTCCCGTTCTGTCACCCCGTTACTGTGACAATCTCGCTGAAGGTGGTTTTCCCTTCAAACATCTTTTTAATGGCCAGCTCTCTCAGGCTGATCATGCCGTCGGCTTTGGCCACCGCGTAAATCTCTGCCATATCGGTACGATCGGTGATCTTTGCTTTCAACTGATCGGTGAACTCCAGCACCTCGAAGATGCCGGTCCGTCCTTTGTAGCCGGTCCCACGGCACTCATCGCAACCCTTGCCTTCAAAAACTTTATATTCTTTCTTGGCAAGGCCAAGATAGGTGGTTTCTTCGTCAGTCAAAAGCCTTTCATACCGGCATTCCTGGCAGATGGATCTGAGCAGGCGTTGAGCAATTATACCATTGATTGTGGTGGAAATCAGAAAAGCCTGAACGCCGATGTCGAGCAGGCGGGTTATCGACGTCGGTGCGTCGTTTGTGTGCAGGGTCGAAAGCACCAGATGGCCGGTCAGGGCGGCCTGGACGGCATTCTCAGCAGTCTCCTGGTCACGGATCTCACCGATCATCAGTACGTCCGGATCCTGGCGCAGGATATTCCGCAAAACGGTGGCAAAAGTGACGTTGATGGCGGACTGTACGCCGACTTGGTTAAAGTCTTCCATAACCATCTCGATCGGGTCTTCGATAGTGACGATGTTAATCTCCGGTGATGCAATGGTCTTCAGAGAAGAATAGAGGGTGGTGGTTTTGCCACTGCCGGTGGGGCCAGTGACCAGAACGATGCCATTCGGCTTTCTGATGAACGAACTGTAAAGTTTGTATTCGCGCTCGTAAAAACCGATCCGGTCAAGCTTCTGCATCAGGATTTCGGGATCGAAAATACGAATAACCACTTTTTCGCCAAATGCGACCGGCAGGGTGGAAACACGCAGCTCTATATCTTTTGCCATATGCTCGGTCTTGATACGACCGTCTTGAGGTCGGCGCTTTTCTGCGACATCGAGCCGCGACAGCAGTTTCAGGCGTGACACGATCGCCGGGTGGAGATTCATTGGAATGGTGTGAATGTTGTGCAGCACCCCGTCCACTCGAAAGCGGATTGACGATTTGTCGCGCTTTGGCTCGATATGTATGTCGCTGGCGCGCTGGTCAAAGGCATATTTCAGCAAAAATTCAACAGCGGAGATGATGTGCTGATCGCTGCTTTCGATTTCATCGCGACCGCGCATTTTGAAAAGCTGTTCAAGGTTGGACAACTCCGAACCAAAGCCCATGTCAACCTGTGCTGCTTTTACCGAAGCCTGAAAGCCGAAAAACTCTTCCAGAATTTTCAGGACGTCGCTGCGTGAGGCCAGGATGCGCTTGATCTGAATCCCCAGGGCATGCTCCAAGTCCTCGATCGGACGAACGTTGAAAGGGTCCGCTACGGCAATGGTAATGACGCCTTCCTTTTCATCGATCGGCACGACCAGGTTTTTCAGGGCAAAAGCTCTTGGGATCTGGTCAGTTACGACGTCGAGTTCCAGCTTGAGGGGGTCTATTTTGATATATTCCATCCCGGATGCCTGGGAAATCAGTTCGGTGACGGCGTCTTCCGTTAACTTTTTCTGGGTTGCCGGGATCTCGAGGTTGAATGACGTAATAACCTGGGCAGGCGAAGCCAGTTCCGCAAGGTAAACATCCTTTTTACCCTTGACGCTTTTAACGTGGCTGTTCAGGCGGGCCGCCTGGGCGTCACCTCGCTCAATAATCATCTGGTACTGATCGTCACTGATTCTGCTGCGTTGATGAAGAAGTTTGGCTATGTCCTTGATTGTCAGCGACTGTTTCTTTGGTTGGGCCACGTCAGTAGAACGGCGCAGTGGGCAGGAATCAGGATTGTTCTCAGCGTTTTTTTTATCCGGCTGTGACATGCTGTACCTCTTAGATTATGTGTGTGGCAAATGAGATCCTCTTTCCGTGAAAGAAGACTTAAATTCCTACACAAAAATACTCTATCATAGTAATCACTCTTTGCGTTGCTGGACGACCTTTCTGTATTATCGGGAAATGTTTGAAATTGCTCAAGGTTTATCTGCAGATTATGGTAATTATATTCCTCGAAAAGTAACCGATTTGACTTGCAGGGCAAGGCTATAAACGTTATTTATCCTCTAAATGATGTCTAACGGTTGTGAAAGGGCTAATAGTGTGTCTGTCTTAGAGGGGTTAATCAGTAAATATCAGGATCTGGTGGGTAAGGAAATTCATGTCGGTTCTTGGCTGGAAATCGATCAGCAACGGATTGATGCCTTTGCACGCGTAACAGGAGACGAGCAATGGATTCATGTTGACCCGCAACGTGCTGCCAAGGAGTCTCCTTACGGTTGCACCATTGCACATGGTTTTTTGACTTTGTCCTTGTTGCCGCTTCTAACCGAGAGTAATCATCCGGATTTTTTCGAAAGTAATTATCCCGGCATGCGTTTACGCGTCAATTACGGCCTTAACAAGTTGCGTTTTCCTGCACCGGTTTTGTGTGGTGCCAGAGTCCGTGCCCGAACAGTAGTTCAATCCGTAGCGGCCGTCCGCAATGGCGCTCAGATTGTTTACCTGTTGACAATTGAAATCGAAGGTGAGGAGAAGCCTGCCTGTGTTGCCGAACAGGTCATGCGGGTGTATCCTTAATGGCTAGGAGCTAGGAGCTAGGAGCTAGGAGCCAGGAGCCAGGAGCCAGGGGCCAGGGGCCAGGGGCCAGTGAATTAGGAGTGATTATGTCGAACGATCTTGGTAAGTTCAAGTTGGATGCGGAGCAGGCAGTTCTGGTGGTTATCGACATCCAGGAGCGGTTGGTGCCGGCCATGCCGCAAAAGGTCTACCTGCGGCTGCGGTCTACAGTTGAGATGCTGGTTTCCTGCGCGGGTCTCCTCGGTATCCCGGTGGTGACAACGGAACAATATCCGCAGGGAATCGGTCATACCGTTTCCGAGTTGGCGGACGCCTGCAAGGACACCGTTGTTGAGAAGGTCAGCTTTGGCTGTTGTGGTGAACCGAATTTTCTGGCAGAACTGAAAAATATCGGTCGCAGTCAGGTTATAGTGACAGGAATGGAAGCTCACGTCTGTGTCTATCAGACTGTGATCGGCCTGCTTGAGGATGGTTATCATGTCCATCTGGTTCGCGATGCTGTTTGTTCGCGCAACAAAGCTGACTACCTGGCCGGCGTTGCTAATGCCGCCCAGGCTGGAGCCGTGGCGACCACTGCCGAAACGGTACTGTTCCAGCTATTGAAGAAATCGACCCATGAACAGTTCAAAGCAGTGTCAAAGCTGGTTAAGGAAAGATAAGTAATATTCCGATGTGAGAGGCGGGAAGCGCGAGATGAGATAAGGCATTAAAGATTCTCCTTAAGCTCACACTTCTCATCTCTCACCTCGATTCTAAGGAGCCTTATATGGCCCGCAAGGTGTTTGTGGCCGCAACCGGCCAGAACAGTGGTAAAACAACGACAAGCCTTTCGTTGATGTACATGGCGCGCAAGAAATATAAGCGCGTCGGCTTTATTAAACCGCTCGGCCCGAAACCGATTGTCGCCGCCAATGGTATGGTCGTTGATAAGGATGCCGCCTTGATGGCCGAGGTTTATGGTTTGGAAGATGATCTTCCGCTGATGTCCCCGGTGGTGCTTAAGCCCGGTGACACACAGAAGCTCCTTGACGGTGAACTTTCTGGCCCTGAAATGGAGCAACAGATGCTCAGTGCCATTGATGAACTGGATCGCAAGAACGATTTTCTGATCATCGAGGGGGCTGGTCATACCGGCGTTGGTTCGGTTATCGGTTTTTCCAATGCTCGGGTTGCCAAGCTTGCCGACGCTCCGGTCGTTATGGTGACCGGTGGAGGTATCGGTAACGTAGTTGACTCGGCCTATATGAATCTGGCTTTGTTCCGCCAGGAAGCGACAGAGGTCCGGGCCATCCTCGCCAACAAAATCATCCCTGACAAGCGAGAGAAAACATTGCGTTATTTGGGCTTGGCGTTTGCTGCTGAGCCGTTTAAAGTGATCGGGGGCTTCAACTATCAGCCGATTCTGGCCAACCCGACACTGCGCCGCATCAGTCAGGTCCTTGACCTCGAATTACAGGGCAGCCAGGAGACCGCCGGGCAGATTGTCCATCATGTTCAGATTGGCTCCGCAGCAACTCAGCGGGTGACCGAATTGCTTAAAGAGTCTTCCCTGGTGATTGTTACCAGTAGCCGTGACGAGTTGCTAGTGACGCTGGCCAATATTTACAACTTGCCAGAGTATCGTCACCTGTTGGCAGGGCTGGTGATCCCCGGGGTTGCCAAGGTTAGTGCAATCACGCAGAAGATCCTTGACCGTAGCGGTATCCCGTACATGCGCACCGAGCAGACTACGGCGAATGTCTTCAATTGTATTAACGATGATGTCTCCAAGCTTAACGCCAAGGATACCCAGAAAATTGATCTGATCATGGAACTCGCTGACAAGCGTTTTAACTTTGACGCTATAGATGCTTTACTTGGTTGAAATTCACCACGACTTTAATACGGACAAGCCGTAAAATGCAGTTTATTTAAATTATCGGGAGCAGGAATTCATGCAGATAGCACTGATCGGAATCGGTAAAATTGCCAACTACCAGATGCAAGCCATCACCCACACTCAGGGAATCAAACTGATTGATGCTCATGACCTGGACCAGAACAAGGCGGAAGAGCTGCCTGGAAGCGTACGTTTCCATGACAACCTGGAAAAAATGCTGCAGAAGTCTGACGCCGACGCCTTTCTGGTCTCGACGCCGACATCGACTCATTTTGAAGTGGCCATGCGGGTTATTGAATCCGATCGGATCGCGATAGTCGAGAAGCCTCTCTGTACCAGTCAGTCCGAGATGGATGCTTTGTTGACGGCGGCACGCACACGCAAGCTGCCTTTGTATACGGCGTTTCATCCTGCGTATGGTCGTGAGATTGACTGGTGGCGCGAGCAGCGTGAATCAAAAAACTTTGATCTTGGCTGCTTGCTGGGCTTTGAGACCTGTTTTGCTGATCCTTATTTCATTGACGGCAAACTAACCCTCGGTGCTGTTGGCAAGGCCGGAGCCTGGACGGACAGCGGTGTAAGCGGTCTCAGTGCCTTGTTCCGGCTGATTGATCCCACAGCAATGGAGCTTATTGATGGCCGCATGACGGTTGTCCCCTCTTTGGGCTGTTCCCAGGTGCAAGGCTTGGGAATCTACAGCTTTGGCGAGGAGGGCCGAACGGGTTATGGTATCGTTGATACGAACTGGACTCTTGGCAAGAACTATAAATCTACGCGTTTGCGTTACGAAAATGGCATTGTTGAACTTGACCATGCTAAAGAAATAGCCACTTTGAGGCTGACAGGTCAGGATGAACTGGTATTTAATCTGGCCACCGACAAGCCGCGGTTGGTCAACCATTATTGTGGGGTTTTCTCTGATTTGACCGCTATGTTTGGCAAAGGGCAGGACAACACCGAATTGTCGGAGGTGTTGCATCGTCTGCTCTTTGCGGCCTTGACTCACTGACTTTGACCTTTTCACGAAACCCGGGTCTCGGTTTGCAACTGCTACCCTGAATTGAGATTATGCAGCAACGTCTGCAGAAAATAATTGCTGCTGCGGGATATTGCTCCCGACGGCGCGCTGAAGAGCTGATCGCTGCTGGCCGCGTTCGTGTCGATGGTCAGGTCGCCATATTGGGGACCCAGGCCGATGCGGAGAAGAACACCATTTTAATTGATGGTAAGCCGCTTAACGCTGCAGAAAAACTCGTCTATATCCTCCTCAACAAGCCGATTGGAACAGTCACGACACTGAGTGATCCGGAAGGACGCCCTGTCGTTACCGACCTTGTTCGTGATTTGTCGATCAGGTTGTTTCCTGTGGGCCGCCTTGATATCAACACCTCCGGACTGCTTCTGTTGACCAATGATGGTGCACTGGCTAACCGTCTTGCTCATCCGAGCAACCAGGTCGACAAAGTCTACCTGGTCAAAGTCCGCGGGCATCTCTCTGAAGAGTCGCGACGGTTGCTGGAGACCGGGGTTACCCTGGATGATGGGATAACTTCACCTGCGAAGGTCACAAACTTTCGTGTGCGCGGCGGGCACTCCTGGTTCGAATTGACGATTCATGAAGGGCGTAATCGCCAGGTGCGGCGCATGTGCGGAGCCTTGGGTCACCAAATCAGTCGTCTGGTTCGTATCGGCTATGCTTTTTTGACTCTGGACGAATTGACTCCGGGACAGAAGCGCATGCTGACGAAGAAAGAGGTTGCGAGGCTGAAAAGTCTCGGAGCGTGACATGCTTGAAAATGTCAGTTTTTAGTAAATGGATTTTTTTAGGAGATGGTTATGACGATTTCTCTGGATTACACCAACATGATGGCGGATGCCATAGGTTCAGAATCAGGCATCAATGAGGATGAGCTGACCGACTTGTCCTCCCGGACAAGAGCGATCCATGAAAAGATCGAACTGCGGCGTAAACGTGCTGAATTGCCTTTTTTTGACCTGCCCTTTAAAACAGAAGTCGTGGATGAGATGTCGAACCTCGCCGCTGATGTTCAAGCGGATTTCGATAACCTGGTGGTGCTGGGCATTGGCGGCTCCGCGCTCGGCACTTCAGCGGTTTTCAATGCCCTGTGCTATACCCATAACCTTATGGATGCTGGGCAAAGGGGTGACATGCCTCGTTTGTTCGTGCTTGACAATGTCGACCCGGACGGCTTTGCAGCTCACCTCGCTCTCTTTGAACCGGCACGAACCTGCTTTCTGGTGATCAGCAAGTCAGGAACGACGGTTGAGACAACCAGCCAGTTCCTGGTGGCTCGACAGTGGGTTGCAGAAAGCGTCGGTGAGGGATATCGGAAACATTTCATTCTGATCACTGATCCCGCAGGCGGCGTCCTGCGAGAACTTGCCGATCGCGAAGGTTATCGCAGTTGCGCTATCCCTGCTGGAGTCGGTGGCCGGTTCAGTGTCTTGACGCCGGTTGCGCTGCTTCCGCTGGCGTGTGTCGGTGTCGATATTGCTCAACTTCTCAAGGGGGCTGCTGACTTTTCGCGCTTTGTTTGTCACGATGATCTTGAAACCAACCCCGCCTATTTGAATGCGGCTCTGCAATACCTCGCCTACCAAAAGGGCCTGAAAATCTCTGTTCTGATGCCCTACAGCGACCGGTTGGATGAATTAGCTGACTGGTATCGCCAGTTATGGGCCGAGAGCCTGGGTAAAAAGTTTGCCACCGACGGTACCATCTGCAACATCGGGCCAACTCCCGTGAAAGCTCTGGGGACGACCGACCAGCATTCTCAAGTGCAGCTCTATATGGAAGGCCCCTTTGACAAGGTAGTTACTTTTGTCGCGGTCGATGAATTTATGCAGGATCTCGCTCTGCACGATTATCCGGCTGCACCGGAAATGGCCTATCTCGCCGGACACACTATGGGTGAGTTGGTGAATGTGGAACAACGTGCGACTTCGGCTGCTTTAACCAGGAATCAGAGGTCAAACTGTACGATTCGGGTCTCCCGGGTGACCGAGGAGACTGTTGGAGCGTTACTCTATATGTTTGAAGTACAGACGCTCTTTGCCGGATACCTGTTTAATGTCGATCCGTTGGATCAACCCGGTGTGGAGGAGGGGAAGCTTTTTACCTATGCGTTGATGGGGCGACAGGGTTACGAGGAAAAGGCAAAAGAATATTCATCGATAAGTACCTGTCGTAACCGGAG
The DNA here is from genome assembly GCA_964638305.1 of uncultured Geobacteraceae bacterium. Taxonomy (GTDB): domain Bacteria; phylum Desulfobacterota; class Desulfuromonadia; order Desulfuromonadales; family BM103; genus M0040. Next base: position 12,261 of record CAZXBD010000237.1, on the reverse strand, counting down.
GGTTCTGGTTTGCGATTAATTATCTATTTTACTGTTTTTTAAGGAAAATGTAAGTTTGGCTCCGGGCTTGTTCACTTGACAGGTCCGGAGTTTTTCGTTTATTGTTACGCCTTATGTGTATTGTAATTAAACCGGCAGGAAAAACCCTTGGCAAATAAAGAAAAACTCCTCGCAAATGCCCAGAAGTTTCTTTCGAAGGGGCAGGTCTCGAAGGCGATCGGCGAATATAAAAAGCTGGTCGACACTTTCCCCAAAGACGTGCGGAATCGACAGAAACTCGCCGAGTTGCTCAGTCGTGAGAAACGCATCGAAGATGCTTTGGCGGAGTATGAGATCGTTGCCAAGCACTATACGGAAACGGGCTTTTATCTCAAATCCATAGCGGTCTTCAAGCAGATGCAGAAGATCGAACCTTCCCGGGTGGATATTTACCACCGTCTCGCAGAACTTAATGAGAAACAGGGCCTGATTGGCAATGCCCTGACCGAATACCGCACACTGGTGTCTCATTACGAAAAAAATGCAATGCATCAGGAAGCCATCGAGGTCTTGGCTAAGATGGTTGAGCTTGACCCTGACAATCTGAATTTTTCGGCCAAAATAGCAGAGTGTTACATGGCCAGCGGTTTGAACGAACCGGCCCTCGAAAAATTTCAGGAGCTTATTGAACCCCTTGCAGCAAAAGGGGAACATGTCAAGACAATCAAACTCTACGAGCGTTTCCTGGATATCTGCCCTGAAGATGGAAAGTCGCGTTTGCCGCTTGCTCAAGCCCTTTTGCTCAGCGGTTCGCCTGACAAAGCGACTCAGGTTCTAAAGGAGTTGCTCAAGCATTCTCCACAAGACCCTGAGATCCTCCGGTTCCTGACGGACTCTTACGTTGCAGTCGAGGATTTTGACAATGCACGGCTTGCCCTGAAACATCTGTTGAAGGAGAAGCCTGAAGACCTGGATATCCGCGAATATTATGTCCGGGTTTGTATTGATGCCGGTGATGTGGAGCGCGCAAGAGATCGACTTGAAGAGTGGAAGGATTCTTTCTTCCATGCCGAGCGCATTACCATACTGCGGGATTTCTATCTAGAGCTCAAGGACCTCCTGGCCGATGATCCACTTGTAGCAGAGGCTCTTTCAGTCATTGGTGAGATTGAGGGAGAGGTGCCGACTCCGGTTGAACCTCAGGCCCCCGCGCCAGCTGCCACCGAATCTGTGGAGACTGATGACAGAGCCTTGATTGATAACGCAATCGATGATGTAGAAGCTTTTGAGATGGTTGGCGAAGAAGTCATCGATGAAACTGAGGTTCCGTCTCTTGACGTTGATAAACCGGCGGCAAAGCTGTCCGCAGAGAAGACTGCAGCAGTCGGAGTTGAACTCGATCTGGATCTGAATCTGAATCTTGAGTCAGACATTTCTGCCGTAGAGGAAGAGACTCCAGTTGCTGCCAAGCTTGACGATGAGGATGTTGAGCTTGAAGTTGAGGTAGAACTTGATTTTGATGATATCGGTGAACTCGATATTGATTTCGAAGATGATACTGAATCTGAACAAGTTGCCGTAGCGTCTATCGCTGAAGACGAAATCGCGGGGGTTGATTCTGCTTCTTCCGATGATGGCCTTGCAGACAACGACCAGTTTAACCCTCTTGAGCTAGCAAAAGATTTCGACCTGCCTGCAGAAGACGACACGTTGGATGATCTCATCGTGGCAGCAATCGCAGCTGCTGATGATGAACAAGAGCCTTTGCCAGAAGAAGATGTTTCTACTGAGTTGCCGGAAGCAGACGCATGCGAAGAGATCGAAGATCTGGAAGCCATTGAGGAATTTGAGCTTCTGGAAGAAATCGAAGAACTGGAAGAAATTGAAGCAGTCGAAGTCCTGGAGGAAATTGAACCTTCGATCGATGAAAGCCCTGCCGCGAAAGATGGCTTTGCCGCGGCTCTTAACGTTGATGCAGAACTGGAAGAAGCTGAGTTTTACCTCCAACAGGGATTGTTTGACGATGCCGAGAGGGTTGTTCAGACGTTGATGGAATATCGTCCCGGGCTGCCTGAATTACATGCGAAAATAGACCAGATCAATCAGGGTCGACAGTCTGCGGCAACGGAACCAAGTGGCGCCGTTTTTGTCGACCTCATGGCGGATATAAAGGATGATGACCTGCAGGCTGCTACCGATTTTCTCGACTCCTTTAGCAGCGCTCCGGAGAGTGATGATCTTTCACAAAAGCTGGTCAGCGAGTTGGATTCCTCCGATACGGAGTCGCATTTCAACCTTGGCATAGCTTATAAGGAGATGGGTCTTTTGGATGATGCCATCGTTGAGTTTGAAAAGGCCAGCAACGGAGCGAATCGTAAGCTTGACTGCGTCACACTGATCGGCCAGTGTCATATGCAAGCGGGCGATACCGAAGCAGCCATGGCTGCATTTAAAAGTGGTCTGGACCACGAGGCACTCAATGATGAGAGCCGGATGACTTTGAACTTTGAACTGGGCATGCTCCATCAGATGAATGGACAGTTGCCTGAAGCGCTTGAGTGTTTCCTGCTCGTTGCAGAAAAGGATTCCTTCTTCCGTGAAGTTGCTTCATTGATCAAAAACTTGCGCAGGGAACTTGATATTGATGACGATTCTGATGATGACGGAGGCCCGCAGGGTAATCGTGATCGAGTCTCCTATGTATAGTGCCGGGAGGGCTGGCTGGTTATGAGTTATTTGGGACATTACGGTCTTGACCGGGAGCCTTTTTCCAATGCTCCGGACGCCCGTTTTTACTACAACAGTGATCAACACAGCCAGGCCCTTCTTCGCCTGATGTATGCCGTGGATTCCAACAAGGGCCTCGCGGTCCTCGTCGGTGGCGTCGGTACCGGGAAAACCACTCTGGCCCGGCGCATGCTTGATAACCTTCCTGAAGAACGTTACGAATCATCCTTACTGGTGATGGTGCATTCTGGAATTACTCCTGAGTGGATTCTTACGCGTATCGCTGTGCAGTTGGGAGTTGAAAGCCCTGCGGATGATCGTTTGAAATTGCTCAAGCAACTCTACAACCGATTATTGGAGATAGAGGATGAGGGCCGTCGAGCTGTTGTTCTGATCGATGAAGCTCAGATGCTTCAGACCCGTGATCTGATGGAGGAGTTCCGGGGCTTGCTGAACCTTGAGATCCCCGGGAAAAAACTTCTGAATATCGTTTTCTTCGGCTTACCTGAAGTCGAAGACTGTCTGGCGCTGGATGAGCCCCTTGCGCAAAGGGTCGCGGTCAAGTTTCACCTCAAATCGATGACTGCGGAAACAACGACATCTTACATCAAGCACCGTCTGCAGATTGCCGGAGCCAAACAGGTTCTTTATGACGATGAAGTTCTCCCCTTGATCCACCGCTACGCAGGCGGTGTGCCGCGTTTGATCAACACCATTAGCGATAACTGTCTTTTCGAGGCCTTTCTGCGTAAGGCGAGGCAAGTTGACAGCAGGATCGCCCACAGCGTTGCTGGTGACCTGGGTCTCTTTCCGCAACCTCTCGTTGAGCGTCCGCAGGAACAGCCCCGGGATGAGTTGACAGAAATAGAGAATATGCTGGATCGGCTCGAACAAAAACAATGATCTGATATGTAGACTTTAACGGCTGGTTCAGTATTCTGGGCTGGCCGTTTACTTTTGACCTTTCTTAGTGTGTAACCTATGAACAGCAGAATTCAAATCCTTCCCGAGTCCCTTGCCAACCAGATCGCTGCCGGTGAAGTTGTTGAACGCCCTGCTTCGGTAGTCAAGGAGCTGGTTGAAAACTCTCTCGATGCTTCTGCAACCGAAATATTCGTGGAGATCGAAAAGGGTGGCAAAGCCCTGGTCAAAGTTACGGATAATGGCTACGGCATGAAAAAGGATGACGCTTTTCTTTGCCTTGAACGACATGCCACCAGCAAAGTCAAAAATACCGAAGACCTCTTTGCTCTGCATACCATGGGATTTCGTGGTGAAGCCTTGCCTGCCATCGCATCAGTCTCCCGCCTGCGTCTGACAACCCGGTCTGCTGAAGATGACTCCGGCTGGCAGATTTACGCTGAAGGGGGATCTATTCGCCAGGCCGATGCTGTCGGCGCTGCCCCCGGAACAGTGGTAGAGGTTCGCAACCTTTTCTTCAATACGCCCGGTCGGAGGAAGTTTCTGCGTAAAGATGAGACCGAGTTCGGCCACATCGCCGATGTCATCTCCCGGCTGGCTTTGTCCCGTCCAGATATTCATTTCCGGTTGTCACATAATGGACGGGTTGTCCTGGAAGCTTACCGTCATAATCGTCTGGAGGAGCGGACCGCCGCTTTGCTCGGGCGTAACGTCTCCGCTGGTCTCCTGCCTGTTGAGGCCGATTCAGGTCAGGGTGAAATGCTGGTTGGCCTGTTGGGTGCTCCCGGGATCAGCCGGTCTAACACAGGGCAGGTTTATACTTACGTAAACGGCAGGTTTGTCCGTGACCGGGTTATTCAGCATGCTATCCTCGAGGCTTATCGTAGCTTGTTGGAAAAACGCCGTTACCCGATTGCGGTGCTTTTTATCGATATGCCTCCTGAGATGGTCGATGTCAATGTACATCCGACGAAACACGAAGTGCGCTTTCGTAACCAACAACAGGTGCATGATTTTATCGTCTCAGCACTGCGTGAACGCCTACAGCCGACAGCTATTGGGACTGCCGCGGCTGCCGACGCCTCAATGAGACATGAATCCGGGAACACCACTTATCCGTCCCCTTTATCGACGCCTGCGCAGAATGAAGCTCGAGAGCGTGTGCAGGAATCGTTGTCGGCATTCAATGAGAAAGTTGCGTCCGCGCCATCGATTGCTGCCGTGTCGACGATCAAAGGTGAAATGAGCGGGTGGCTCCCTGGTCAGTCTGTGGCGTCGGCCATGCCGGATGGTTGGCGCCTAATCGGACAATATCTTAGCAGTTACCTGCTTTGTCAGGTGAATGATGAGTTGGTTCTGGTAGACCAGCACGCTGCCCACGAGCGTATTGGTTTTGAACGTTTGCGCAACCAGTTGGAGACCGATGGCATTGAAAGCCAGAGCCTTCTCTTTCCTGTCGTCATCGAACTCGGCCACCGCGAGGCTGCAGTTCTGTCAGAACAACTGGATGATTTTTCTCGGTTCGGTTTTGAGGTGGAATCTTTCGGCGGTCGTTCCTTTACGGTGAAATCTGTTCCTGCCCTTGTCGCAGACGTTGATGTTGAACGACTGGTTCGTGACCTTGCTGCTGAGTTGAACGAGATCGGCCGCGCCGGACAGCTCGAGGATGAAATCGAGCGTGTTCTTGCCGTCCTTGCTTGTCACAGTATGGTGCGCGCCAATCAGGCCCTTTCATTGAGTGAGATGCAACGATTGTTGCAAGACCTTGCCGACATTGATTTCGGCAGCTGCTGCCCCCATGGACGCCCGGTCATGCATCGTATTTCCAAACGCGAAGTTGAGAAGTTTTTCCATCGAGGATAGTGGTGTTGCCAACTCCAGACAATAGACCGTCTCTTGTTGTCATCTGCGGTCCTACGGCGGTCGGCAAAACCTCTCTGGCGCTCGGCCTGGCAGACTGCTTCGGCGGAGAGATCATTTCAGCGGACTCCCGCCAGGTTTATCGTCTGATGGATATCGGCACCGCCAAGCCGACCCGTGAAGAACAGCAGCGTGTCAGACATCACCTGATTGATGTCGCATGGCCTGACGAAGAATTTCACGCGGCAAGATTTGCAACCCTTGCCGAAGAGTCTGTCGCTGATATTTGTCAACGCAACAAACGGCCTTTTCTTGTCGGTGGTACGGGTTTGTATATTCGGGCCCTCACTGAAGGGCTCTTGTTAGCTCCTGGCGCGGACCCTGAGATTCGCAAACGCTTGAAGGACAGGGCAGAAGAAGCAGGCAGCTCTGTGTTACACGACGACCTTGCCGCGGTTGACCCCGAATCTGCTGCTCGTCTGCACCCTAATGACCTTATCAGGGTTGTCCGGGCGCTGGAAGTTTATGAGCAATCAGGTCGTTCTCTCTCAACGTTGCAGGACGAGCACGGCTTCAGCGCTCAACCTTATCGCACTCTCAAGATTGCTTTGGACCTTGATCGAGATGAGCTTTACCGTCGGATTGATCAACGTGCAGAGCAGATGTTCGAGCAGGGCTTGCTCGATGAATCAGAGGCATTGTTGAAGGCCGGATATGATCCGGCATTGAAAACTTTGCGGACCATCGGCTACCGACAGGCTTTTGCCCTGCTACGTCAGGAAATGACGCTAAATGAGGCGATTGACGACCTCAAAAGATCGACAAGGCGCTACGCGAAACAGCAATTAACCTGGTTTCGTAAAGACAAATCAATAATTTGGCTTGAATCCTCTGACGACTTTGTTACAATTCGTGAGTTAATTGAGAAATTCCATGGTATTTAAAAAAGGAGAGGTTGTTATGGCTAAGTCACCCTTTAATATTCAGGATCAATATCTTAACCAGGCTCGTAAGGAGAGAGTACTTGTCGATATCGCCATGATGTCCGGTGAAAAACTGCAGGGGCACATCAAGTCCTTTGACAGTTTTTGCGTACTTGTTGACAGTAGCGGCGACCTCTTGCTCTACAAACACGCAATATCCTCAATCACCTCTGCTGACGGTAATTTTCGACTGCATGGTGGTCGGGACTAGTTCCCGCCTCGATAGTTGGTGAACCAAAGGCCCCTTTCCGGAAGCGCTCCGGTCGGGGGCCTTTATTTTTCTGACCTGTGATTTGATCGAAGGTCTATACATTTGAGCCAGGGGTTTGTACATAAAGGAACCTTTGCTCAGGGATGGGTTGTTATCACTGGTACCTTGCTTTTGTGTTTTTATCGCTTTCCTCTGGCAACTTTGTGATCGTTATCTCCTCTATTAAAGGTTTTTCCGGACAAATATTTTCCTTCTGAATAGACGGGCAGGGCAGGTTGAGAGATGCTTGAAATATTAACCGTAGCAACAGGCAGCATTGCCGATGAACTGGGCTTGCGACCGGGAGACCGTCTGCTGACGGTCAATGGTGAGCCTGCCAATGACCTGGTCGATTACCTTGTTGCGGAGAGCTGTGAATCAATCCGTATCGAAATCGATCGCCCCGGTGGGGAATTGCGGGAATTTGATATCGAGCATGACAGTGACGAGCCCCTGGGGCTGGAGCTGCCTCATCCGGAGCCTGAACAGTGTGGCAATAATTGTATCTTCTGTTTCGTCCACCAGCTGCCTCGCGGCATGCGCAGAAGCCTTTATGTCAAAGATGAAGATTATCGCTTCTCCTACCTTTATGGCGCCTACGTCACCCTGTCTAACCTCTCTGAGGAGTCCCTGCAACGCATCCTCATAAATCGATTGTCTCCGCTTTATGTCTCCGTCCACGCCGCTGACATTACTACTCGCCAGCAGTTGCTCGGGCAGCGCGCCGGGGACATCATGCCGTTGCTGAAGCGATTGGTAAAAGGCGGTATCGAATTCCATACGCAGGTTGTGGTCTGCCCCGGCATCAATGATGGTGAGTGCCTGTCGCGTACCTGTCAAGAACTGGTGGCCCTCGCGCCCGGGATCAAGTCTCTTGCCGTCGTTCCCGTTGGTCTGACCGGGCACAGGCAGGGCCTTCCGAAATTGCGTAATCATTCTCGGCAGGAGGCTTCCGAACTTGTTGAATGGATCGAATCCCGGCAGACAGAGCTTTTGAAAAAACTCGGTACGCGCTTCGTTTTTGCCGCTGATGAACTTTATCTCAAGGCAGAGAAGCCTTTCCCTGCTCTTTCGGCTTATGAAGAGTTGGCTCAGATTGAGAACGGCGTCGGCCTGATTCCCCTGTTTCGTTCTCAGACTCTCGAAGTCCTCGAGGTTGCAGCCCCTCTTGCCTTGCCGCCGATCAGCCTGATCACCGGGTTCTCCTCTGCTGCGGATGTCAGAGGTTTTGCTGCTCGTCTTGCTGAAAAATGCCACATTGACCTGCGTGTGCATGTCGTTGAAAATCATTTTTTCGGAGGCCAGGTCACTGTGGCCGGTCTTTTGACAGGGCAGGATCTGGTTGAGCAATTAGATGTTGGCTCAGTTGGAGAGGTCATGATTGTGCCAGACGTTATGCTGCGTGATGGAGATACGGTTTTTCTCGACGATATGAGTATCAGTGTTATTGAGGAGCGTTTGAATGTTCAGGTTGAAGTGGTGCCCTCTGATCCCTGGGGTTTATGGGATATGCTTGATACCCTGGCTATGGAGCGCGCTTCGGGGCATTATGAAAATAACACAGGAGAAACTTTATGAATGACACCCTGACATCTATAAGCCGTGCAGCGCAGGCACTTGAAAACGGCGCAGCAGAAGAAGCAGTACAGATTCTTAAGCGGCTGTTGCAGAACGGAGAAGAGAATGTCGACGTCAGTGCCCTGCTCGGTGAGGCCCTGGTTGAGGCAGGCCATCTCGAAGAGGCCGTGACCGTGCTAGAAGATGTTGTCGCTTTGTTGCCGGACGATTATGACCTACAGTTTGATCTGGGGGACGTCTATTTCGAGCTAGGTCGCCCCGATGATGCCTGCAAGGTTTATAATGACCTGCTCGAACGTGATCCGGAACAGACCGACGCCAGAGTCAGCCTTGGTTTGATTTATTTCCATCAAGATCGAATGGATGAAGCCGAAACATGTTATCGACAGGCTTTGAAAGGGGACCCCGACTCAGCTTTTGCTCTGCATTCTCTTGGAGATCTCTGCTTTGCGACTGGCCGCAATGACGAGGCCCGTAAATGCTTTGAGAAAGCTCTGGAGATTGATCCTGAGAACCCGCAAGGACATTTCAACCTTGCTGAGTACCACTATGACAACGGTGATCTAAAAGCCGCAGAAAAGTACTGTCGCAAGGCCCTTACGCTGGACCCCGGATTCTCTTTTGTGTATCTGACCCTGGGCAATATTTGTCTGGACCAGGAGCTGGTCCAGGAGTCGGTGCAATGTTTCAAGGAGTTCCTTAAGCACGAACAGAGTCCGGCATCCAAAGAGATACGAGATGAGGTTTGTGCGCTAATAGAGGGTCTTAAGGGAGAGCCTTGATGGTATACATGAAGTCATGTGAGGGCCTATGGTTCGTGGTTTGACACTACTGTTGCTCTTTCAGCTGTGTGGCGAATTTATCAGTCGTTTGTTCGCTCTACCGATTCCCGGCAATGTGATGGGCATGGGCTTGCTCCTGCTTGGCCTGTCTGCCGGGGTCATCGATCTCAAGTGGTTGGAAGAGGCCGCGGAGCTGCTGTTGTCGAACATGGCCCTGTTTTTTGTGCCCGCCGGTGTCGGGGTCATGGTTTACAGTGACCTGATTGCTGCTGAATGGCTACCGATCTGTGTGGCGACCATTTTGAGTACCTTTGTGGTTATGGCGGTCACGGGAAAACTTGCCCAGAAACTTGAAAAACCGGGGTCAGATGATGTGGGGTAACCTGGTTGCAACACCTTTATTCGGCATCACACTGACGCTTGTGGTGTACCTGCTCGCTCAACACCTCTATCGACGAGTCAACAGTGTGTGGGCCAATCCGGTTCTGGTTTCGATTGTTGTAATTATCCTGCTGCTCAAAGCGTCTGGAGTCGAGCACCATGATTATTCGCGCGGTGGTGATATTATCCTGTTTCTGCTTGGTCCGTCCGTGGTCGCTCTCGCCATTCCCCTTTATCAGCGACGTGAAGAAATATGGCAACGTAAACGGCCGATTCTGATCGGCATCTTTGCTGGTTCTCTGGCATCGATTTTTTCCGCCTGCGGTCTGGCCTGGGTTCTCGGCGGAAGTCGGGAGATCATCCTCTCGCTGGCGCCGAAGTCCGTAACGACACCGATTGCCATCAGCATAGTCGATAAAATAGGCGGGGTGGCACCACTAACTGCGGCAATTGTTGTGTTGACCGGCTGTCTTGGCGCTGTCTGTGGCCCGGAGTTTTGTCGTCGTATCGGTGTTACTTCCCCCGTTGCAACGGGACTGGCTGTGGGCACCGCAGCGCATGGGGTCGGTACAGCAAGGATGTTTGAGGTGGACCGGATGGGAGGAACCGTTGCTGGCCTTGCGATTGGACTCAACGGCCTGATGACAACCTTCCTCCTGCCGATTCTGATGGCTTTGGCTGGTTACTGAAATACTCTGTCGGTTGTAAAAACAGACTGATTGCGGATGTCTGATTGCACGGAATTGACAGCCATGCCGAAATGCATCTAACATGGATATCGTGTTCCAGAAAGGCTTTCATCAGATGCATCTTTACCAGTTCTCGCCACATGTCTATATAGAATCATTTGACGAGGAATCTGTGCTGCTTGTTGCGGATAGGGATTTTATGGTTACGGTCAATTCTTCTGGTGAAGAACTCTTTAAAAGTGCTAAAGCCAGTCTCGGCAGCAGTTTTTTCAGCCGCTCTGATTGCATCGACTTCCTGCTGGATCAATATGACCTTGCGCCCCATGAGGCCGAGAAACAGATGCGATCTCTTCTCGGTTTTGGTCTAAAGCAATACCTGCTTACGAAGAAACGCTAACCTGGTTTTCCCCTCCTCCTGGAGTTTGTTTTGAACAATGTTACGTTGAAAATTGATATGGATAGCTGTCTGGACGTGAATCCCAACCTCGTTCTGAGAATTGAAGACGACGATTGCGCCCTGCTCTTTGACCCTGATAATGGCAGGGTCGAGATGCTGAACGGTACGGCTGTTGATATCTGGCAACTTCTGGATGGAGAACGTTCACTGCAAGAGGTCGTAGAGTGCCTTGCTGAACGCTATGACGGGTTTGACGAAACGGCGACCCGCCAGGTGCTTGCTGTGGTCGAGCATCTGGCGGGACTGGGTGCTGTCGGCACCTGGGAGCAGGATTGATGCCACTTGCTGTGATGCGAACGCCTCGATCGCTGGATCTTGAAATTACCAGTCGCTGCAATGCCAATTGCCGCTATTGCTACTATCTCAACAACCCTGATGTTGATTATACCGATCTGCCAACCAGGACCTGGTTGAGCTTTTTCTCCGAACTCGCCCGTTGTCAGGTGATGAACGTGACTCTGCAGGGTGGCGAGCCATTGATCAGGGAAGATTTTTTGACTCTGGTCGATGGAGTGGTGTCAAATCGTATGCGGTTCTCTGTGCTGACTAATGGCAGTCTGATGTCTCCGCAGATTGCGACACACCTCAAATCGACAGGTCGTTGCGATCAGGTCCAGGTCTCTCTGGATGGGTCCTCCGCCAACATTCACGAAAAGCTTCGTGGCGAGGGAACTTTCGCCCCGGCGCTGGCGGCAATCAGGCTTTTGCAGGACTTTGAAATCCCTGTAACCGTCAGAGTGACCATCCATCCTGACAATGTAGAGGATCTTGAATCAGTTACAAGACTGCTTCTGGACGAGCTCAAATTGCCCAGCTTCAGCACAAACGCAGCTTCTTCGTTGGGCTCTTCCTTGAAATATGGTGCAGAGAGTCTTTTGACACCTCTTGATCGACTTAAGGCCATGCGCTCCCTTGCCAAGCTTGAAGCAGCTTATCCCGGCCGTATTCTGGCCAGCGCAGGACCCCTGGCAGACTGGCATACGTTTCACGCTATGGAAGAGGCCCGACGGAATGAGCAGCCGATTCCAGGTCGGGGTCGACTGGTCGGATGCGGATGTATCTTTGATCGGTTGGCCGTTCGCTCTGATGGCGCGATCATCCCCTGTGTAATGTTGCCGCAAATGGTGCTTGGACAGATTGAGGAAGATCGTCTTGACGATGTCTGGAAAGATTCGCAAGCCTTACAGCAGATGCGTTCCCGATGCTCTGTGCCTCTCACAACGTTCGATGGTTGTCATGATTGTCCATGGCTGGAAAGTTGTACCGGAAACTGCCCCGGGACAGCGTACAGCCTCACCGGTGAAGTGAACAGGCCTTGTCCTGATACCTGTCTGAGACGTTTCCATAATGATATTTCAGCCCTGGGCGAAACACTATGGACGTAACGCCTCCAGTCCCAACATTGAGTACTTTGTACCTTTACCTGACAGAAGGGTGCAATTGTGCCTGCAGGCACTGCTGGTTCGTCGCTGAGCGTGAATCTAAACGGCCAGGTCGCGATGCCATGTTGAGTGTCGATGCTTTGCAGAAAGCTATCACGGAGGCTCTACCGCTTGGTTTGACTTCGCTTAAGTGGACAGGCGGAGAACCGACACTGCACCCGCAATTTCCCGAGTTTTTGCAGATACAGAAAAACAACGGCTTGTCCGGGGTC
>CAZXBD010000236.1:0-41567 GCA_964638305.1 uncultured Geobacteraceae bacterium | reverse complement strand
TGGGTGTTGGGTGTTGGGTGTTGGGTGTTGGGTGTTGGGTGTTGGGTGTTGGGTGTTGGGTGTTGGGTGTTGGGTGTTGGGTGTTGGGTGTTGGGAGCTGGGTGTTGGGAGCTGGGTGTTGGGAGCTGGGTGTTGGGAGCTGGGTGTTGGGAGCTGGGAGCTGGGAGCAGTGAACCCGAACAGCCATTACACAAGAAAACAACACAAACGCAAGGGCCTCACAAGAGGCCCGGTTCTGATTTGTCCCTCAAAAACCCTATCCTTAATCTTTCCCCTCCGCATCCAAAAACGGTTTAAGCAGATCAAGCGGTACCGGGAAAATAATCGTCGAATTCTTCTCAGTGGCGATCTCAGTCAGCGTCTGCAAGAAGCGCAGTTGCAGAGCACCACTCTCTTTCGAGATAACTCCCGCGGCATCGGCGAGTTTCTGCGAGGCCTGGAATTCCCCTTCGGCGTGAATGACCTTGGCGCGCCGCTCACGCTCCGCCTCGGCCTGACGTGCCATGGCACGCTGCATCTCCTGCGGCAGATCGACATGCTTGATCTCGACGTTTGAAATTTTAACCCCCCAAGGGTCGGTCTGCCGATCAAGGATTTCCTGCAACTGCTGGTTGATGCGGTCTCGGTGTGAGAGCAGATCGTCGAGTTCTGCCTGGCCGAGCACACTCCGCAGCGAAGTTTGGGCCAGCTGGCTGGTGGCGTAGAGGTAATCTTCGACCTCGATCAAAGCTTTTTCCGGTTCCACCACACGAAAGTAGAGGACCGCGTTAACCTTAACCGAGACGTTGTCCTTGGTGATCACGTCTTGCGGTGGAACATCCATGGCCACCGTGCGCAGGCTGACCTTGATGATTTTATCGATCACAGGAATGACGAAGCGCAGTCCGGGCCCCTTGACCATGGCGAAACGGCCAAGACGGAATACGACGCCGCGTTGGTACTCGTAGAGGACGCGCACGGCACTGCTGATGATGCCGATGATCATCAGTAAAACAATCGCCCCACCAATCAGATTAGTCGGAATCATAGTCTTTCTCCTTTGCCGTAGAGACTGCCGGAGCCGGTTCGACAGCGCGGACCAGCAGCTTCAGGTTGGCTTCGCTGCGCACGATTTCGATCTCGCTGCCTGCGGTGATTGGCAACTCGGAATGTGCATCCCAGTACTCACCGTGCACATAGACCCGGCCGCTTGGATCAAGGGTTGTTACCGCCTTGCCACACTCTCCGATCATCCCTTCGAGTCCGGAGACGAAACGGGTATTCTGTACCCGCACCACGAAATAGAGCACCAGGCTTATAAACCCGCCACAGACCAAGACTGTTGACGCGATAATTGTGCGGGAGATCTGCAGATAAGGTGCGGGGCTGTCGACCAGGATCAGTGAGCCAAAGGCCAACGCGATCAGGCCGCCAACCGTGAGCATACCGTAGGAAACTACCTTGATCTCGAGGATAAAGAGGATGATAGCGAGCAGGATCAGCAGGACGCCGACATAGTTGACCGGTAGTGTCTGGAAGCCGAAAAAGGCGAGCAAGATGGCGAGGGTGCCGATTGCACCGGGCAAGATTACGCCGGGTTGGGAGATTTCGAAGAAGATACCGAGGATGCCAAGCATAAGCAGCATATAGGCGACATTCGGATCGCTCAAGGTGTTGAAAATCTCTTGTCGCCAGGTCATTTTTGCGTAGCTCAGCACTGCATTGCGAGTGCTCAGTTTGTGGGCTTCTCCGTTGCGCAGATAAGTTCTTCCGTCAAGTTTTTCCAGAAGTTCTGGCTCATTAGCGGCGATCAGGTCAATGACCTTAAGCCTTTGCGCTTCTTGAGCCGCAGTGGAGATAGATTTGCGCACGATCTGCTCGGCCCAATCACGATTCCGGCCGCGTTGCTCAGCGAGACCACGTGCGTAGGCGACGGCATCGTTAACGATCTTTTCCATCATGACCTTGCCTTGTTCGCTGTCTCCGGCTCCGCCAGGACCGATTGATACAGGATGGGCTGCGCCAATGTTGGTGCCGGGGGCCATAGCTGCGAAATCCGCGGCGAGAGTGATCAGGGCCCCGGCTGAGGCTGCCCGGGCTCCGGAGGGGAAGACGTAAACAATCACGGGAATCTGCGAAGCGAGGATCTTCTGGATAATGACGCGCATTGAACTGTCTAGCCCACCTGGCGTGTCGAGCTCAATCAGGAAAGCCCGTGCGCCAGAGCCGTTGGCTGCCTCCAGTTCGGCGCTGATGAAATCGGCCAGCACCGGGTTGATGACACCGGCGACACGCACCACCCTGATATCCGCAGGAGCGGAATTCTCTTCGGCCTTGAGCAGGAGTCCTGTGCTTAACAGCACCAGGATGACCAGGCTGCTGAGGTAGACAGGTTTACGCATACTCCAATCATATCAAGGAGGGGCGTGGTGTCAAAAAAGGCTTTGTTTTGCGGTAGGATAGAATATTTTGGTAAGTATTTGCGTGGTTTTCGGCGGTAATGGGTGATAATTTCGGTGACACATTACTATTGTGTCACCGGAACTTCATTCATCTTATAGCCTTTGAGAGAATAATAATATTCCAGCTTCTTAACCTTCTTATTCGCTTCACCTATCGTTATCTTCCTGTTTACAACGTCAGCGGTTATTCTGTCATCTTCAGTAAAATAGTCCGAGACAAGTGTTGCATAGTCATGGTTTACGCTTTGTAATTCATTAACCGCTTGATCACGACATATTTTCAACTCAGCATGATAGTTGTGTATATCAGATATCTGTTCGTCTGTTGCGTGTTTAGCATGAGCAATTTTTTCGAGGTAATTGGCATTCTTGTTTTTACCCAACACAAAATATTCACCAAGCCTTATGGCTTCGGGGGTTGAGTCAACTTTGCCTTTACATAGAGCATACGCCTGTTCAACAACCTGTATCTGCTGATCCCCTTGCAGGTTTTGATACTCGGTCTGAGCAACGCATCCAGAGAACAGGACTGCAGCAAACAGGGTAACAAGTAGCTTCATGACAGCTCCCTTCGAATTATTACGAATCCAGGTTCATTATACCTGATTATCGGAAGCTAAGACTGCTGAACCAGAATTATCATTGTCACCCTTCAATTGGCAAAGCTGAAAAACAAGGCATAATAATTATAAATATCCTGAATTCCGGTGACACAATAGTAATGTGTCACCGAAACCACCGAAACTCCATGAAAGAGAAATGTCGATGAACACTTTAGCTGACAAAAACTGTGAAGCATGTAGGGCAGGGGCCCCATTGGCGACCCTTGAAGATATTGCCGAATATCTGCCCCAGCTGCCGGGTTGGCAAATAATTGAGGTTGCAGGTGTCAATCGTCTGGAAAAAGTCTATAAATTTAAAAACTTCGTGCAATCACTGAAATTTACCAATGAGGTCGGCGCCATTGCCGAACAGGTGAATCATCATCCCGCCATATTAACAGAGTGGGGTAAAGTAACTGTGAGCTGGTGGACTCACAAAATAGCCGGTTTGCATGCTAATGACTTTATCCTGGCGGCAAAAACTGATGAAGTTGCTGAGAGGATATAAAGGTCGATGTCGGGAACATCCTTTATTTGCCGACTCCATCCTGCAATTGGCAAATCCGAAAAATAATGCATACTTGTACTGCCTCACCATACACATAATAATCGCCGAGTCAGCCGACTTACTGGCCACAACCTTTTCAGGAGACAAACTATGCCTTTCCTAAAACTCATACTGATGCTGTTTTCGTCGATCCTCTTCTGCCTGCCCCAGTCCGTTCTTGCCTCCAACCATGATCATCACCCCGGAACAGAGGCAGAGCATGGTCAACATGATTCTCCTGAGACGTCCCATGGGGTTGAACTATCTCCAAACTTGAAGGAGCTTCTTAACCAGGAGATGAATTTGATTCAGACGGGCATGATGGACCTGGTGCCGGCAATATCAGCAGGCGAATGGGAGGCGGTCGCGGTGCTTGGCAAGAAGATTAAAGCGAGTTTCATCATGAAGCAGCTATTGACCGTGGAGCAAAAAGAGGAGCTGCATCGGGTGCTGCCAGAGCAGTTTGTCGAGATGGATCAGGACTTCCACAAGTCTGCCGGGATGCTGGCGCATGCAGCGGAGAAGCAAAACGCGGATGTGGTGAACTTCTACTACTACAAAATGAATGCCGCCTGTGTCTCTTGCCATGGCAAGTTTGCCGCGGAGCGTTTCCCCGGGTTGGCGCCGGGTATTGACCAGGATGGTCATCATCACTGACCGAGAGGGATACGCATGGACAAAAACAAAATCTCCGGCCACCGGACTTTTTTAAAAGACACCCTGCGTCTCCAGATCGATTTTCGTCAGACGGCCCAGAATCTCGGTGAAGAGCCGCCATCGTTAGAGAAATCCCCGTCAGAGGGGCAGCTGTTAATCGCTCTGCCCGGTACGGAAGCATTCAAAGACTTCCACGGTACTGACCTGGTCGCAGCGATTGAAGCTCGCCGCAGTCATCGTCGTTTCCAACCTTTGCCCCTGTCTCTGGCCGAACTCTCCTTTCTGCTTTGGGCAACCCAGGGCATCACCGCAGTGCTTGCTCCGGGGAGTGCTCTGCGAACCGTGCCTTCGGCCGGTTGCCGACATGCTTTCGAGACCTACCTTGTGGTGAATGATGTCGAAACCCTTGATAATGGCGTTTATCGTTACCTGCCGGTAGAGAATTCACTGGTTTTTGAACATGCTCTGGAGAACCAGACAACGCGTCTGGCAAGGGCGACACTCGGCCAGGATTTTATCGCCACGGCTGCGGTGACTTTTGTTTGGACAGTGATTCCGTACCGCATGGAATGGCGCTATGGCCTCGCTGCGCACCGGGTGATCGCCATGGATGTCGGTCATGTCTGTCAGAACCTGTACCTGGCCTGTGAAGCGGTCGGTGCCGGGACCTGCGCCATCGCCGCCTACCATCAGGAGTATATGGACGCTCTTTTGCAGGTTGACGGAGAGGATGAATTCACGATTTACCTGGCACCGGTTGGCAAGGTTTGATCTGTCGGGCCCAGATAAGGCCTGCTCGTATAAGAGGTCTCGATGATAGAGAAAAAGAACATTTCGATCTACCAACGGATCTATAGCCTGGTGCAGCAGATTCCGCCCGGCTACGTCAGCAGTTATGGCCGGATTGGCCGAGAAGCCGGCTGCACAGCACGCACCGTTGGTTTTGCCCTGGCGGCGTTGCCTGTTAACAACGACGTTCCCTGGCAACGTGTGATTAACAGCCAGGGAAAGGTCAGCGACCGTGCCGATGGCGGTGGAAATGTTCTGCAGCGTGACTTGCTGGAGATCGAGGGGGTCCGTTTTGATGAACAACAGCGGGTCAACTTGACTCTTTATGGCTGGTCTTTTTCGCAAGAAGCCGCAGAGCAAGGCTGACCCGTCACCAGAACTCAGGCGTCGACTCCGGTCATATTTGATCAATGCGGCAAATTAATCCGAACAATCTCGACGTCTTCTGATATGTTGCAAAAAAGAGCCCGATCCCACCGGGCAAGCCGACACCAGACCACATCAAGGAGTGATAAACTGTGCACAAAGAAACAAAGATATCCCTGGACTGCCCTTACTGCAACGAATCGATCTTCGCGGCGGTGAGCTGGTTCGAGAAAAGCTACTCCACCTGCCCGAATTGTGAAAAAGGTCTTGCGGCCGGGCAGTTCTCCGCCACCATTGCCGACCTTGAACAGGCGATGGGTGAGAGCATTGAAGAGTTGCTGCATGGCAAACCGCACGGCGGTTGCTGCGGCAAAAAGTCTTCTTGTTGCGGAGATAACGACAGCTGAGCTTCCCCTGTACACGCCAGATAATGATTGACGTCGCCTCCAATATCAGGAACCTGCTTGAAAACCTATCTGAAATTGTTTGCCGTGGCCTTTTTCTGGGGAGGGACCTTTGTCGCCGGACGCTTCCTGGCCGGGAATGTCCATCCTGCTTCGGCAGCGTTCCTTCGTTTTGCCATTGCTTCGATCTGTTTGTTGCTTGCCGTCTGGAAGATCGAGGGGCGGCTGAAGAAGCTCGATCTTCACCAGTCTCTGGCCGTTGCGGCGCTGGGGTTGACCGGAGTCTTCGCCTACAACCTCTTCTTCTTCAACGGCCTGACCGTGATCGGGGCCAGTCGTGCTGCGTTGATCATCGCTCTGAATCCGGTCGCGATTACACTCTGCTCTGCACTGATCTACCGGGAGAGCTTGCCACTGAGCCGGATTATCGGTATCCCGCTTTCCGTGGTCGGTGCGCTGGTGGTCATCACCCAGGGGCATCCACTGATGATTTTAAGTGGTGGCGTTGGCCGTGGTGAACTGTTGATCTCCGGCTGTGTCCTGTCCTGGACGCTCTATTCGATTATCGGTAAAGCGGCGATGCGCGGTCTTTCGCCGCTTGCGGCTGTTTGCTGGTCGTCGATTGCGGGAACTTTCATGCTGCTGGTCCCGGCGTTGCAGTACGGCAACCTGCCGCAGGCGTTGCACTTCTCCTGGCCGGTCTGGCTCAGCATCGGCTACCTCGGCCTGTTCGGAACGGTGGTCGGCTTTCTCTGGTATTTCGAAGGGATTCAGAAAATCGGGCCTTCGCGAGCTGCGGTTTTTATTAATTTTGTTCCCGTCAACGGCGTGCTTCTGGCAACGCTTTTGTTGGGAGAATCTCTTGACATCTCCCTGCTTGGCGGCGGCCTCCTGGTGGTTTGCGGAGCTTACCTGGCCAATGCACCGAACCCGCTGTTCTGGCGTAAACACTGAGTGACACGTATCATTCTGTCGGACCACCCTGTCGCTCAGGAAATATCTGTCCGGTCTTCATCCTCAAGGTTCGGCAGGCGGAGCAGATAGACGCTGACACCGAGGGCGACGACCAGCAGCAAACCTCTGACCCATAACAGCTCAATCAGAAAGACCACTGAGGCAGTGATGCTGATCCAAAGCAGGGTCAGCGCCTTGACCTTGCTGGCGCGTGTCATCCCCTGACTATTGAGATAGGGCTGGACCAACGGCCCTAGACGGGCGTGGTTGATCAGCCAGCGGTAGAAGCGGTCCGAACTGCGGGTGAAACAGGCGAGGGCGAGCAAAAGCAGAGGCACGGTCGGCAGGACTGGCAGAAAAATACCGAGTACTCCCAGGGCGACAGCGGTGAAGCCTGCAATAAGTAAGGCCCAACGCCGGACCGGGTGTATTGTTCTAGGTTGCTGGCTGGGCGAATGCAACGAAATATCTCTGTTTGTTGGTTTGTTAGCAGGGCATACTTAAAGTGTAAGATTAATCTAAAAGGGCGACACCATAAAAGATTCTGATGCCTTAATTGTCCTGACCCCTAACCCCTATCCCCGGTCAAGCAGAAGGGATGCGCTCAACCCGGTTTCGACCATTATCCTTGGCCGTATAGAGGGCTTTATCAGCGAGGCGGATCAAATCTTCAATCGTGTCGATCTTGTCATGCGGAATCGCCGCAACTCCGATGCTTGCGGTTATTTTCAGTTTCTCGAACTCGCCTGTAAACTCAATATTGCTGATGCTCTCCCGCAGCCGCTCCGCAACCACGACTGCACCGTCAAGGTTGGCCTCCGGCAAAAGCAGGGCGAATTCTTCGCCGCCGAAACGTGCTGCCGAATCGTACTGGCGCAGCACGTCCTTTATCTCCCATGATGTTGATTGCAGGACCTTATCGCCCTGCAGATGCCCGTAGGTGTCGTTAACCTTTTTGAAATGATCGAGGTCCACCATCAGCAAGGCAAATGGGCTGGCGACACGTCTACTGCGATCGAACTCTGCAGCCAGGACTGTCATCATGTGCCGGCGATTGTAAAGCTCGGTCAACGGGTCTGTCTGCGCCAGCTCTTGCAGCAGCAGGTTCTTTTCCTTGAGGTTGTCCTGCAGTGATTTGATTTTGAGCTGGACCTTGACCCTGGCCAGAAGCTCCTCGGGACTGAACGGTTTGGTGAGATAATCACTGGCACCCTGTTCGAGGCCACGCACCTTAGTCCCCATCTCTTCATGGCTGGTCAACAGGATGATCGGGATATCCTGTAACTCTTTGCGCGAGTTGATCATGCTCAGAAACTTGAAGCCATCCATGCCCGGCATTTCAACGTCACAGAGCACAACGTCGATCTTTTCATTGAGCAGGGTTTTAAAACCCTCGAGACCGTTGGTCGCTTCAAAGTATTCGCCAAAAAGGTCCGTGCTGCGCAGAGTCGCAAGGATATGCTGGCGGACAGATTTAGTATCATCGATGATAAGAACAGTAGAAGACATTAGTGCACTATACCTGTAAAGGCCGGCAAGTTCGACACAATTTGTGTGCGTTAAAAAATGCTTCAAATATATTCATGCCTTCTGTGCCTTTCCAGGGTAATTTTGCCGCAGCCATTTCGACATGAAAAACAGGAGCATGACCAGCAGCAAGCAAAAGTAACCGACAAACCATGGCAGGGAATCGATAAACACCTGGTTTTTCAACGCCGTTTCGGCCAGCTGCGGTTGCGTCAGGTTTGCCTGATCGCGCAAGAATGCGAGCAGCAGGGCATAGAGTCCGCCGATGCCGCCGTAGCCCAGGTTGAGAAAGAGGCCTTTAAAGCTGAGCACCGTGGCGCGCTGCTCCGAGCTGGTGGCCTGGTTGAGATAGTGGCTGAGGAAAAAACCGACCAGGTAGATGCTGCTGAAGAGCAGCAATGCCGGGAGCAGCCCGAACCAGGGCCAGACAAAGCAGATTCCGGTCAGGCCGAGTAAAATAAGCGCGGCGGTGAATAGCAGGTTGAAGAGAGGTGTGTGACTGTTTGTCAGGCGACGGGCCAAACCTGGCATGACAAAGCCGCTTAACGCCAGCAGCGAACCGAGCACGCCGAAGAGGGCTTCGGGGATGTCGATCAGTCGGTAATATTGGCTCGCCATGGTCAGGAGCATGCGAATCACGCTGTCGCTCAGCAAGCCGAAGAGCATCAGCACCAGCACAAACGGGGTGCGGAATATCCAGCGGCCAGCCTGCCACACCAGTCGAAACGCCAACCTGACCGAGTTACTGCTGTGGACAGCTGTGGGTTCTATCGCTGACACCTCGCGCATCCTTAAGGTGGTCAGCAAGGTCAGCAACGCGGTGACCAGGGTGAAGTAAATTGGCAGTCGCAGGGTTGTTTCGCGGGTGATCTCCAGGGGGATACCGATAAAGTTGATAAAGTATTGCAGCAAGTCCGGGTCGTAAAGCACGCCACCGAGGGTCATGGCGATGACGAAGCCGGCTGACTGCACCTGTACCTGGCGCTCCAATACCCGGCCCCAATCCTCACTGTTGCCATGCTGTTGCAGGCTGTCGTAGGCCAGTGCTTCATCGGCCCCACTGGCCGCTGCTTCAGCCATGCCGCTGAGAATCCGGTTGGCGACGAAGGCCCAGAACAGCAGATTCAGGTTGCCGCGCGGGACGAAAGCCCAGAGGGCAATCTCGATGACCATCAGGATGCCGGCAAACACCAACAGGTTGCGACGTCCGAAACTGTCGGCCAGGGCACCGGAAGGGACTTCGCAGAGAACGATGGTTGCAGCCCAGACCGCATTCAAGATCGCGAATTGCGAGAGGGTGAGGCCAAAATCGAGGAACAGGATCGAGAAAACCGGGTAATAGAAGCGTGCATTGAACAGCACCCGGAAGAGGATGAACAGCCGGACGTTGGGAATCTGAAAAGGCGAAACGGCAGCCTGGTTCATGATTGTATCAATCTGTCGATGACAGCAGGTTGGCAGGAAGTGCTGGAGAGACCAGAATCAATGATAACGAATTTTGTGCTTCGCTGGCAAAGTTTTCCCTGCCCGGACTTTTCAATATTAAAGCCTCGTCACTGTTTTTAACCACGGAACAGCCATCAAAACGAGTCAAAATATATTTTCACGACTTTGTTATAATGAACGCTGCATATGAACTGCGCGAAATCAGGGGGCATCAATGGAGCTAAGAAACACCCGTACCACCATCCTCAACAGCGGCTCGGTGGAAGAGAAACGCGCCGAAATCCTTGAATATTTTCACAAATCATACAGTCTCGACGAGCAGCTCTATGAAACGCTGGCCGGTGATGAAGCCTTCTTCTTGCGTGCCGAGCCGTTGCGCCACCCGCTAATCTTTTACCTGGGTCATACCGCTGTTTTTTACGTCAACAAACTGATCGTCGCCAAAATAATCGATGAGCGGATCAATCCACGCTTCGAGGCGCTCTTTTCCATAGGCGTCGATGAGATGTCCTGGGACGATCTGGATGACGAAAACTACGACTGGCCAACCGTTGCCGAGGTCAAGGCTTATCGCGACCAGGTGCGCGCGCTGGTTGGTCACGTCATCGAAACCCAGCCGCTGACGCTGCCCATCGAATGGGACAACCCCTTCTGGGTGATCATGATGGGGATCGAACATACGCGCATCCACCTTGAGACATCATCGGTCATTATTCGTCGCCTGCCCCTCGACCAGGTGCGCCAGCTGCCTCTCTGGAAGATCTGCTGCGAATCGGGCGTGGCCCCGAAAAACCAGCTCCTGCAGGTTGCCGGTGGCGAAGTCTCTCTCGGCAAGAGCAAGGACCATGCGCTCTATGGCTGGGACAACGAGTTCGGGCGCCACCAGTTTCAGGTTGAAGACTTTCAGGCCAGCAGGCACCTGGTGTCGAACCAGGAGTTTTTGGAGTTCGTCGCAACCGGCGGTTATCAGAGCGAACAATATTGGACGGAGGAGGGGTGGCGTTGGGTTCGTTTCTCTAAAGCCGAGCAGCCACTCTTCTGGATCAAGAACGGTGCCGACTACCGCTTCCGCACCATGGCGCGGGAAATCGCCATGCCCTGGGACTGGCCGGTGGAGGTCAACTATCTCGAAGCCAAGGCTTTCTGCAACTGGAAGGCTCAAGAGACCGGCCTGCCGATTCGCCTGCCGACCGAGGATGAATGGTACCGGCTACGCGATATGCACGAGATACCCGACCAGCCCTACTGGGAGAAAGCCCCGGGTAATATCAATCTGGAACATTACGCTTCCTCCTGCCCGGTGACTCGCTTCGCCTTTGGTGACTTCTACGATCTTATAGGCAACGTCTGGCAATGGACCGAAACACCGATTAACGGTTTCACCGGTTTCGAAGTCCACCCCTGTTATGATGATTTCTCCACACCGACCTTCGACACTCAGCACAACCTGATCAAGGGCGGTTCCTGGATTTCGACCGGTAACGAAGCGACCCGCGATGCGCGCTACGCTTTTCGCCGGCACTTTTTTCAGCATGCCGGTTTCCGTTATGTTGCCGCAGAACAGCAGATAGAAGAAACAACGGCGATGTATGAAACAGATGATTCCGTTGCCCAGTACTGCGACGCCCACTACGGTCCGGATAAGTTCGAGGTGGAGAATTTTCCGCGCCGGCTGGTGCAACTATGCCTGGACTTGATGGTTGACCGGCCCAGGAATCGTGCCCTCGATCTCGGCTGTGCCGTCGGTCGCTCCAGCTTCGAACTAGCGAAACATTTCGACTCTGTCACGGGTATAGATTTCTCCGCACGCTTCATCCGCATCGCCCATCAGCTGCAGGAGAAAGGGGTGATTCATTACCAACTCCCGGAAGAGGGAGAGATCGTCTCCATGCATGAGAAACACCTGAATGACTTCGGGCTGGCCGAAAACAACACCAACGCTGAGTTCTTTCAAGGTGACGCCCACAACCTCAAGCCGCAGTTCACCGGCTATGACCTGGTGCTGGCGGCAAATCTGCTGGACCGGCTCTATGACCCGCCGAGCTTTCTCGCGACGATTCACGAGCGGCTTAATCCCGGCGGGCTGCTGGTGATTGCCTCACCCTACACCTGGCTGGAAGAATTCACCAAAAAGGAAAAATGGGTCGGCGGTGTTCGCCGCTCAGGCGAACCGTTTACCTCTCTGGCAGGGCTGCAGGAACATTTGGGCCACCATTTCCGCATGCTCGACCAACCTCGCGATGTCGAATTCGTCATCCGTGAGACCGCGCGCAAGTTTCAGCACACGATCTCGCAGCTAAGTGTCTGGGAGAGGGTTTGCTGATGAATCCTGAGTTTGATGTCGCCAGGGCACGCCGCGAGACCCGCGTCTGTGATAACCTGATCCATTTCAACAATGCCGGTGCTTCGTTGCCGCCGATCCCGGTCGCTGACGCCCTCTACGACTACCTGCGAGAGGAGGAAGAGCAGGGCGGCTATGAAGTCATGGCCCGTCGAGCCGCAGGGTTGGACAACTTTTATGTTGCCGCCGCACGGCTGATCAACTGCTCGGCCGATGAAATAGCCTTCAGCGACAGCGCCACCCGGGCCTGGAACAGCGCCTTCTACGCATTCAACTTTCAACCGGGAGACCGGATACTCGCCGGCAGCGCCGAGTATGGCAGCAGCCTGGTCGCCATGCTGCACCAGTCGAAGCGTAAAGGGGTCGAGATCTGCTGGGTGCCCGACGACGACTCGGGACAGATCGATATCAAAGCCCTTGAGAACCTGATCGACAGCCGGGTCAGGCTGATCTGTCTGACCCAGGTTCCATCAGGCGGCGGTATGGTCAATCCGGCCGCGGCGGTCGGTAAAGTAGCGAGGTCCGCTGGGATTCCTTACCTGCTGGATGCCTGCCAGGCCCTCGGTCAGATGCCGGTCGACGTGGACGAGATAGGCTGCGACCTTCTCTGCGGCACCGGCCGCAAGTTCCTGCGCGGTCCTCGCGGCACCGGCCTGCTCTATGTACGTAAAGCCCTGCTCGAACAACTCGAGCCCAGCCAGCTCAACCACCACGCTGCGCAATTGCTTTCAGCCGACCAATATCGCTTACGAGTGGATGCAAAACGCTTTGAATGCTGGGAGCGCAGCTACGCCGGCCAGCTTGCCCTCGGCGTTGCCATCGACTATGCGCTGGGCTGGGGGCTTGAGGCCATAAGCGAACGGAACCGGCTACTCTCCGTAGCCCTGCGACAAGTCCTGTCCGGCATCGATGGGGTCACTGTGGCTGATCAAGGGGTCGAACAGTGCGCTATCGTCACCTTTTTTGCCGCACAGCTTGCTGCCGAACAGCTGCAGCAGCAGCTTGCGCTCCGGAGCATCAACACCTCGACCGTACCTTTCTCTGCGAACCCGATCAGCTCAGAGTATCGCCGCCACCCGGAACTGTTGCGCGCTTCTTTGCATTACTACAACACTGTCCAGGAAATCGAGCACTTTGCCAGCGTACTGAAACCGTTGCTGTAAGATTGGTGCCGGCCAGAAAATGAATCGGGGACACTTAAAATCAAGTGTCCCCGGTTATCTCTGTTTGTGACGAAGTTTGCGATCTTACTTAAATAATGCCAGGTATTCACCATAGCCTTCTTTTTCCAGGTCTTCCTTGGCAATAAAACGCATCGCTGCAGAGTTCATGCAGTAGCGCAGTCCGGTCGGTGCGGGACCGTCGTTGAAGACGTGTCCAAGGTGTGAATCAGCGTGTTTGCTGCGTACCTCAGTGCGGACTGCGAAGAAGCTGCGGTCTTTTTTCTCGACGATGTTGTCCGATTCCAGCGGTGTCGTGAAGCTTGGCCAGCCGGTTCCCGATTTATATTTATCTGTTGAACTGAACAACGGCTCACCGGAAACAACGTCTACATAAATCCCTTCCGCCTTGTTGTCCCAATAACTGTTGTTGAAAGGTCTCTCGGTGCCGTCGTTGCGAGTTACATCGTATTGCAGAGGAGTCAACTCCTCGCGCAGTACCGCATCATCGGGAATTGTATAGTCACGTTTTTCCATCATGGTCTGCTCCATCCCCGTATTACTTGATTTATCCATCTTTTTATCCATACTCAACGCCAGGCCGAGCATGGCCACTGTGAGAATCAATATTGTCAGCGCCACTCTTTTCATGTTGTCCTCCATCTTTGCAGATCCGGCAGCCTCAAGGTTGCGTCGTCGTTTGATGGCTGAATCCTAGCTTATCTCTATAAAGTCATGATAATCCCTGTATAAAGATCATGTAAAGATTGCGGCAAAGAAAAAGTTAAAAGGGACACTCTTTTTTGAGTCTCCCTTTTAAGTCGATTGCACTGGTGGACAATAGTATCTCTGCTGTCACCAGCCGTTGACCGCCTCGTCGGCCAGAACCTTGGCCAGCTTGTCCTGGACCTGCAGCAGCCGCTCACCGGTCAGGACCGCTATATTGCGCATGAAAAGATAAGCCAGGTGATAATTGGTCTCAAAGATCACCTGCAGGGTTTCCCTGTCTATCTCGATCAGGGTGGTTTTGCCTTTACAGTATCCCGAGAGTCGATATCGGTGGGGCGGCACGATAGCCGACCAGCCGATGGCATCCCCAGAGGCCCGTGTCGCGATCGCGGTGTCGGCGTTCTCCCGTTGAGGCATCTCAAAGTTGAGAACGATCGCGCCTTTGACGATCAGGTACAGCACTTTCGCTTCGGTCTGTTCCATGAAAAGGTTGGTGCCGTCAGGGTAGGTGTTCTCCTGGCACCTGCGCAGGAAGGCTTCCGTTTCGTCCGGGGCAAAACCTTTGAAGATTCCATCTTTAAACAGCTCTGCGTGTTCACTCATAATAAACCCCCCTTTCTCGTGCCCGGCCTTTCAGGCCGAGGTCAAATTTTGGCAAATGGACTCGGGTTACAAAGATTCTGGGCGTGTTTTGCGACGGCATTGCAGTTAAGGCAGGTATGGCCCGGATCATTCATGAGATCCATCAACTCCTTCTCTTTCCCCTGTTTCCTGAGCTCACAGAGATGCAGCCAATGACCTGCCGGGTCTTTGCACTCGGTTTTAACGCTATCTGACATAAATCCTCCTGGTAAAAGTTTTATTGCATTATACCATCGCACAGGAGACACACAAATTAACCGTTCTCTGGCTCATGCCGTACGGCTGATGCTGCTCGGTGCGATGCCGAAACATGATGGCATTGATTTTGCTATTTGTCTAACTGGAGTCTCTTCGTTTGGATGGGACAATTTCTCTCTGCTGCTGACAAGACCTCTCTATGGCCACTCAAGAGCTATATAACAGCCGTATCCTAGCAGTTTACTGCAAGTTGATCCGCGCACGTTACCCGGGACTCGATCTTGAGCGCCTGTCACAACAGTGTGACATCAGGTTGTCCGAAATTGATGACGAGGGGCACTGGTTCAGCCAGGCGCAGGTGAATGCCTTTTACAACGCGGCCGTCGCCGGAACCGGCAACCCCCAGATTGCCCGGGAGGCAGGGCGTTTTGCGGCCTCGGCCAACGCCCTCGGGGTTTTGCGGCAGTATGCCTTGAGCGCTTTTGGTCCAAAACGCATGTTCCAGACGATCGGACGCTTTTCAGCAAAGATAGCCCGTTCTTCTGATTATGAATGCACCTGTATCTCGGACAACGCGGTTGAGCTCACCGTCACGCCCCGCCCGGGGGTGAGAGAGGAAGCCTTTCAGTGTGAAAACCGTATAGGCTTTTTCGAGTGCGGGGTCATGTTGTTCAACTACAACATGCCCGGCATCAAACACTCTGAGTGCGTTTTTCGCGGAGATGCTGCCTGCCGCTATGAAATCAGCTGGGATTCACCACCCTCTGTACGCTGGAGGAAGCTGCGCAACAAAAGCACCTGGGCTTTTCTGCCGACATTTGCTGTGGCCTTGGCATTCGACCCGATGATGGCATTCAGCGTCCTCTCGCCGATCATGTTCGTTGCTCTGGCTGCAATCAATTTCATCGGAGATATTGCGGAAAAAGCCGAACTCCGCGACAGCCTGATTCAGACCAGCGATGTTACCGAGAAGTTGGTCGATCAGGTCAGCATCACCTATAACAACGCAAAGGCGGTCAAAGAAATCGCGGCAGTGCTGAAGCGTGACTCGACAATTGACAATATTCTGAGTGAGGTAACCGAAGTCCTGAAGTCAAGGTTGGAGTTTGAAAGATGCGCCATCCTGCTGGCAAATCATGACCAGACCCAACTCGCCTTTCGCAACGGTTACGGTTACTCCAAAGAGCAGCTTGTGACATTGGCCGATCTTTCCTTTCATCTGGACAAACCAGATTCAACAGGCTTTCTGGTCCGCTGTTTTCGGGATAACAAGCCAATGCTCATCAATGAAGTAGAATCACATTTCCCAGAGTTGACCGAACGCAGTCGAACCGTTGCCAGTCAATTAAACGTTCGGTCATTGATCTGTTGCCCGATCTGTGTCGAGGAAAAACCGATCGGCGTTCTGATGATGGACAATCCCATTTCAGAGCGGCCGCTGGTGCAGACAGATCTCAGCCTTATTGAGGGTGTGGCCCCTTCCATAGGGACCAGCTTACATAACGTCAACCTTCTCAAGGAGCAGGGCGACCAGTTTGAGACCCTTCTACAGGTCATGTCCGCCAGTATCGATGCTCGTGACTCTCTGACGAGGGGCCATTCAGAGCGGGTCACCGAGTTTGCACTGGCGATTTGCAGGGTCATGAATCTCGACCAGGATTTTAGTGAATCGGTCCGGGTTGCTGCCCTGTTGC
This sequence comes from uncultured Geobacteraceae bacterium, assembly GCA_964638305.1. Taxonomy (GTDB): domain Bacteria; phylum Desulfobacterota; class Desulfuromonadia; order Desulfuromonadales; family BM103; genus M0040. Next base: position 25,070 of record CAZXBD010000236.1, on the reverse strand, counting down.
ATGACTACGGCAAGTTGGCTATCGCCGATAAGATTCTTAAAAAACCTGGCAAGCTGACTCCGGCAGAATATGACGAGATCAAGACCCACGCAGAGAAAACCGGCGACATCTTACGTCAGATCAACTTTGGTGAGTCTTTAAGCAACGTGCCGATGTTTGCCGTGGCGCACCATGAGAAGCTGGATGGCTCGGGCTATCCATATGGCCTGAAAGGTGATGAGATTCCTCTGGGCGCAAGAATTATTGCCGTGGCGGACATCTTCGAAGCCTTAACCGCAAAGCGACACTACCGGGAATCCCTGCCTACGGAGATTGCCCTGGAGATTATTCGTAAGGATGTGGACAACCATTACGACCCCGAGGTCTTTGCCGCCCTGGAGAGTTTTCTGCAAGATGACGTTTTCTCAAACGACAAGGGTGATATTATCGATATTGAAGGCATGAGTTCAATTCTGGCTCTTTGAACGAATTTGGCCATTGCCCATCTTCGACCGTACTGGAATCGGGGACATGGAATCGGGGACACACAAATTGTGTGTCCCCGATTTCTTTTTTTGCAGGATGGTTGGATACTATATATATTCCTATGGAATGCGTATAATGTCCGCCACATATAAAAACTGTCATCCGTAAAGGACCCGCTTATGAAAATCGCTATCCTCGGACTCGCCCAGACGGGCAAGAAAACCCTCTTCACCCTGCTCACCGGTCGGGATGTGCCCGACGCCCGCAAACCGGGGGAAGCGATAGAGGGGGTTGCCCCCATCCACGACAGCCGGGTCGACGCCTTAAGCGATCTTTATCAGCCGAAAAAGACCACCTACGCCGAGAACCAGTTCTTGCTCTGCCCTGACATCGGTGACAGCAGCACCTCGCGCCTGTGGATGGATTCGGCGCGCCGCTGCGATCTGCTCTGTCTGCTGATCCGCTCCTTCGATTCACCGGATATTTTCCATCCTTCCGGCTCGGTAGACCCGGAACGCGACCGGGCGATGATCGAATCGGAGCTGCTGCTGGCCGATATGCAGCTGGTTGAAACGCGCCTGCAGCGCCTCACCAAAGAGATGAAGAACAACCCCTCCAAGGAACAGATCCTGGAGGAGGGCATCCTGCAGCGTTTCAACGCCGCCCTGGAAGGGGAACAACTCCTCAGCAGCGTAGCCCTCGATGCCGACGAAGAGCAGGCGATCAAAAGCCTCGAGTTTGTCACCCGCACGCCGCTGCTCTACGCCTACAACGTCTCGGAAGAGGACATCGGCAAGGATTTTGGCCCCGGCGTCTTCACCATCTCCTGTGCCATCGAAAGCGATATCGCAGAGATCGAAGACGATGCCGAGCGGCTGGAGTTCATGACCGAGATGGGTATCACCGAAACGAGTCTCGACCGCATCAACGCCGCCCTTTATGACGCCCTCGGCCTGATGAGCTTCTACACTTCCGGTGAGGACGAGTGCCGGGCCTGGACGATCCGCAAAGGTTCGAGCGCGCCGGTGGCTGGCGGCAAGATCCACAGCGACATCGAGCGTGGCTTCATCCGGGTCGAAGTGATAAAATACGACGATTTGATGGAAGCCGGTTCCGAGCAGGGGGTCAAGCAGGCGGGCAAGATGCAGCTCAACGGTAAAGACTACGTCATCGCCGATGGCGACATCTGTCACTTCCTCTTCAATGTTTGAGTGAAACAAAGATCATCAGGAGCTTTGAACCGTAATGGCCCATGCAAAGATCAAGGTACAGGTGGAGGGAGATAAGATTCTCGAGGTCATGGTCTCGAGTAAAGAGGCCGACGCGATCTGGATTATCCTCGGCGAAGGCATTCACAACGTCAAGTGCAAACTGACGCCCACGCGCAACAGTCTGGCCTATTCAGGCAGCATCATGGGGCGCGAGATTATTTACAAACGCAGCGTTGAAGAGGTGAAAGCGGATATCAAGCAGGAGGAACACGACAGCTACCAGTTCAGAACCAGGTGAGTGGATTAGCGCTGCCTTTAGTTTTCAAAAAATGAACAATACCAAAAACAAAAGCCCCACGGATTTCCGTGGGGCTTTTGTGCTGATCACTGCAAAAACTTTTTTAGATTTTGCATACATTAGATGACTGGGGGCCTTTCTGGCCCTCTGTGACATCAAAACTCACCCGGTCGCCCTCGGCGAGAGATTTGAAACCGTCGCCCTGGACTTCTGAGAAGTGTACGAACACATCCGGTCCATTGTCCTGCTCGATAAAACCAAAACCCTTTGCGTCGTTAAACCACTTCACTGTACCTTCTGCCATTTTAATCTCCATGTTCCCTTTGGGAACGTTTTAGTTGTGTAAAACCCGATCGCTCAAATACAAAAAACACGCAGCCTGATAGGTCTGTGTGTTCTGATCAATCCTGACACCATGTCAAACTGATGAGCGACGAAATTACACAAACAATCTTACATGCGCATACTAACACAGTAAGTAGTTGAAAAGTAAAGAAAAAAATTTAGGGCCTGTTTAGGGTGCGCAATACTTGATTATTTATCTGTTGGTTTGACTCATCTGTAAAAGTTTTTGCACGCTTTAACGGTGGAAATAAATGCTCTCAGAAACGACCTTTAGTCTCTTCTTTTTGTAGAAATCGTCGCTCTGCTGGCCACGTACCGTATCGTGTAAAGTATTCCATTTGTTGTTGATTATTAACTTGCAAGCGACATCGCAGAAGACTATAGTCGGCGTCTTTTGTCAATTCATTTCCCCGCTAAATCAATTATTTAAGGACTCTTGATGTTCGAATTCCTGGTACGCAAAAGCACCACCTGCAAAGATGACCTGTTGTCAGGTCTGACCGTCTCATTGGCGCTGGTCCCCGAGGCGGTGGCTTTCGCCTTTGTGGCCGGTGTCGAGCCGTTGGTCGCCTTGTATGCAGCCTTCATGGTCGGGTTGATCACGGCCGTCATCGGTGGTCGTCCAGGCATGATATCCGGTGCCACCGGCGCTCTGGCGGTGGTCATGATAGACCTGGTCGCGGAACACGGTGTCGAATATCTTTTTGCTGCGGTGGTGCTGATGGGCGTTATTCAGGTCAGCGCAGGAGTGTTTCGGCTTGGCAAATTCATCCGCCTGATCCCTCATCCGGTGATGCTCGGTTTCGTCAACGGCTTGGCAATCATCATTTTTCTCGCCCAACTTGGACAGTTCAAGATTGCCGACGCCGCCGGCACGCTGAACTGGATGCAGGGGCCGGCCCTCTACCTGATGATTGGATTGGTGCTGATAACGATGATGATCATCTATTTCATGCCGAAATTGACGATGGCTTTTCCGTCGGCGCTGGCGGCAATCATTGTCGTCACCGCACTGGTGCACGGGCTGAACCTCGAAACGCGCACCGTCGGTGATATCGCCTCGGTGGCCGGCGGCCTGCCGCCATTCCATCTCCCCATGGTGTCGTTCTCCCTGGAGACGTTGTTGATCATTCTGCCCTATGCAGTCATCCTCGCAGCTATCGGCTTGATAGAGTCTTTGATGACCATGACCCTGATCGATGAAGTGACCGAAACCCGTGGCCGCGGTAATCGCGAGTGCATCGGCCAGGGGGTCGCCAATGTCGTCACCGGCTTTTTCGGTGGTATGGGCGGCTGCGCTATGATTGGTCAGAGTATTATTAATATCAACTCCGGCGGTCGCGGTCGGCTCTCCGGCATCACCGCCGCACTCTGCCTGCTCAGTTTCATCGTCTTCGCTTCGGACTTGATCGAGATGATTCCGGTGGCAGCGCTGGTCGGTGTTATGTTCATGGTCGTGGTCGGCACCTTTGCCTGGTCGAGCCTGCGCATCCTGCACAAGATTCCCCGCAGCGATGCCCTGGTCCTGGTGTTGGTCTCGGCGGTCACCGTATTTACCGATCTGGCAATTGCCGTGGCTGTCGGTGTGATTGTCTCGGCACTGGTCTTCGCCTGGCAGAACGCCCGGCGCATCTACTCTGAAACCTCGGTCGATGAGCAGGAGGTCAAGACCTATCGCTTGCATGGGCCGCTCTTCTTCGGCTCGGTACGTTCCTTTCAGGACCAGTTTGTCCCGAGCGAAGACCCCGATGAGGTGGTGATTGATTTCCGCAATTCGCGGGTATGCGACCACTCTGGTATCGATGCTGTGAGCAACCTTACCGAACGTTATCTGACGCTGGGCAAGAAATTGCGGCTCAAATATTTGAGCGCCGAGTGTCGTTTGTTGCTCGACAACGCCGGCAGCATGATCGAGGTCAATGTGATCGAAGACCCGCGCTACAAGGTGGCGGTCGACGAGTTGGCTTAACCTTTCCCTGCCTTGCTTATGCGCCTCCATAGCTAAATAATTACGGTGACACAATGGTATTGTGTCACCGTAATTGTTATTGCGACTCAGCCTTTACGCCATTGTATGATGACAGCCGATCTTTTATACTCGCGAGGAGAATCACAATTTATCTACCGGAGAACGGATTATGGAGATCGACCTGGATGTATTGCACCACCTTCTTAGCAAACGTCTCGACGAGATAGAGTTGATCGTTGCCGGGACCGGCTATCTGCCCCGAACCGTTATTGGCGTGGGCACCGTTCTGCTCGATAATCGTGGAGAGCTTGATCTGCTGACGGCCAAGCAGCAGGTCACCTTTGAAAAGTTTCTCAAGCCGCTTCTGCAAGCGTCCCGGAAACCTTGAATGAGCGCATTTTCGTGCAAACAAAAACTCCCGGTGAAATATGTCGCAAGAGTAACGCATCTCATGCCTCACAAATATCAATTCGTTTTTTAGCCGAATCATCAGAAAGAGAACCAGACAACATGAGTGAACTGCCGAACTGTGTGGAATGCGGATCAGAGTATACCTACGAAGACAGGGATATGTACGTTTGCCCGGAGTGTGCGCATGAATGGAGTATGCATGCGACCGAGGAGGTGGCCGAAGAAGAAAAAGTCATCAAGGACGCCAACGGCAACCTGCTCGTAGATGGCGATACAGTGACGGTGATCAAGGACCTCAAAGTCAAAGGCTCTTCACTGGTGGTCAAGGTTGGCACAAAAGCCAAGAACATCCGTCTGGTTGACGGCGATCATGATATCGACTGCAAGATAGACGGCATTGGGCCGATGAAGTTGAAGTCGGAGTTTGTTAAGAAGGTCTGAGTGTCCCGCGGCCACAAAGGAGAACCACCCATGCCCGATAAGCTGTTCTGTCGTCTGACTTTACTCTTGCTCCTCTCTCTGCCGACCTTATTGACAGCCTGCAGCAGCACCCAGTACGCGGTCATGGAGAAATTTGGCATCCACAAGCGTGAAATCCTGGTCGACCGGGTTGAGGATGCCCGTGACAGTCAGCAGGAGGCCAAGGAGCAGTTCGCCTCGGCGCTGGAGGAATTCAGCGCGGTGTTGAATTTCCAGGGCGGCACCCTGGAGGAGAAGTACAAACAGTTGAACGCCGAGCTCGAAAGCAGCGAAGAGCATGCCGAAGAAGTGCGGGAACGGATTGACAAGGTCGAGGATGTCGCCGAGGCCCTCTTCGATGAATGGGAGGACGAGCTCGAACTCTATTCGAGTGATAACCTGCGCCGCTCCAGCGCCAAAAAGCTGAAAGAGACGCGCAGCCACTACCAGAGTTTAATGAAGGCCATGCGCCGCGCCGAGGCCAGGATTGAGCCGGTTTTAACGCCGCTACGCGATCAGGTGCTCTACCTGAAGCATAACCTCAACGCCCAGGCGATTGCTTCGCTGCAGTCTGAACTGGGACGCGTCGAAGGCGACGTCTCGACCCTGATCCGCGAGATGGAAGCGGCGATCCGCGAAGCTGATGCTTTCATTGTCCGTTTGGAGAAATGATCTCGATTAGAAGTAATGTTTTACGTGTTGCGTTTTATCTCCGAAATACAGATTGGACTGTTGGCCAATAAACAGGATTAGGAGAAACTATGGTCAAGTTTATTAATACGTGTGCCCAAATCGAAGAAATGGCGGCAAAAGTTTATCATGAGTTTTCAAGGAACAGCCATTGTGATGCAGAGCTGGCTGCGATCTGGAGAAAGATGGCGAGGGATGAGGAAGACCATGCCCATCAACTCAGATTGGTACTACGTCTATCCGCCAACGAGATCCTGGACAACATCAGCGATAAATGTCCAAATCCTGATGAATTGTCTGCCCGCCTTGAGCAGATTCTGAAAGAAGCCAGACAAGGCAATCAGGAACTCCTGGACATGCTTAAAGTTGCGGTGGTTTTGGAGAAAGAATTCCGCAGGGTCCATGTGGCGGCGGCTCTGGTATTCAAGGACCAGCATTTGCTCAAGACTTTTGAGATGCTGGCGGCTGCCGATGATGTTCATGTTGAGGATCTGCAACTATACATCAAGCGCTACAGAGAGATCTACCTGAATGATTAGGTGCCGAAACTGATGAAGGATAAACAGGTTTTATGAACGAGCAACAAAGGGCCCCGCTGCTGCCCGGCAGTATGGATGCCGATCCCATCAAACAGTTTGGCCGATGGTTTCAAGAAGCTGAACAGGCTGAACTTCCGCTGCCGAATGCGATGACCCTCGCAACTTCTAGTCGGCAGGGCAAGCCGTCGGCTCGCATCGTCTTGCTCAAGGGGGTCGATGAGCGTGGCTTTGTCTTTTTTACCAATGGCGAGAGTCGAAAAGGTGAAGAGCTGCGGGAGACTCCGTTTGCTGCCCTGATCTTCTGTTGGCTGCCATTATCACGCCAGATCAGAGTTGAAGGCGCAGTGGAGCCTCTGGAGCCCAGCGAATCCGATTTGTATTTTGCCAGTCGGCCCAGGGGGCATCAGATCGAAGCCCATGCTTCGCCCCAGAGTCAGGTTATCAAAGACCGGGCCTTTTTGGATAAGCAGTTCAAAGATGTGACCCGGAAGTTTGAAGGGCAGGTTGTGCCTCGCCCCCTGCATTGGGGAGGCTATCGGGTTGTTCCCGAATTGCTGGAATTCTGGCAGGAAGGGGAAAACCGGGTCCACGACCGGCTGCGTTATCGGCGTGACAATGCTGATCATTGGGTCATAGAGCGATTGGCCCCTTAAAGCATTGCCCGGCATGACTCTATAGAGTGGCTACATATAATCATTTTTATCCCCTTCATCCCTATAAATATACTTTTCTTCCCTCTGCATTGCTCCGCGAATCCCTCGCCTCCGCGTGAGTCGTCTGAGAATTGCGGCACAGAGTACCCATCATAATCTCCCGAAAGGCATCACCAGAGAGCCAATGGAAGAATAGTATTCTTTTCACCCGACCATTCATTTTTACATCCCTTTTATCACCTTCATCCCTGTAAATAGATTTTTCTCCTCTCTGCATTACTCCGCGAATCCCGCGCCTCCGCGTGAGTCGCTTCAACGTTTTCCTGTATCGATTATTACACAAACATAAATGTCACAACTTATCTGTCTTAACCTCTCCGGGTTGACAGCGGCCAAAGCTCAACTAGAGTGGAAGAGGCACAATAAAATTAATCTTTGAGGGAGGTTTCATGAACGTATTTGATTTTGCGATGGAGATGGAAGATAACGGCTACAAATATTACAAGAGCCTTGCCAGTGCAGCGACACTGCCCGGCCTGAAAACTATTTTTACCAGTCTGGCCGAGGATGAACTCAAGCACTTTGCGATTTTTCGTGATCTTAAGGCGGGTAATAAGAGCCAGGCCACAGCCGTGAGTGATTCACTCAAAACCGCGCAGAATATCTTTTCTCTGCTACCCAGGGATGAGGCGGGAGTAAAAGACATGGCCGGAGTTCTCGATGCTTACAAACACGCCATGAAACTCGAGGCCGACAGTCATCGTTTCTACGAAGAGGCCGCGGAAAAAGAAGCTGACCCGGAGATCCAGGCTTTGCTGCTGAAGATCGCCGCCGAAGAGTATGAACATTTCAATATTCTCGAAAACATCTTCAGCTTTGTCAATGCTCCCAACGAGCATCTGGCCTGGGCGGAATTCAGCAACCTTGGCGAATTCAGTTCATTTGGTCGTGATGATAATAACTGATTAGTCAGGCCTGATCGGTGCACCTTTGTCATCTGCAAAAAACCGAGGGCACTCAATATTGAGTGCCCTTTTTTGTTTCTTACATCCCATTTATCCCCTTCATCCCTGTAACTTCAGCTTTTTCCTTTCTCTGCGGCTCTGAGTGAATCGTCGTGCATTTTGTGGCATGTGTAGAACTGCCCCGAACCACTAAAAATTTACTTCATCTCCGCCCTGGCAGCTACGAGCAGCACTTTCGCCGGCACTCTTACCATGTGGTCCTGATTGACATAAACAAATTTGATCTTGCCATCGACACCGACAACAAAGGCCGCCGGTACCGGCAGGATATGATGCTTCTCGCCCGATGCCTTCTCAAGGTCTATGCCGTAGCCCTGGAGCATCTTCAGGTTCTCTGCGTTCACCTGCCAAGCAATCCCCAACGCCATCGCCCCCTGCATGCTGTGATCGGAAAGGAGGCGATAGTTCATCTTATGTTTTTGTTTGCTTTGCATCAGATACTCAGGGCTGTCGGCGCTCACGGCAAGGATCTGATAGCCCATCTCGACAAGCTGCGGTTCAATCCGGATCAGTTCCCCCAACTGGAGGTTGCAGTAAGGTCACCAGCCGCCGCGGAAGTAGATCAGGATGGTTGGCTTTTCGGCAATGGCCTTGTTTAGGTCAAATTTTTTGCCCTCAAGGTCTTGCAGCGTCATCGCCGGCAGCTCGCTGCCGATCAGGATAGGGCAGATTGCATTCGGTGCCTTGGCCACGTTTGTACTCTCAGCGGCAAGCTGGCTGCTGAGACCGAGCAGTAAAGCCATGGCCATGACAAGGATCATACGGATATGTTGAAGCATGATGTGCTCCTCTCGTCGTCAAACATAAATACGTAATTCACAGCTTGCCATTGAATCGATTTTTCTCAAGGCCTTATGGACATAATTTTGTTACCTGGTTGTTGCATGGCTGGTGTTTTTAGCTGCGCATTTTTTGTGGAATGTGTAGACCTGACCCCTAATCACGGTAATTTATGTGGAAATAAGCGTTCGATTGTATATCAAAAAAAACACGCTCTGCAGCTGACATAAGCTGTGAACCTGTTAATGTATATAGGTTATTCCTCAGTGTGTTGAGAAAGTGGAGGGTATTAAAATGGCAAGTCAGAATGAGAAGTTGTTACATCGCCAGGGGCAGAAAGTGTCGCGTCCCCAGGGCGAGGAGGAGCTCGATCCGCGGGTGGTCAAGGCAGGTTTCGATCTTACCGGTTACCACATCCAGTCTGGTCGCAGGTCTTTTGCCGACTATGCGCAGACAATGATCGAGGAATATGGTCATGGTGTCCGACCATACCTGAAATCCTGGTATCTTGCGATTCGTTATTATCCGGGAATCAATCCGACCGGGATGGACAGCGCGACCCTGGTTGATGCAGAAGACAGCTACAACTAAAGCAGGATGCCGCGGCCTTTGGCCGGGCATTGATCTACATGACCGAACCATCGAGCAGTTCAAAGAAAAATCTCGATTACAGGTAGCTTACAGGTATTGGTTTTTCGTGGGGTTTTCGTGCAACTCTGTTGATAACTATGCCAAGTGAGATGTTACGTTTCAAAAGCTTGTGTACACTCTTTTTGCAGGTTGCCCTTGTGGTTCACATCCTCTTTATCCCCTCCATCCCTGTAAATAAAGCTTTTGCGTTAAATGTTTTTCTCTACGTCTCTGCGTGAGCCACGGTGCATTCTTTTCAAGGGTCTGGCACTAGCTGCCTGACCCTGCTTTTGCGCCGCAGGCAGGCTCTAAATTTTTGAACAAGGTTTACGCGGCCAAAGTAGCTGATCTTAAGAATTGCGGACACTTACATGCGCCTGTCCCCCGTAAATGTTCCCCGATTTCATCCTCTTTATCCCCTTCATCCCTGTAAATAATGTTTTTGCATTTTTGTTCTGCGCCTCTGCGTAAATCACTGTAATCACAAAAGGGTGTCAAGCTCACGATTGTAATTTAAAACGTACTTCGCAATGGTTTGAACCGAGGTTAATTTCTCTTTTGATTCATCGGTTAACCAGGTCACCGAGTCTTCGTTGACCGACGTGACGACCTTCTCGGTATCAAAATTCTTGAGGTGCTCGAGAACATACCTTGCCGTGGCGTTGATGCCCAGGGTGAGCCGCGTTTCCAGAAAAGTCCGAAAGATTAATCGCCCTATCGGGGTGCGATAGGATGTGGCGAGCGGGTCAGTGACCGTCCCGCAGTTGCGGCAGACAATATCGAAATACTGTTCGAACTGGGCATGATCGATCGATGCGTTGCTGCTGTTTTTCGTTGTGCCCGCAGGCTGCAGTGCGGCAGGGGCTGGCAAGCCATGTTCTTTGAGCAGCTTGACAACAGCCTCGGGGTAAATGAATGTTCCAGCGAGGAACGGCTCTGATTCGCCATGTTGTTCCATGATATGAACAACCAATGCGTGAAACATCTGCTCGATGTTGTCGCTGCGTTCGACAGAATCCAGGCCAAATTTACGCAACACGACTGATAGGTTGTTCGAATTGCCGTAATATTTGTCGTGTCGGAACACTGTCAAAAGGTCTGCAGCAAAAAAGAGGTCTTTCATTCACGGTTCCTGTATAAGGGGCAAGTCATTGTATCCTTGTTTATATAGTTAAAAGCAAAGGGCTTCAATCTTTTGATTGCAGCCCTTGATGTTATTTTGCGCAGCGACAAGAGTAGAAACAGGGTAGGGGCCACCTGATCTTAAGGCTTCCCTGCCTTTGCGCCGCTGGCAGGCTTCAAATGCAGGTCATGGACCTGGCCCCTATTGATTTGCCCAAAATGGCGGTTTTCGCGTAGAGGTTAAGGTGATGTTTGCTTCCTCGTCAGTCCTCTAAAACTATGCGCAGCCACAAGTGGCTTTTTGTTCCTCAGTTGAGGAAGAGAAAAGTGCGCTTACTTCCTCATCCCATTTGTGCGCGGCACCTTTTCTAACCGTCTTGCCAACCTGGACAGCGGCTTTAATCTCGTCGTCTGTAAGGCCGGCTTCACGAGCCTTTTTGAAGTGGTACTGGATGCAGGGAATGCAGTTGGCGGTTACAGACGCTCCGATTGCGATCATTTCTTTTAATTTCTCGTCCATGGCAATGCTTCCTTTCTCTAAGGCTTAAATTTCTATCCACCCTTTACCCAAAGCATCAAAGTCTTTGTAGCGGATTCCTGTCTGTTACCTCATTTTTGCTTTTGCGGGTGCGGCAGCATCCTGTGCAACAGAAAATGCAACAAGCCAGGATCAACAGCAAAGGCAGCAGCCACCAGAATTGTGTAATTTCGAATGTAGTCATCAAGATCACCTCCCTTTTGTCTCTATAGACGAAGGCAGGCACTAAAAGGATACAGATCGCGTGTAGAATTTAATCGGTGGGGAGCGCAGACCATGTTCAATCACAGCCTTGTTTACGGTCACAGGCAACTTCACTCTGATCATCGAGATAGAATTCGCAGTTACCCTCTAGAAGCTCTTTAAGTTTTGCCTTGGCCCGGTGCAAGCGGATTTTGACATTGTCCAGACTGATCTTCAGAATTTCCGCAATCTCGCGATTCTTGAATCCTTCTTCTTCGCTTAGCAGCAACACAACCCTGTAGTCTTCAGGGAGTTGATTGATGTAGCCACGGATACACGTGATCATCTCTTTCTTGATTGCCCCATGTTCGGCAACCGGAGGCTGCTCAGCGATGCTTGGGGTCTCACCTTTTAAAACATCAATTTCTTCCGTTGGAGAGAGATTCTCTTTCTGCTGCTGTTTGAAGCTACGACTACGGAAATGGTCATGGTAGGTGTTGGTGGCAATACGGTAGATCCAGGTGGAAAGTTTAGCCTCGTCACGAAAATCTATGAGGCCCTTGTCAACTTTAAGAAAAACCTCCTGACAGAGGTCCTCTGCATTGTCATCGCCCGCTAGCACTGCAAGGTACCTGGTAATCCTGGAGCGATAAGCCTCATGTACTTGCTGAAAATTGTAACTTTGTGTGGTCATAGGGCAACAACTCTTTTTACAGGGGTTCACTTAATTATCACAATCTATACTGCCCATACTAGCAAGCAAACGAAATGCTGCAACTGCAAAGAGATTGATTTTCGGCAGAGTTCAACAATCCTGTCTTTAAGATAAAAGCTTGCTTCGCCTCACATAAAGGGCGTAGGTGTGATAAGACTCTTTACAGAAAGACAAAAGTGAGGCAAATAAGAGCCATGTCGACAGAAACCCCGATCTATATGACCCCGGACTGCGCTGAACAGATGCGGGCCGAACTCAAGGACTTGCTTTATGTGAAGCGGCCCGACACAGTACGACGCGTCTCCGATGCGGCCGCCGAGGGGGATCGCTCGGAAAATGCCGAATACATATACGGCAAGCGCCACTTAAGAAAAATTGATTCCCGGATTCATTTTTTGACCAAAAGAATTGAGAACGCTGAAATCGTTGATCCCGCCGCCCAGGGCAAAACCGCTGCTGGCCGCGTTTTGTTCGGTGCGACCGTCACAGTTGAGGACGAAGAAAGGGAAGAGAAAATATATTCTATTGTAGGTGCCGACGAATACAATGGCGCTAAAGGGTTGGTGAGCTGGAAGTCCCCCATTGGCAATGCCCTCATGCGCAAAGAGGTGGGTGATGTCGCTAAAGTTAAAACGCCTTCCGGGACCAAAGAGCTTGAAATCCTTGCTATTGAATATAAGTCTATCCTGGGCGTTGAGATAATAAGCCGCGTTTAGAATGGTTTAAGTCCCCTCGTCTCTCAAACCCCCTTTATCCCCTTCATCCCTGTAAATAAAGATTTTGCGTTAAATGTTTTGCCCCCTGTCCCAGCGCCTCTGCGTTAATCAAGCTGCATTCTTTTCAAGGGTCTGGCACTCGCTGCCTGACCCTGCTTTTGCGCCGCAGGCAGACTCTAAAGTTTTTGAACAAGGTTTGCGCTGCCAAAATAACGGATCTTAAGGATTGAGGTCACTTACTCGCGCCTGACCCCCGTAAATGTCCCCCGATATCATCCTGTTTATCCTATTCATCCCTGTAAATAATGCCTTTGCTTTATCTGTTTTGTTTGCGTCTTTAGAGTGAGCCTCTGTGCATTTTTTGTGAAATGTGTAGACCTGACCCCTAATCACTGCCGGGGAGTGGGGTTTGGCAGCTCGGCCGGTAGCAGAGGGCGTGGCGTCATGTAGCCCGGCAGTTGCAAAAGTTGTGTTCCGTGCGGCAGGTCAAGCTCCGCATAGAGGCGTTGGGTGTCCTTGATGTATGACTTGCTCAGATGTATCGGCAGCAGAAGCTGCGGCTTGATGTGTCGGCTGATTTGGTTCAGGTCGTTTGTGCAAAGGTGGGAGGAGATGCGCGCCTTCTCTTCATCTTCAGCGAGAAAGGTACACTCCGAGACCAGTAGTGTGACATCTTTCATGAGGTCGCAAATCTTGTCCAGGTTCTCCGCGGTCATGCCGACGTCGCATACATAACCGATGCTGGCAGGCGACACGTCACGACAGATTTTTCGGTAGAGAGCTCCTGCATCATTGACCGTCTCGATCTTCTGCCCATCTGCGGTATCTTTCCAGACCTCAATCGGCCCGGCGTGCAGGTCGCCGGCATAAAAGCGCTTCTGCAATTCCCTGAGCCATGGTCCTGGCCGCAGACCCTCTTCAAGCAACCGCTGCCGGTCGAGCAGGAAAGATTCTGCTTCGGTGATGCGGAAGATAAGTGTCGGGATCTTGTGGTCGCAGATCTCGGCCTCAATCTGCAGATGTCGGCTTTGGTAGATGATTCGGTCGTGGCGGGGGATGATTTGCCCCGGTCGTAATGTGAACCCTCGACTGCCGGCAAACTCAAATTGCTTGATCTGTTCCGTATGAACTTCGTAAACCTCTATAGTGCACCAGGACTCCTCGGTCAGGTTCCAGTCGTAGCCTGCAAGCTTGTGGCTGATCCGTTCTGCTATTCCGGGTGGTCCATAGAGCGCTATGGTGCGCGACGCAACATGGACGTGCCGAACAAGGTGATCGAAGCCCATCAAATGGTCCATGTGGGCGTGGCTGACGAAAATGGCATCAACAGAGCACAGCACACGTTTCGCCAGGTGGTGGAGCTGTCCGCAGTCGAGCAGGATGCCGCGACCGGTCGGCCTGACATTGATGTACATGACCGGGTCATCGAGCAGTCCGGAGAAGAAACTCGGTTGCAGATAGCGGTACCTGCCAAGGTTTTGCATGACTCACTTGAAATTGGTAAATATTGATTTACATGTATCAGGAACCAGATCTCGATAATATCGTTCATGCTTGCCATAGATTTCCAGCAGTAAGGATTCCTTCTCCATGCTTAAAATTCTGGCCTTTGCTCCGGATTCTAAGATGAAAACCGGAGTGTTGTTGGCCAGATGAACTTCCCCGTTCGCGGTTCCTCCGCTGGGAGAGAGGCACACTTTGATCCTGCCATCTTCTTTTATCTTTATAGCTCTCATCCCAACACCGGTTGTAGCAGTCCACTCTCCGACATATGCCGCAGCGGGATCTGCATGTACCTGTTGCGAGTAATATTGATTATCCTCTACGTCATTCTGGTATTGATTGTATTGACTGAAAGTTTCACAACCAGCAAGCAGTAGCGTCGAAAGTAAAATGAATTTGATGTGTTTCATGGTCACCTTTATAAAAATATGTGAATAAGTATTATTATGAATTATCCGGTATTTTCAGGGAGAGTCAAACAAGCTCTTAAAGAGACGTCCCAAACACCAGGCGAACAGCGTCTTCTTGTTGAACGTTATCAAAAGCAACCTTTGTAGTACGTCTTTGCACAGTTCAGTTTCGTGAACTCTCGATTAAAGGTTTACGGGACAGCACGTATATTTTTGTTGAAAGATTCGTTAAATTAACAACCATCGAAGGCTTGCTGTGGCAGGCGGGCCCGAGAAACCTTTTTCAAAACCTCCTAAAAAATAAAACTTACCCCACAGTCTCTACCTCCAGAACTGTGGGGCTTTTTTTTGTGAGTCACGCTGCATCCCTTTCAAGGCTCTGGCACTAGCTGCCTGACCCTGCTTTTGCGCCGCAGGCAGTCTCTAAAGTTTTTGAACAAGGTTTGCGCAGCCAAAGTAACGGGCCTTTAGGATTGAGAACACTTAACACGCGCCTGTCCTCAGATTTCATCCCATTTATTCCCTTCATCCCTGTAAATAAAGCTTTTGCATTAAATATCTTGCTCTGCGCCTCTGCGTCTCCGCGTGAATCACGGTGCATTTTTTGTGAAATGTGCAGACCCGACCCCATAGCTCGGTTTTGAGTCTTGCCCAGAGTTTTTCACATCCTGTTTATCCTATTCATCCCTGTAAATACCGTTTTGGCTTGATATGATTGGTTCTGCACCCGGATTCCCCAGATTAAGGAGAGACGTTATGCGTTTCCTGACAACGCTTTTTTTGACCATCATTCTGTCAGCCTGTGCAGCCACTCCTTCGCCGGTTCCAACTTTGGCAGCGGAGCAGGCCGCTGAGGCCGAACAGCTGGTTCGTTACAGCCTCACCGAGCGGATCATGGCAACTGTCGAGAAGAACTATTCTGATCAGCTCAGTGCTTTCCTGATGGCTAAAGAAGTGCCGGAAGAGCAGGCGCAGCAGATGGTTGCCGAAGAGCTGCAACGCGTCACAGAAGATGAACACCGGCGTCTTCTCGATGCCCTGGTGCCGATCTACCGGCGTTACTACACGGCCGACGAAATTCACCAGCTTTTGTCTTTTTACCAGACCGACGTGGCGCGCAAATCGTTAAAGGTCAGCTCGCAGATTGCGGCCGAAGGCCAGCAGTATGTGCGGTTGTGGAACGAAAACTTTGAAGACGTGCTGACAGAACGGATTAATACGAGATTGAGTGAACTGGGAATCTCTATCGATCAATAAGAAAGGGTCTCTTTGCTTCCTGGGCCAAATGGGTATTATAAATCTTGAGTAAGGGCTTGTTTTGGTCTATTTATACGTAATGACAATGGTTTTTCTTTTTAAAACTCTCAGGGCCAGGTGGTAATGGCATGACTCGCACGGAAGCACGATGAAAGATATCATGCAGGACCTGCTCAAACATTTGACTCTCGAGCGTCTCGAAGAGAATCTTTATCAAGGTGACAGCCGCGACATCGGCAGCCCCAATGTGTACGGCGGTCAGGTTCTCGGCCAGGCGCTGTTTGCGGCCAGCCAGACCGTTGAGGGCCGTGAGGCGCATTCGCTGCACGGCTATTTTCTGCGTCCCGGCGATAAGAATGCCCCTGTCGATTACGAGGTCGATCGGATTCGTGACGGCCGCAGTTATACTACACGCAGGGTTGTGGCGATCCAGCGCGGCAAGCCGATCTTCAACCTGTCGGCGTCGTTCAAGGTCAGGGAAGAGGGGCTCGAGCACCAATGCGCGATGCCCGATGTGCCGGGCCCGGAAGGTCTGCTTAACATGACAGAGCTTGGCAAGCAGGCCCTGGCCGATATCCCGGATAAGCTCGAACGGTTTTTGCAGTGGACGCGGCCTGTCGAGTTGCGCCCCGTTCAGCCAACCCATCCGCTCCACCCCGAGCCGGCTCCGCCGTTGCGGGATATCTGGATCAAGACCGTCGGCGCTTTGCCGGACGATCCGGTCATGCACAAGGTGGTTCTGGCTTACGCATCTGATTATTCTTTGCTCGGCACGGCTTTATTGCCGCATGGTTTGAACTTCACGCAGGGCAAGATTCGCGCTGCCAGCCTCGATCACGCCATGTGGTTTCATCGCGACTTCCGTATGGATGAGTGGTTGCTCTACAGCATGGATAGCCCGAGCATGTCTCATGGGCGCGGTTTCAGCCGCGGCAACCTGTTTACGCGTGAGGGGGTGCTGGTGGCTTCTGTGGCCCAGGAGGGGATGATTCGCAGGCTTTGAATAAAGGCCAAACAAGATGCATCCTTTTATCGGATCGATGCACCCCGATGCCACTCTTCTTGAAAGTTTTCCCTAAGTTTCACAGATCCCATTCATCCTCTTCATCCCTGTAAATCTTTTCAAGGGTCTGGCACTAGCTGCCTGACCCTGCTTTTGCGCCGCAGGCAGGTTCTAAAGTTTTTGAACAAAGTTTGCTGTAAATACCGCTTTTGTTTTAAATGTTTTGCTCTACTCTTCTGCGTGAATCACGGTGCTTCTTTTGTGGAATGTGTAGATCCGACCCCAAACCACGGTCTTGAATTTTAAATAAGTTCCTCACATCCTGTTTATACTATACATCCCTGTAAATAATGCCTTTGCTTTATCTGTTTTGTTTACGTCTTTAGAGTGAGACTCTGTGCATTTTTTGTGAAATGTGTAGACCTGACCCCTAACCACGGTTTCGCGTTGTAGAATAGTGGGCACCAATTGCAGGAGACAGCTCACTGGGAATTAGGGACACACAACTTGTGTGTCTCCAAGCAAAGACTAACGACTCTGTTCGATAATATAACTCACTGCGGCCCTGACCTCCTCATCGCTCAAACTGGCGTTACCACCTTTGGCCGGCATCGCCCCTTTGCCGTTAATGACTGATTCCACCATGTGATCCTGACCATGCTGGATATGAGCGCTCCAGGCCTCCTTGTCGCCCATTTTAGGCGCACCGGCGAGCCCCGTTGTGTGGCAGGCGGCACACGTCTGTTCGTAAACCAACTTACCCGTTGCAAGCGTCTCCTCACTGAAGGTCGCCGGCATCATGCCATCGTGCATTTCACCCATTTTCTCGTGAGACGCATCCATCTTCTTGTGGGATTGTGTCTTGGCATGCTCCATAGATTTGTGCGACTCTTCCTTGATGTGCTCCATGACTTTTTTGGTATTTTCGTCGGCAGTCGCCGCCGCTGAGGTTGCTACCTTCTTTTCCTGCTCGATTACATTTTTCGGGGCCTCTTTTGCAACCGGTTGAGATTCCTCCTGACAAGCGCTGGTGAACAACATTGTCAAGGTCACCGCAATCAAGACTGATAGATAACGCATAGTCTTCTCCTCTGGCAGATCAAGCACGGGATTCAGAAACACATCATGAGTTTGGGGCGATATAAGCAATGTGTCCCCAGTGGATGAACTTTGTGTGAGAAGTATACTGCGACAAACTTTTTCTTCAAGATAGAGACGGTTCAACAAGACAGACTGCTGGCGTGAAGCGTTTCTTGAATAGGGGGACACAATACCAATTCTAATGCCACCACAATAAAGAACATTTCTGATCCTCACAAAGCTTTTCACAACTGCGTTCTCGAATGGTATATTTGCATCTCTCTTTTCAGTCTTCGGGGACACACAATTTGTGTGTCCCCAAAATCCGCAAGAATAGTTTAGTCCCAAGAGAGATAGGGCGGGAACAGTGACACACACCGTGTGTGTCCCCAGGTCTCAACCTTGTCAGAAGGCATATCTTGTATAAACTTTGCGTGAATCGATTCGCCATGCTTTTAATGCCGAGTACACAAAGAATAGAAAAACAATTATGCAAAAAACAAAATTACTGGCCATCGCACTGCTCATCGCTGCCCTGGCGGGGGTCATGCTTCCGGCTTACAATATTTTCAATCTGCAACCGGCAATTTACCGGCTGCTGATTGCGGCAACGGAACAGGATACCACCCGTATCGCCATACATATCTCGTCTTATGTCTTCCCCGAGATTGAGGGTGTTCCGCAGGAAGAGCCTGCTTTCGGCGATCTGGTCAGAGAGATGCATGAGGTCAAGCGTACTTTCGGCCTGGTCAAACTCAAGATCTTCTCCGCGGATGGGCAGATTGCTTTTTCAACGGCCAGCGAGGAGATCAACCGGATCAATCGCCAGGCCTATTTCGTCGAAAAGGTCGCCCAGGGTAGTGCTTACACCCGTATCAGTTATCTCTCCTATATCTCCCCGGAAGGGAAGCCTGCGAAGGCCTCTGTGGTACAGACCTGTGTGCCGATTAAGCGCGCCGGGCAATTTGTCGGTGCGGTTGAGATCGATTACAACATCACGGAGCGCAAAGCCGCCCTGGATAATCTCATTCATAAGTCTTCGGTGTTCCTGTTCCTGGTCGGTACTATAGTGTTGACGGTTGCGGTCTTGTTCGGTTTCAAATCGAAACGGGCCTCTGCTGAACAACGCAAGGCAGAAAAAGAGCTTCGTGTTGCACACCGGCAATTAGAAGACATTATTGAATTCCTGCCTGATGCGACCTTTGTTATCGATCAGGACAGCAGGGTCGTGGCATGGAACCGGGCCATGGAGGAAATGACCGATGTGCATAAGGATGCCATCCTCGGCAAAGGCAACTACGAATACTCCATGGTCTTCTATGGTAAGCGGAGCCCCATGTTGATCGATGCTGTTTATGGTGATGTTTCTAAAAACAGCGGGCACTATGATTATGTCGAAAAACATGGCGACATCCTGTGTGCTGAAACGACCCTTACCATCTACCATAGTGGCAAATACGCCAATTTATGGGCAACCGCTTCACCGCTGCTTGATCAAGAGGGCAATTACGTTGGTGCCATTGAATCAATCCGGGATATCAGCGAACGCAAAACGGCTCAACAAAGGCTTTCGGAAAAGAATGTCCTGTTGGAAAATGTCCTTAATAACGTCCCTCATTATGTTTTCTGGAAAGACCGTGATTCCGTTTTCCAGGGTTGCAACCAGAATTTTGCTGAAGTGGCCGGGTTTGGCAAGCCAGAAGATATTATTGGTAAAACCGATTTTGACCTGGCCTGGGAAAAGCAGGAAGCCGAGTTCTACCGTCAATGCGATCACGACGTCATGGAGAGCGGCGAACCGTTACTCGATATCGAAGAACCCCAACTACAGGCTGATGGCAAGAACGCCATACTTCTGACCAGCAAGGTTCCTTTGCGCAACGCAGTTGGTGAGGTCGTTGGAATCCTCGGAATCTATAATGACATTACAGAACAGAGAGAACTGGAAAAACAGCTTCGCGAGAGCCAGAGAATTGAGGCTATTGGAACGCTCGCAGGTGGCATCGCTCATGACTTTAACAACATTCTGATGGCTGTCATCGGCTATACGGAATTCAGCATGGCTGAACTGCCGGCAGAATCACAAAGCAAGTCTGCCTTGATCGAAGTCTTGACGGCAGCCCACCGTGCCAAAGAGCTGGTTCAGCAGATTATGATGTTTTGTCAAAAGGTGGAGCAGGAGCGTTCACCAACCTTGATCAACCCGATCATCAAGGAGGTTCTTGATCTGTTGCGGGCCACCATCCCGAAGACGATCGAGTTTTGCCAGAAGATCAGCAAAGATGCTGGCGTTGTACTCGCTGACCCAACCCAGATTCACCAGGTCATCATGAACCTGGGCACCAATGCTTATCACGCTATGCAGGAGAAAGGCGGCACTCTCAAGGTCACTCTGGACAATTTTGATGTGGATGCAAAGCTCGCGGCCTCCTCACCCGAACTTCATGAAGGGGCCTATGTCCGCCTTGTCATTTCCGACACGGGTCACGGTATGGACAAGGCGATACTTGAACATATTTTCGAGCCCTATTTCACGACCAAGGAGACAGGGGAAGGCAGCGGGTTGGGGCTCTCTGTGGTCCATGGCATCATCATGGGGCATGGCGGCGCAATCACCGTGTGGTCAAGACCGGGCGAGGGGACTGCGTTCACGGTTTACCTGCCTCGACTGTTTGATGAAGAAACGAGAGAGGACACTCAACAAGAGACTCTTCCCAAGGGCGATGAGCGGATTCTTTTTGTCGATGATGAAGAGACTCTCGTTCGCCTGGGACAGAAGACCCTCGAATCGCTCGGTTATCAAGTCACAACGGCGACCGACGGTATTGATGCGTTTGAGCTGTTCCGCGCCAATCCGCAAGCCTTTGACCTGATCTTCACGGATCAGACCATGCCGATCCTCACAGGAATTCAATTGTCTGAGATGATTCTTACTGTTCGGCCGGATATCCCAATTATCCTGTGTACGGGGTATAGTGCGACGATATCGATCGAGACAGTCAAGTCGATTGGAATCAAGAAGTTTATCATGAAGCCTTTGACCAAGCAGGATTTGGCACTGACCGTACGTAAGGTGCTTGACGGAGAGTGATAAAATGAAGATCAAAGGAATTGGAATTGGGGACACTTGAAACAAGCATCCCCATTCTGACGCAGCTCATTTAAGTGGGAATTGATAACAGAGGAGCTACTAATTATGGGTAGCTCCTTCTTTTGTGGTATGGTTGAAAAATGTGTGGACGTATCTCAACAGCAGGCATATCAGCAGACTCCTTAAAGACTCACTTCGATATCGACAGTGCGTTCCCTTTCACACTGGGCTACAACATTGCGCCGACACTCCAAATCCCCGCCATCATAGAACAAGACAATAGTCGAAAACTTGAACCTTTCAGATGGGGCCTCATCCCTCACTGGGTGCAAGATAAAAGCTTCATAGCCGCGGCCTTTAATGCCCGTGCAGAAACCCTCACACACAAGCCACTCTTTCGAGACTCAATCAAATCCAAAAGATGCCTGGTCCTTGCCAGCGGCTTTTACGAATGGCAGAAGCAGGGTGGCAAGAAGCAGGCCTACTACATCTATAGAGCAGATAAGCGACCTCTCGCCTTTGCTGGCCTGTGGGATGTCTGGGAAGACCATATTACCGGTGAGGCGATAGATAGCTGCACGATCATCACGACCGCCGCTACCCACCAGTTGACACGAATCCATGATCGTATGCCCGTTGTTTTAGAGAGCGAGCTCTATGATACCTGGCTTGATCCTGAGTTTAACGAGACCGACGTATTGCAGGACATCCTGATTGCACCTAAGGAGGATGTGCTGGAGATGTATCCGGTGTCGAGTTATGTGAACAACTCAAGGAATGAAGGTGAGACGTGTATCGAGAGAGTGTAGAAAATGGCCGTTCCTGTAACACCTCCCTAAATAAAATTATCTATCTATATCGATTACTTATGTAGACAGGTTTAAAAACAGACTAAGGGTATTCGATGAACACAATTGACCTGCGCAGTGACACCGTCACCAGGCCAACCGCTGCGATGCGCGAAGTTATGGTCAGGGCCGATGTCGGTGACGATGTTTACGGTGAGGATCCGACTGTTAACCTGCTGCAGGATGTGGCGGCGGAAATGGCCGGCAAGGAAGCCGGCCTGTTCGTGCCGAGCGGCACCATGAGCAACCTGATCGCTCTGCTGACTCACTGCCAGCGCGGCGATGAATATATCGTTGGCCAGCAGGCCCACACCTACAAATATGAAGGGGGTGGGGCGGCCGTCCTCGGCAGCATCCAGCCACAGCCGCTTAATTTTGGCGCTGATGGCTCGCTCGACCTGGCGCAGGTTGCCGCAGCGATTAAACCAGACGACAGTCATTTTGCCCGCACCCGGTTGCTCTGCCTTGAGAACACTCAGGCCGGCAAGGTTCTGCCGCTCGACTACCAGGCGGAAGCGGCCAGCTTCGCCCGACAACAGCAGCTGGCGCTGCACCTCGATGGCGCTCGTCTCGGCAATGCGGCGGTCGCGCAAGGTGTTGCCCTGCAAAAGATCTCTCAGCACTACGACAGCGTCTCGATCTGCCTCTCCAAGGGGCTCGGTGCCCCGGTCGGCTCCGTGCTGGTCGGGCCGAAGGATTTTATCTGCGAAGCGCACCGCTGGCGTAAAACCTGTGGCGGCGGTATGCGACAAGCAGGGTTTTTGGCTGCTGCCGGCCTGTTTGCCTTGCAGCATCAGCTCGACCGGCTGGCTGAAGATCATGCCAAAGCCCGCCAGCTGGCAAAAGGGTTGAGTCAGCTTGAGCCGTTGCGCATCGATCTCGCCTCGGTGCAGAGCAACATGGTCTTTATCGACTGCGCTGTCGAATTACAACAGCCGTTGACCGCCTATCTGCAGCAACGCGGCATCCTGATTGGCGGTTACGGCCAACTGCGCCTGGTCACGCATCTCGATATTGCGGATGCAGATATCGGCACGGTGTTTGATGCTTTTGCTGAATTTCTTGATCACCATGGCGCAGGCTAAGAAGAGAGATTAAGAATGGATCCGACTTCCTTGGTTAGAGCCATTGTCCTGGGACTTGTTTGTTTGCTGGCTTCTTGTTCAAAAGACAACGCATCACCAAAATGCGACAATGAGATTGCCTTGACCGGTGTGAAAGATGCTTTGTATCGCGATATTGCGCAAGACAGTGATCAGTTTAACTTTAAAAGGTCTTTGGGTTTCAAAGAGATTGCAACAGTTGAAGTCACCGAGGAAGGAAGAGTCTGTAAAGCCAGGCTGATGCTGGTGAACAAGTATTATCTGCTGATCGACTATGAAATAGCTGCCGATGGCGAAGAATATTATGTGACTTACTCCGGTCTCACTGAAGGCTCAAAAGAAAACCTCTATAAAGTTATCAATAATCTGCCTCTCGATCTAGACAACAAATAATTCCGGGGACACACAATTTGTGTGTCCCCATCCTCTATACACCGATCTCAACCCGCCTCTTTCAGGAGCCGGGCCAGTTGCTGGATATGTGCGGGGCCTACCTCACAACAACCGCCGACGATAGTCGCCCCCTGACGGATCCAGCCCTCTACAAAATCCGCGTATGCTGTCGGACCGAGGTTCGAACGCTTTTCCAGAACCTCAACCGTCGCGCCGTCAGCCAGGAAGTCCTCGTTGATTTTGACAAAACCATTTGCGTAAGCGCCAAGCGGCCGCGATTGATCCGCTAGCAGCGGGATTGCCTGATCGATCGCTTCAGGCACCGAACAATTGACCAGCAGCGCCTCGAGCTTGAATTCCTCCAGTAGAGGCAGCACGTCAATCACAGGTTCCCCCGAGCGGAGCCTGGTTCCATCCCGGTCATCAACAGTCACCGCCAGCCACACCGGTTTGCTGCTTGCCCGTGCGCCCATCACGGCTCCACGCGCCTGCTCGATCGAAGCCATGGTCTCGCACAGGATGACATCGACGTAGGGTTCATGCAGCCGGGCAATCTCAGCATAAAGCTCGGCGGCCTGTTCCACCGAAGGTGCTCGTTCAGGGCGGTAGGACCCGCCAATGGGCCCCAGCGAACCAGCCACCTGACCGTGGCCGTGCTCATCACGGGCCGAGACGGCAAGCTGGCATGCCTGGCGATGAAGATCAGCGAACTGTTCCTCTAGCCCATAACGCTTGAGTCGGTCGCGGTGAATGGCATAGCTGTTGGTGGTAGCCACATCTGCACCGGCCAGAAAATAGTCGCGATGCACCTGTTGTACGAGAGCTGGGGTATCGATCTGGACCTGGGCGGACCAGAGCCCGGTTGGCCGAATCGCTGAACGAGCCACAAGTTCCTGGCCAAGGCCACCATCCAGAAGTGTCAGAGTCATACTCTCAATCTTCGCCAATTTGGGGTGGGGGGACCTGGAAACATAATCCCTGTTCCAATTCCGGGGACACACAAATTGTGTGTCCCCATTCTCTTTAGCGTGGCCACGATCTGGCTAGGCGTTCCAGCCGCCATCGACGTTGATGGTCGCCCCGGTGATGTATGTGGCTTCCGGACCGGCAAGGAAGGTTACCAGGCCCGCCACCTCGTGTGGCTCTCCGTAACGGCCGAGAGCTGTGAGCCCGCGCATGAAGTCGGAGTTCTGCCCATCGGCCGGATTCAAGATCGTGGCGATAGGCCCCGGCTGAACGACATTCACCAGGATGTTTCTGGGAGCGAGGTCTTTGGCCCAGCTGCGAGTTAGGCCTGCAACGGCAAACTTGCTGGCATTATAAACGCTGAGGCCAGCGGTCGTGGCGCGCTCGCCGAGGACGCTGCCGATATTGATAATGCGGCCGCCGTCGGGCATGGTCTTGAGTACCGCTTGAGTCGTCGTGAAGAGTGCATCGACGTTGACTGACATAATGCGGCGGTATTCGGTGTAATCGATTTCGCCGATCGTCCCGGCTGCGAACATGCCGGCATTGTTGACCAGAATTGCGATTTTGCCGAGGTCATTGACGATCTGATCGACAACTTGAGACAGAGATTCCGGCTTGGCAGCGTCAGCCTTATACGCGCGGGCTTCAATACTCAGCCCCTCAA
>CAZXBD010000235.1:0-2980 GCA_964638305.1 uncultured Geobacteraceae bacterium | reverse complement strand
CCCGATCTTCGAAGAATGATAAATTTGTCCAAGCCGTAGCCGATAAAAACGTTGTGCTGACCGTTGAACGCATTCGCGAGCGCAGTCCTATTTTACGGGGCATGGTCGACAAGGGTCAAATCGGACTGGCCGGCGCCATGTACGACGTTCATAACGGTAAGGTTACGTTTATGTAACCTATGCATCCTCATGGCCATGCGGCTGGCCTTCGCACATCCAGCTCTTGCACAGGCGGCGTCCGTCTTTCAACAGGCGCTCTTTAAGAACGTCAATGTGTTGGACGGTAAGAGCGAGAAGCTGGCCATGGGCCAGAAGGTCCTGGTTGAAGGCAACCCGATTGATGACCTGCGGCTCCTGATGAACAAGGACAACATCCCCGTGATCATGAAAGACGGGAAAACCACC
This sequence comes from uncultured Geobacteraceae bacterium, assembly GCA_964638305.1. Classification (GTDB taxonomy): domain Bacteria; phylum Desulfobacterota; class Desulfuromonadia; order Desulfuromonadales; family BM103; genus M0040. Next base: position 2,575 of record CAZXBD010000235.1, on the reverse strand, counting down.
AGAACACACTGTGAGAAAACAGAAACCGTAGATTTATCAAGGGCATGCTCAGCGCCTTCAACGATGCCTGGTTCCGATACGTCCAGGACCTGGATCCCGCCGGCCCGGACAAGGGACAGGGCGGCAAGTACCTCGTCCTCCCGCCCGGCTATGAAGGTGATTCAGAAGGAGCCACTGGATATGCTGGATCCGGAAACGCGCGGTCTGTTTGCCTCAATCGGCATTGAAAAAGGCAAGCCTTTTCGCCCTGATGAACGTATGAAAAAAATCCTGACAGACGCAGTGGCAATCGATTTTACAGCGAACTCACAGCAAAAAGTTGCCGTTGGTGCGCATGATTAAAATTAACTTCCTATAGGGCAGGCTATTGCATGGCTTTGAGACTCGCTCATATCTACCTTCCCAAAGACAGTTCTGGATTATTGGATGACCTGACAGAAAAGTTCAGCATCATCGAGCATTACGAGATTGAAGAGAAAAACAGGAACGAGGTCAAGCTTCTTCTCGACGCGGAGATGACCGAACCGGTGCTGGATTTCATTGAAAATCGTTTTGGTTTTCAAGAGGGTTTTCGGGTGATCGTCACTCCGGTGGAGGCTGTTATTCCTCGTCTAGAAGTGGAAGAAAAGCCTGAGATAAATGAAGAGAATCAAAAAAGTGAGAGTGAAGCGAAAAGAATTTATCGCGAGGAGCTGTACGAGGATATCAACAGCGTTTCTACCGGTGGTCGCACGTTTATCCTGTTGGTCCTCCTGTCCGCCTGCGTCGCTGCGATCGGCCTCCTGCGCGCTAACGTTGCCATTATCATCGGCGCCATGGTCATTGCGCCGCTGCTGGGCCCAAATATGGGAATGGCACTTGCAGCAACCCTGGGCGACTCAGCATTGGCGAAACGATCCCTCAAGACAATCTCTACCGGGATTGCCGTTGCCCTGATCATCGCGATAGCCCTGGGATGGTTTGCCCCGGTGGACGTGACAAATCCGGAAATCGCCTCCCGCATACAGGTGAGTTATGCAGATTTGGTTCTCGCAATTGCATCGGGGATGGCGGGTGCGCTCTCTTTTACCTCAGGTGTTCCAGGAAGTTTGATCGGCGTTATGGTGGCCGTTGCTTTGCTGCCTCCATTAATGGTATTCGGACTTCTTGTAGGGGACGGTCAGTTCCAGACAAGCGTGAACGCCCTTTTGCTGCTAATGACCAACGTGGTCTGCGTTAACATCTCGGGGGTCGCTATGTTTCTATATCAAGGGGTTCGGCCCAACAGTTGGTGGGAGGCGAAAAAGGCTAAAAAACAGACACATATCGCAATTGCTGTCTGGATGATCTTATTGGCCATGCTCGTCATTTTGATTCATTTAGATTTCGGATGATTGGCCTAACCTGCTTATCAATATCGCCTTGAACAGGAAAGAACTGATATATCCGGGGGTCGGGCCGCGCTAAGGAATTGATGTTGCAAATAAAATGCGGTAAAAATATCTCTAAAACGGTCTTAATCGATAAGTTTTCCCCTAAAAACTGGTCGATTAAGACCGAAATACAGAGTGCTTTTAGGTGTTTTCTCGTGATTTTACAACAAGTTGCTGTGGCCTGTGGCCCGACCCTGAGAATAGATAATCACCACAAAATTGATGGTCGTTAGTTTTTCAACGCTTTTGTAATATTAACAACCTATTTTTATTGGTCTGCAGAGGAGGTCACGTTGTTTAATACGCGCTCAAAATTCGGCCACGGCTCCGCCTCACGATGCTGGATTGTTTTCGTACTGATATGCTGCGTCGCCACTACCATTTACGCCGAGGGAACGACTGAAACCAAATCAGTCGGGGAAGGCAGGCTCAGTGGGACGCAGCAGACTGCCCGCGGTAAGCTCACGATCAGACCCATCCGAACGGACAGCCCGCGCAACACGCTCAACTCTTTTCTCCGCCTCAGGGACAAGTTGGAACAGATCTTGCAGTCTTATTAGGTTGAACAAATCCCGTGAGCTTGCCGAGCATTTGCACGTGATTGGCTCTCAGTTCCATGCGCTGCTAAACCTGTCCTCTGTTCCGCCATCGTCTCGTCGCGAGATCGGGACCGACACAACTGCATATTAACTGGGCGAAATGCGATCGGATGCTGATCAACACCACCATCGGTCTTCGCTATGAAACCGAAAATGATCAATTGCGTCATGTGCTGGTGAAGTTTCGCGAGATGCTCCATGCCCATCCCAAGATCCACCTCGATACGGTGCGCGTGCGCTTCGCAGGCTTCGGTCAATCCTCTCTCGACATTGGCGTCCGGATATACGCACTGACTCGGGACTTCAACGAATTCCACGCCATTCGCGAAGACGTATTCCTGCGAATGAGCGAAATAGTTAAAGCGTCGGGAAGCAGCTTTGCCTATCCTTCACAGACTCTTTACATGGGTCGCTGCCGGCAGTCCTTTTGGAGACCAGGCCCTCTCCATTGGCAATCGCAACGACTGGCCGGAACTGACCTCAATTATCAACAAGGCGCTGGCGAGCATCACCGAAGCAACGATTCTCGGTGAATGGCCAATTTTTAGTGAATAGCGTTTGATC
>CAZXBD010000234.1:0-20736 GCA_964638305.1 uncultured Geobacteraceae bacterium | reverse complement strand
ACAACAGGCGAACTGTCCGGGACAGGTGCCAACCCGGAGCGTAACGACAACAATTGCCTTTCGATGGCAACCAACGGAGGAATCTGACACAGAACCGCGATCACCATCATCAGTGTCAGACAGATGATCAGATTAGTTGTCGAAAAAAACCAGTGCTTCATACTTCTCCTGTTATATCAACATCCACTATTTGGATGGAGTATCGTCTTCTTTAATTTCGCGCCCTTCACGAAAACTCCCCTTACGTAGCCTCTGACGCCATAACCCTGCCGTGGAAAATGATTGCCACTCCCAGGTCAACCAGCGCAACAATGCAAAAGCCAACCACAGCGACCAAATCAGCATCGGCTGGCGCATCAACCTGTTAGCGCCATCGGACACCGATTGCATTAACTGTTCTCCCGCAAACGCGCCAGATCTTCAGGAGTCAGACAGAGGGTCTCGTCGGCATCACGCTTCGGTTTCTTGTCGAGAGCATCCTTTGGCTCTTCAACAAACACCAGAGTGTGTTTACCGATGGTGATCTTATCGTTATGGTTCAAGGCTCCCTTCCAGTTGACAAACGAACCATTCACATAGGTCCCGTTGGTACTCTTCATGTCCTCAATATAAAACGGATACCCCTGGCGATAAATCTCGGCATGGCAGCGCGACACAGCAACATTGTCTATCTGAATGTCATTTTCCACTTCGCGACCGATCTTGATCCCCTGCGGCCCGATAGCGACTTCCTTGAGCGCCTTGTTTTTAAACAGCACAACAATTTTGGCCATCGTCTCGTCCCTCCACTAGCGGTTAATCAACCCTGCATTGACTGCAGCTGTGCACGAATATCCCGAAAATCAGATGCCCGTTCATCCGGGTTCTTGTTCAGCATCGCCATAACCAGTTCCGTAACCTCACCTCCGAGCCCTTCGACTCGTTCTCCGGGAGGAGCCGGCTCATCGGATATCTGTTGTACCAGCACCGAAGCAAGCTATTTATCGTTCTGACAGAGTGCCATAAAGCTGTCAATAAAGGCTTCGGCATCAGGGATCTTAACCATTCGCGCAAACTCCCGCAAAAAGCCCCGCAGATAGATAGGGGCCGGAAGATCATCAAAACACTGTTCCTCTATGCTCTGCAGAAGAGATGAACTGACCTTGGTCCGCTCTGCTACATCCTTTATACTCAACCCCCGAGCCTTACGCATCTGTTGCAGGAACAACCCGGGCACCTTCTCTCTGTCAGCATCAATGAATACTATTTGCGATTCAGGAGCGAGCGGTTCTTCACTGCCCTCTATCTCTATTTCTGTGGCCGGCGTGTGCAAGCGTGATTGCAGGATCCGGTCGTAGGCAGTCTGCAGCGATTCGAGCTTCTCCAGCCTTTCGGCATCATCCAACAGGGAGTATGTTGCCAGAGACTCTTCACTGTAGAGGTTGCGTAACTCGTGAAACGACCTTTCCACCTCGTCCATGCTGGCCCCGGGTTTCAGACCAAAACATTCGAAACTCGCCTGCAGAGTTGCTTCATCCATCTCTCATCTCCGCAACCAGGTCCATTTTCTGTACAATACGCCGCACATCTTCGGCAAAGGGACTGTTCGGATACATGGCCAGGACAGGCCTTCGTGAATTGAGAGACATCAGCACCCGCTCGTCAACCCGGACAACACCAGCGATTGTCACCTCGATGCCAAAAAAGTCCCTACAAGCCAAGGCAATTTCATTACCGAGGTTGCGATCTCCATGCCGCTGCACCTGGTTAATAATCAAACTTGGACGGAACAACATCATCGCCCGATCAATCTGCTCCCCGACTATCCGATCACGGCGTTGCAGATCAGCCATCAGAACTCGCGGCGAGCGAATTCCGCCTTTCACCTTTTCGCCCAAGGCAGAGTCTACCAGGCTCTCCACCTTAAGGTCCCGAATGACCTTGCGCAATTTGCGAAAATAAGCAGCTCTCAGAAAGTGGTAAGTATTTTCGATTGAGGTCGGGGTTGGCATGACCACCATCAAGCCATCATGCGCAGTTATGAAAAAATCAAGCACATTAAAGGAACTGCCCGCGCCAAGGTCGATAAAGATATGGTCTGCCTCGAGTGAAAAGAGTTGCTTGATCAACTTCATCTTCTGCAGATAGTTCAGATTGGCCACGTTGAGCATCGCCCGAGCACCGCTGATCAGCCCGAGGTTGTCAAAAGGAGTTGTCAGGAGAATATCCTGCAGTTTCTTCCCTGGGTCACGGAACAGGTCGCTGATAGAGAGAGAGGGGCTCGACATACCGAGAAAGGTGTGTAGATTGGCCCCGCCAAGATCAGCATCAATCATGACGCAACGCTGACCCTGACTAGCCAGGGTCATGGCAAGACCGGTACTGAGGACCGACTTGCCGACACCACCCTTGCCTCCGCCAACAGCCCATACACGTGGCCCGGAAGTCTGTTTTTCTGAATCAACCGAGTTTGTCATAGATCTCTCACACAATTGAAATCGGCCGCAGCATTTCCTGTTTATTCTTCCACGAAAACAAAAGATACATCTTTAAATGCAGGGGATAATGTGTTGCTTTGTCTTTGCAGATTTCCCATGGCTGAATTACTTAACGCACCGAATACCTCAAAAGGTCAAAATCCACAATGGTTAATACATTTCAAAACGGTCATAGGCCAAAACCTCAAAGCAGGCTCAGAGCCGGGGACAGCCCGATAAATGTCAGGACTGCCCCCTACTTCATCACAGGATTTTGAGTATATATGAACTTGGGGAGATTACCAAATTTACAACTGGAGCAGCCCGCTTATGTTGCCGATTTGCTGGGGATGGCGACGGGCTGAAAGGCGGCTTGCCGCTTTTCAAGGGGATGAGGAACGCGTAGCGAGGGACGCGGCAATCTCAAACAAAACCAACAAAAAACGGGGGCAGAATACCATTTCTGTCCCCATTTATCATTATCTTCTCAGTTTTCTCGTCCCGCGTCCCGCGACACTCGTCCCGGGTTTATCAGGCACCTTTTTCTTTAAGCAGTTGCGCCATCTTCTCCTCGACCATCTTTAGATGCTCCATCATCTTCTGCCGGGCCAGTTCGGGCTGCCGGGCGGCAATGGCCTCCATAATCTCACGATGGTGAGTCAGCAGCAGCTGGATATGCCCCTGCTGTTGATAGAATTCCATCAAGGCAACTTGAATGGTTGTGTGAAACAGGGAATGGATTGAATCAAGCACATGCATCTGCAGGCTGTTATGGCTGGCTGCGGTAATCGCATAATGAAATTCCGCATCGACCTCAGGATTCCAGCCCCCCTTGGCTGCCTGCTTTTCCATGACCGCATAAAGCCGCCGCATATCCGCCAGGTCTTCAGCATCGGCCCGTTGAGCGGCAAGATATGCGGACCAACCCTCAAGCCCCATACGCACCTCGGCAAGCGCTCGAAGGAGTTCCGGATCCCGTTTCTCCACCAGCTTTGCCAGAGGATCCATAATGCTGCTTTCGGTCAACGCTCTGACAAAGGTGCCGCCGCCCTGGCGTGACTCAAGAAAACCCATAGCATCGAGCACCATGATCGCCTCACGCACGGATGGGCGACTCACCCCCAGCATGGTCGCCAACTCGCGCTCCGAAGGGATGCGGTCTCCCGGTTTGAGATCACCCTTGGAAATCAGTTGTTTGATCTGATTGACAATTTCTTCGGATATTTTTTTCGGCCGGATCGGCTCCAGAACAATGGTCATGCCTTTTCTCCAAGAGGTATTTGGTATGACCAATTCTTAACATGCCTGCCTGGCTTTTACAACGCCAAAACCGCAACAAAAAAGGGACAGCCGCCTCTTGCGAACCATCCCTTTCACTCTTAGAATTACGGCTTACAGCCTGTCCCTAACCCCTTCCGCTCTTGTATCGTGTCAGCCAGCCCTGCAGCGCTTCCTCTTCATGCTCGAGTTCGAAAGCATTGATCAACCCGCGGCGCAGAGCAACAGCAACCGCCCGGTTGCGCAAGTTGAAGGCATCGCCGACCTTGTCGCTCTGAAACTGCTCTTGATCAAGACTCAGCTTACCATAGAGTGAATTGAGTCGGCTTTGCACGCCGCGGCGTGAAAGATAGCGACGCTGGGCGATGAGATTATCCGTCAGGCCAAGGGAAATATCGACCAGGGCTTCATACTCGATATCGGAGAGAGCCGTCTGCCTATGTCCGGTACGACCTTGAACTTTACGCACCTCAGGATCAATCCAGCATTGATCTTCGAAAAGAACCGTGGCCATGGCCGATGAAATCTTCTCGCGCGGGCTTGACTTGAGAACGTACCCATAAACTGTTTCCGGGGGGACCGTCTTGGCCAGGGCGCGTACGTACATCTCATCCTTGAACTGGCTCCAGAAAACAATCTTTGCCTGTGGCTTGCACTCCCAGAGGGCCTTGGCAAACTCAACACCATTCATCTGCGGCATCTGGATGTCACTGATCACCAAGGGTTCGTCTAGCGCCGATGCCAACTCCAAGGCGACCAACCCGTTAGGTGCGTGTTCAACCACACAGTCGTAATCCCAATCATCAACCATCTGCCGGAGAAAGGCAAAATCCTTGGGATTATCTTCTGCGATAACCAGGGCATAAGGGGCCATGGCCGTTCCTCCTATAATTTATGCCTGGAGTGGTAAAACCAGCTCAAAGCGTGTACCTGAAGAAAAACGCGAATTACACCAACTGGCCTGAGCGCCTATTGCGCGGACCCTCTCCCGGATATTATGCAACCCCCTGCCTCCGGATGATGTCGGCAACAGGGGCACAGAATCAAAACCGCGGCCATTATCCTCTACAGCAACGACCAGAGTACCGCTACGCAACTCCATGCTTACCTCCAACTGGTTGGAATGAGCATGACGCAGAGTGTTTGTGACAGCTTCTACAACGATCCGATAGATCGTCACCTGGGTCAGTCGCGGCAAATCAAGAGCAGCAACATCATCGTTGGCCAGAAAATGATAGACGGGAGAGCCCGAAGCCTCACAAGTCTTCTCCAGAAAAGATTCGAGGGCCGCCGGAAGACCAAGGATATCAAGAGTCTGTGGATGCAGGTTGTCCATCACCACCCTCAGGTTATTCATCGCCCGCTGCAGGTCAACCTCAATCGACGCGGCCGCCTCTCCGCACGGCTCCTGTTGTCGAATCTGCTCCAAGCCCCGGCGCACCGCCGACAAATCGGCAAGCGTCTGGTCATGAATATCCATGGCGATGCGACGTCTCTCATCTTCGGCGCCTTCGAGCATTTTTTCCGCGGCAACCACCCGAATTAATTGTTCGGTCATGTGACTGATCGAAACTGCCAGCCCATCAAGTTCGTCATAGATAACTTCCGGGGGTGGCTCCAGCTCAAAGTCACCATCGGAAACGCGAGCTGCGGCGTCAGAGAGTATCTTGATGCGGCTCAGTATACGTCGGGCAAAGGTCAGTGAAAGGAAAATTCCGATCAGGATGGCACAGCCAAGAACAACAATAGTGACAAAGGTCGTCTCTGCGACCAGGGCGTCAATATCTTCACGGTGCAGGTCACTCATGCTGTCACGTTGTTGATTCAGTATGTTGATTTGCTGTGTGAGATGAGGATGTAAAAGGGTCAATGACGAATCGAATTGTGCCAACCGCATACCCTGTTCGGGATTCAGGTCAAGTACACTTTGTCGCAGCAGGCTCATGGACGAAATCGGCAACAAGCCGGACTCCAGTAACCGGTCCACCGACATAGCGAGATGATCATGCAGGTTCGACATCTGCTTAAAGACTGCAGGGTCTGGGACCTCGGCCTGCTTCAGGATTCGCACAAGGCCCTGCATACGCTGAGTTGCCATTTCGGCCTCGGCAAGCGAAATGAATGCGGTCTTGAGGGCCTTGGCCTGCTGCCGCTTGACTGACATGTCCCAATAGGTGAACTGCAGAAAGCAGAGCAGCAAGGTCATCAGGCAGAGCACTGCGGCAGGGGCCATGATTATCTGGTGTTTCAGGGCAAGTCGCATGCAACAAAACTAACACAGAAAAAGCTTTGAGGCACTGTGTAAACGCACAGTGCCTCAAAGCGGACGGAACAGCTTTTACCAACACATGGAAACCGGCGACATTGTTACTTAAGGGTCACCGTCGTATAGAGCAGGGTCGATTTACGCTGAATCAGGAGACGCACAATCTTGCCAGCAGACATCGTCCCGACAACACCTTCAAAGTCGCTGACTGAGTTGACCCCCTTACCGTCAACCTCGACGATCAGGTCACCAACCCGCAGATTTGCTTCGGCAGCCGGCCCTTCCGGATCAATTCTCATGATCAGGACACCATCGGTACTCTCAAGGCTGAAACGCTCCTTCAGCTCGGGTGTAATATTGGCCGCAGTGACACCGAGAGCGCTTCCGTTATCCCCGTTGTCGGCATCCATATCCTGCTCGCCTTCATCCAACCGGCCAATCTTCACCTTGATCGTACGCTCCTTGCCGTCACGGAAGATTTTGACCTTGACGCTCTTGTCAACAGCCGTTGCAGCAACCAGGCGCGGCAAGTCATTAAGCTCTTTAATAGGCTCGCCATCATAAGTCAGGAGGATGTCGCCACGCTGCAGACCGGCCTCATCGGCAGGAGAGTCTTTAACAACTTCGTTGATTAGCGCACCTTCGGAATTTTCGAGGCCGAAAGAATCGGCCAGCTCTTTGTTCAACGCCTGCACGGTCACGCCCAGCCAGCCACGGGTGACATGCCCTTCATCGCGTAGCTGGGGAATAATCTGCTTCGCCATATTAACCGGGATAGCAAAACCGATCCCCTGACCGCCGGCGACAATGGCCGTGTTGATGCCGACAACTTCACCCCGCATATTGAAAAGGGGTCCACCGGAATTACCCGGATTGATCGAGGCATCAGTCTGAATGAAATCATCGTATGGGCCGGCTCCTATCACGCGGCCTTTGGCAGAAACTATACCGACCGTGACAGTCTGTTCCAGGCCAAAGGGATTACCGATAGCCATGACCCATTCGCCAACCTGGATACCGTCACTCTCACCAAGTGTGGCCACCGGCAGATCTTCACCGGCATCAATCTTGATCAGCGCCAGATCAAGTTTTGGATCAAGCCCTCGCACTTCACCACTGAACTCGCGTCCATCGGACAATTTAACCGAAATTTCGTCTGCACCCTCCACCACATGATCATTCGTCAGGATATACCCGTCCTCGGAAATGATAAAACCGGACCCGAGCGAACGCTCCTTACGGGGAGACTGAGGTGCTTCGCGGAAGAATCGCTCGAAAAATTCTTCAAACATGTCGCCTCCACCGGGGGTTCTAGGGCCACGGAACGAAGGAGTACGAGATTTAACCACTTTGGAGGTACCGATATTGACAACCGAAGGCTTGAGTTGCTCAGCCAGAGTCACGAAGTCAGGCGGTTGGGCGCCAGCGGGAGCAACCAGGCAACAGAACAGGAACAGGATCATAATGGAGAGATTAAGACACGAAAACTTACTCATAGCGTCCTCCAGAGAGTTATTGAATCATGAGCTATAAGGACTCATGACGAACGGATGCATCACAATGTAATAACCGTCGGGCCGACTGTCAATCGCCAGCGGCACAGAAAAAACTGTAGATATGTACAGTTGCCGGGGATTCTCCTGAACCTGGGTACAAACAGGGGAGAAGGCTAACGTTACGTATCATTACCGTCGCATGTTCACAGATTCAGGATTGTTCAAGAATGGTTGTCAGAGGATGTTTACCCTCTTCTGGACCTTTGAGCGGCAGACAGACAGAGAAGGTACTTCCCTTGCCAACTTCAGAAGTTATTCCGATATTGCCACCGTGCGCTTCGACAATCCACTTGACAATGGCCAGTCCAAGGCCGGTACCACCATCCATACGATTGCGGGCTTTATCGACCCGGTAAAAACGATCAAAGATGTGGGGCAGATGTTCTGCAGAAATGCCGAGACCGGAGTCCTTGACATCAATAACTACAAAATCATTTTCCTTCGTCATGACTAAATCCAGACGGCCATTTTCTGAAGTGTATTTGATGGCATTGGAAATCAGGTTGAGGAACATTTGTCGCAAGCGCAAGTCATCGCCCCGGATACGAATCTCCTCATCAACTTCAAGCAGCAATTCGACTTTGAGTTGCTTAGCTTCGCACAGGAGACGACTCTGTAAATAAAGTTCCTGTACCAGGTCGCTCAGGCTGAGTTCCTTCATCTCCAGTGTCAGTTCGCCAACCTCACTCTTGGCCAAGGTCAGCAGACTTTCAATGATCCTATCCATGCGATCAATTTCTTCCATGTTGGAGCGCAACATGTCGCGAAACTCATCAGGGCTCTTGGCCCAGCGCAGAGTAACTTCAGTTTCACCCCGCAGGATAGTGAGTGGCGTACGTAGTTCGTGTGAGGCATCTCCGGAGAATTGACGGACACGGCGAAAGGATTTCTCCAGACGGTCAAGCATCTGGTTGAGGCAAGCAACCATCTGCGCAAGTTCGTCCTGGTAATTCCCCGAAGGCAGACGTCGGGAGAGATTGTCAGCCGTAATTTTTTGTGCTGCTTCGGTGACCTCGATAACCGGCGCAAGAGTTCGTTCAGCCAATAACCAGCAACCAAGACACAGCCAGAAGATCGCAAAAGGACCAACCACCAGGTAGATCAGGCGCAACTCTTCGATCGTCTGTTGCAGCGGGCCCAATCCCTGGCCGACCTGGATCACACCCAACAGATGGCCATTGTCAACCAGAGGGTAGGAGATCAATCGTAACCGGCTTCCTTTCGGCAGATCAATCGTCTCCAGATGCTCATGCAGCCAGCGCACCTGCTGACGTGCCACCGGACCGAACGGAAGATCCTCTTCCAACAGGTTGTCCGAAGCACAAACCCTTTGCAGGCTGGCATCGCGGAACAACAGGAAGGCCCCCCAGTTGTTACGGTGAATCAGGTCCTGCAGACTATCGCAGTCCAGTTCCGTGCTACCGGCCCGCATCATTTCCGCATGATACTGGCTGACGGCGCGGGCAACCGCCCTGACCTCGCGATCAACCTGCGCACGCAGGTTGTGGGAAAAATAGTGGTAGGAGAAAAGAGCACTGACTGCCAGGATGACAGCCAGTGTCATAGCGTACCAGAATGTCAGGCGTGCCCGAATCGACCTTATGGGTGAAACGACCAAGCCTAATCCTCCTTGAGAACGTAACCAATCCCGCGCACGGTGTGGATCAGCTTCTTGGTATAATCACGATCGACTTTTTTACGCAGATAGTTGACATAAACATCAATAATATTGGTGAAAGAATCAAAAGTATAGTCCCAGACGTGCTCGGCGATCATGGTTCGTGTCAGAGTCGTCTCCGGGTTGCGCATGAAGAACTCCAACAAGGCATATTCCTTAGCCGTCAGGTCAATTTCCGAATCACCCCGCCAGACTTTGTGCGCGACCGGGTCGAGACGCAGATCGGCATAGGTGATTTCCGCGCCGCGCTCCTGCGTGCCGCGACGGCTCAGGGCACGTACGCGTGCCAGCAATTCCGCAAACGCAAACGGTTTGGTCAGGTAATCGTCACTGCCCGAATCGAGACCGGCGACGATGTCTTCCACTGAATCCTTGGCGGTCAAACAAAGAACCGGTGTTGTCACCTCTTTTTCCCGCAAAGCCTTGATCGCTGACAGGCCATCCATTTTCGGCAGCATAATGTCCATAAGGATCAGGTCGTAACTGTTCTTTGTTCCAAGTTCGACACCGGACTCGCCGTCGTAAGCCACATCCACACTGAAACCTTCACCTTCAAGACCTCGCTGGATAAAGCTTGCAACCTTTTTCTCGTCTTCCACTACAAGAATTTTCATGATTATTTCTCCTTTGATCTCAAAAGTTTAAACGTTAATTGACCAAACACAAACAGGACAGAGTCCTAAATATCTATTTAAGTCCCAAACGAACCAGGACTTCATTGGCCGTTTCCTCAACGGCCTTGCTCGAAACATCAATCAGCGCCCAGGGGTGACGCCGAAAGAATTTTTTGGCGTACTTAAGCTCCTCTTCAATCTCTTCGTAATCAGCATAGGCGGCCTTGGGATCCTGCCCAAGGTTACGCAAACGCGCCGCACGCACTTCAACCAGGCGTTGCGGATCGATCACAAGTGCGGCGATCCGTTTGGGATCAACCTTGAAAAGTTCCTCCGGCAGATCAATGCCTTTGACCAGAGGTACATTAGCCACCTTCCAACCGCGATGTGCCAGGTAGATGGAGAGAGGCGTTTTGCTGGTTCTGGAAATTCCGACCAGAACAATATCGGCCTGAAACAGGTTGCGCGGTTCCTGGCCATCATCATGCTTTACGGTAAATTCGATCGCTTCAATACGACGAAAGTAAGCTTCATCGACCCCGTGCATCAGGCCCGGCGTTTCTTTTGGCGAACGCCCGAAACAATGAGCGACCTTCATCAACAGGGGCGTCAGCAAATCGATACTGATCAGACCCAGACCATCGCACTCGTCATGAACTAACTGGGCGAGGTCGCGATTGACAATCGTGTAAACAATGAGGCCACGGTTGCCCAGAGCTTCATCCAAAGCCTCGTAGACCTGGTTCTTGGTGCGAACGTTGTTAATCCGCGTCAATCGAGCCGGTTTGTCACGAAACTGGGTCAGCGCTGCCATGACCATCTTTTCAGCGGTCTCACCGGTCGCATCAGAGAGCAGATAGATTGCCTGGGCAGTGGACATTACATATCCTCATGAAAACACCGGTGAATTCTAACAGAATTTAATGAAAAGGCAAACATCAAACAATTCAATGGCACTGGCTTTACAGTGACAAATCAGTAACTTCCAAAGAATCAACACAAACTAAATAGATTAATTTATACCATAGATAGCCCGTTTCTCATTAACTCTATGTTCATTATTCCAGAGTCCATCAACCCAGGTCAAGGATTTCTATTGCAATAGCCCATAAACTTCGCTAAACAACGTCCATGACGAATAAGTGGCTGGAAATGTGTCTCGCAATCCCCGACCAGGCAGTTGACCTGGTCTCTCAGGCGCTGATGGACCTGGGCTGCACCGGAATTACGGCCGCAGAAAAAGCACTGGACACTTTTGTCGTCCCGGCACCGGACTCTCTCGCCAACGACCCGGTCCTGCGTGCTTATTTTATCTATCCTGATGATGTTGACCGTCTTTGTATAAACGTGAAAAAAGTTCTATCTGAACTCGCGGCCATCCACCCGGAGCTTGGAGACACCCCCCTGAACTATCGAGAGATAGCTGATCATGACTGGGAAAGCGACTGGCAGCAGCATTTCCCTCCTTTCAAGGTCGGCGACCGCCTCGTTATCCACCCTTCGTGGGTCAATTGGCCGGCAAAAGACAACGAAGTCTCCCTCACGCTTGACCCGGGACAGGCGTTCGGTACCGGAACTCATGCCACCACGGGGCTTTGCCTGGAAGCCCTCGCTGAACACTTCGCCAGCAGCTGTCCGCCACAGCGCGTACTGGATGTCGGGACAGGTTCAGGCATACTGGCCATGGCCAGTGCGGCTCTTGGCGCACAGGCAGTGATTGGCTGCGATATCGACAGTGAAGCGTGTCGCGTTGCAAGCGAGAATGTTGCACAAAATAGGCTCACCCAGAAGGTAACAATCACCAACCGACTCCTGGATAAAATCCCGGGACAATACGATCTGGTTTTGGCCAACATTCTCTCTGCTGAAAACATTCGCCTGGCAAGATTGCTTGTTGAACGGCTAGCCCCACAAGGAAGGTTGGTTCTTTCAGGAATTCTTATCGAACAGGAGCAGCAGGTTGTCGATGCTTTTGCCGCATTTTTCCCGACATATCTAAACACCAGCCACCGCGACGAGTGGACTTGCGTCGTCTATCAGAATCATGAGTGACCCTTTGCGTTTTTTTGTCTCGCCCGAAAGCCTGCAGGAAGACCCGGTGGTGATTACCGGGGAACCCTATCATCACCTGCGCAACGTTTTGCGAGTCAGAGCGGGCGCCGTCATCCTCTTGCTGGACGGTCTGGGACACTGTTGTGAGGTCGAGCTTCAGCAACTACAAGAGGAACAAGCAAAAGCCCGGGTGCTGCGTCGTTGGCATGAAGCAGATGCAACCATGCCGATCTCTTTGCTGCAAGCACTACCGAAAGGGGACAAGTTCGACCTTGTCCTGCAAAAAGGCACTGAGCTGGGCGTAAGTTGTTTTCAGCCGATAGAAACAGACCACGCCATTCCAAACCTGAACGCATCACGCTTGCGTAAACGCGAGCAACGCTGGCAACGAATCATCAGTGAAGCCGCCCGGCAAAGCCGTCGGAACTCTTTGCCAGAACTGAGACCACTGCAAAAACTGCACAGCGTGCTCGCAGACGCCTCAAGTCACCTCAAGCTCGCGCTCTGGGAAGCTGGTTCAGTGCCCCTTGCAGAGGCACTTCCGAAAGCCCCGCCCACGGGGGTTAGCCTGCTCATCGGTCCCGAGGGCGGTTTTTCTCCCGCTGAGATTACAGCCATAAGAGCAG
This sequence comes from uncultured Geobacteraceae bacterium, assembly GCA_964638305.1. Classification (GTDB taxonomy): domain Bacteria; phylum Desulfobacterota; class Desulfuromonadia; order Desulfuromonadales; family BM103; genus M0040. Next base: position 8,210 of record CAZXBD010000234.1, on the reverse strand, counting down.
CGGGGTTCCAGACTGTCCATCTTGGTCCGCGAATTCTTCGTACCGAAACTGCGGGCTTGGCAGTAACCCCCATTTTACAGTATCTTTACGGCGACTGGCAGCAATCTCCAGCCGGAAATGACTCAAATCAACATGAGGAGTAGCCCTTAATGAAGTGCCCAAAATGCGGATACTACAGCTTTGATTATCTGGACAACTGCAGGAAATGCAGTATTGACCTGACCGAGCATAAGGTTAAATTCAACTTGCGTGGGTTCTTCGCTACCGAGCAAGCAGCGCAAACAGAACCGGAAGCGACTGCTGTTGAAGACTCCGAGGAGGCGGAAGTGTCCTCGGAGGAGACCGCCGATTTCGGCTTCGACTTTCTGGAAGAAGCCGAAGACGCCACCTCACTCGGTAACGACAAGGAAGATGTCAACATCGATCAGCCTTTCGGTGCTGACAGTGAAACCATCCCGGCTGATGCGCCATCATTCGCGGAAGACGAGGACAACAAACAAGACAAAGGCCCTGAATTCTCCTTCTGACCCACGGCGCAACACCCTGCCAACTTTTCAGCCCCGACTGTCTCCTCTAAATCTAGGGACAACGGGGCTGTTCCTTTTCTGGCCGTCTAAAAGGATGACGGTAAAACCTTGACAATCATTCAAACAGCGTTTAAAACACTGATTGAATGAAAAAGCATAGAGAACAACCTAAAGACCCCAGGGCGGCACTGCTGAAAAGTGCAGAGAGACTCTTTTTTTCCCACGGCTATGAAGGCGTCAGCATTCGCCAGATTACCGCCGCTGCAGGCACCAATGTGGCCGCCGTCAATTACTATTTCCATGGCAAGACAAATCTTTACCGGGAGATTCTCACATGGCACCTGGATGAGATCACACGTGAAAAACTGGCCATACTGAATGAGCTTGATGAACAACAACCGCCAGCCCATCTCGAAAGAGTTCTAAGTGTATATATTCGCAGCTACTTCGATTCATCTCTTACCTCCCGGGACAACGACCGTCTATTAAACACGATCTACCGTGAAATGGGGCCCGACGCGGTTGCGAGCGACCTGGTGGAGGCTCGACTGGTCAGACCGATTCACCAGACTTTTCAGGAAACACTTTTGAAAGCCTGCCCGGAGCTCAACGAAGAGCACGCTTCTTTCTGTGTCAGCAGCATCACAGGACAGGTCCTTCACTTCATCCGTGGTCGGGAGGTCTTACGAAAGATTCGCAACCCGGACCAGCACCAGACATTTATCGAAGACGCCATTCACCACATCACGCAATTTTCCCTGCGCGGAATCGGGAGCGATCAACATGCGTAAAACAATCTGCATTATCCTGACAGGATTCAGCCTGCTGCTACCGGGCGGCACCGCCGTTGCCGAAGAACAGAAGAAGCCGACCGGAGGCCCGCCACCCATGCTGGTCGCCACTGAAGAAATCGTCGAAGGCAAGGCTGAACCAACAGCAACCTTCGTCGGCACAATCTATTTTTCGCGTACGGCAGAAGTTGCTGCAGAGATTGATGGAATCGTCCGTCAGGTCTATAGCGACGACGGCCAGGAAGTCAAAGCCGGAGATCGGCTGGTACGTCTTGACGACGATCTGATGACAACTGAAATTGGCGGGACAAGAGCGGTCTACGAACAGAATCTGGTCGAACTGGAGCAGGCTCAAAGGGACTACAAAAGGATTGAAGCTTTACACCAGCAAGACTCGATTGCGACCTCTGAATTCGAATCCTACGGCACCAGGGTCAACCGTTTAAAGAAACAATCCACGATCCTCAATGCGCGCCTGGATCGTTTGCTTCTCGAGCAAAAGAGAAAAACTGTGCGAGCCCCGTTTGACGGCATGATTATCGAAAGCCTGGTAGAGGCTGGTGAATGGGTCAAGGCCGGCGGGATTATTGCCACGCTTGCCGACAACCAGAATCTTGAAGCACGGGTTGATATCCCCGCCAGCGTCATTCCTCACCTCACTCCCGGACAAAAGGTTGATATAACCGTTTCTGAACAAAGCATGTCAGGCCAATTCACAGCCATAATTCCCCGCGGCGACATCACCACCCGCACCTTCGTTGCCAAGTTCAAGCTATCAGGAAACCCGAACTTAATCGAAGGCATGCAGGCAAAGATCGCTTTGCCAACAGCAACCGCCAGAGAGAGCCTTCTGGTACCACGGGATGCCGTCACCAGCAACGCGGGCCAAAACATGATTTTTATCAACGACAACGGCCAGGCCCGCAAGGTTGAAGTTGAGATTTCCGGCCACTCGGGAACCCATATCGGCATCAAGAGCTCCGACATAGACGCCAGTCAGAGGGTGATCGTCAAGGGCAATGAACGCATTCATGACGGCCAACCTGTACGTACGGAGTAGACACACATGGACCTGATCCAAGTCTCCATAAAACGACCGGTTACGATCCTGTCCATCATCATCATGCTAGTCATGTTCGGCATGATCAGCCTGGAACGGATTCCCTACCAGCTCAGCCCGTCTGTGGTCGAACCTGAGATTACGGTCACGACAACCTGGCGTGGAGCGACTCCTTACGAGATCGAACGTGAGATCATTGAAGAGCAGGAGAACACTCTCAAAGGACTGCCAAACCTGGTAGAGATGGAGAGTACTTCACGCAACAGTCAGGGATCGATTACGCTGAAGTTCAAAGTCGGCACCGACGCCGATGATGTCCTGCTCCGGGTTTCCAACAAACTCAACGAAGTCCCGTCCTACCCCTCGACAGTCGACAAACCCGTGGTGACTGCCTCCGGAGCATCAGCCTCGCCGGTCGTCTGGATCATATTCAAGACTCGAGAGGGGAATCCGCAGCCGGTGGAAACCTATTTGACGTATTTTGAGAACGAGATCCGTCAACACATTGAACGGGTACGCGGAGTGTCCGATCTTTTTGTCGGCGGCGGAACTGAAACCGAGATGCACGTGGTGGTCAATCCCGAACAACTCGCTGCCTACCAATTGACCACGGCCAGCCTGATCAACGTCCTGCAGACCGAGAATATTAACGTTTCCGCCGGCACCATGAGTGTCGGTCGCCGCAATTTCCGGATTCGCACCACGGCCGAATTCAAGAGTGCGGAAGATATCAGCAACGTCGTCCTGAAATCGACAGGACAGCGCCGTATTACTGTTGGCGACGTCGCCAAGGTGCAACAAGGGTTTGCCAAACAGGAAGGGATCGTCCTGCAGAATGGCGACCATGGCATCGCCCTGGGAGCACGACCCGAAGCCGGCATCAACATCCTCGAGATGACCGATCAACTGGAGGAGGCTGTCAACTGGCTCAACGAAGAGAAGTTACACAGAAAAGGCCTGCACCTGGAATGGGTATACGATCAGCGTTTTTACATCCGTAGCGCCATAGACCTGATCAAGCAGAACATTTTCTTCGGCGGCCTGCTGGCGGCAGCCGTGTTATTGATTTTTTTACGTTCAGTCCGCTCTACCCTGGTGGTCGGGCTATCGATTCCAATCAGCATCATTGGCACCTTTATCCTGCTCGACCTGATGGGCCGCAACCTCAACGTCGTCAGTATGGCGGGAATTGCCTTCTCTGTCGGCATGCTGGTTGACAACGCCATCGTCGTCATCGAGAACATCGATCGACATCGAAAGATGGGAAAAGATTCTTACCATGCGTCTCTGGACGGAACCAAAGAGGTCTGGGGCGCCGTGTTCGCCTCCACCATTACCACTCTGGCGGTCTTTCTGCCGGTGGTTTTCATCCAGGAGGAAGCGGGCCAACTCTTCCGCGACATCGCGATTGCCGTCGTCGCCGCCGTCTCCCTGAGCTTGCTGGTCTCGGTTTCAGTCATCCCGATGTTCGCCAATCGGCTGCTGTCCTCTGCCGCCAAGACGCCGCCTAAAGCCCTGCAAAGTCTGGAGAAGGTTGGCCATCGTCTTTCCGACGCCCTGATGAGCCTGGTGCAGCTGGCAACCCGCGACTGGATGACACGCCTGGCCACCGTGGCTCTTTTAATCAGCCTGGCAGTAGCTTGCGTCGTGTTGCTGATGCCGAAGAAAGAATACCTGCCCCAGGGTAACCGCAATTTCGCACTGAGTATTCTGGTGCCGCCGCCCGGATTGTCCATTGAAGAACGCACGGAAATCGGTGAAACCTTTTTCGAGATGGCCGGACCTCATATCAATCAGCAAAAAGATGACCTGCCCGCCATCAGGAACATGTTCTACGTTGGTCGTGAAGGCTTCATGATCGTCGGCGCTATTGCCGAAGAGTGGGATCGGGCCCGCGAATTACTGCCTTTCTTCAACCGTATGATCTACTCGATCCCGGGCATGTACGGCGTCAGCCTGCAACCAGGGGTATTCCAAAGCAGTCTTGGCCGGGGTCGCAGCGTTGAAGTCGATGTCAGTGGTGATGATCTCAACCAGATCGTTTCAGCCGCAGGAGCCATCTTCGGTTCCCTCCGGCAAGGTATTCCCGGTGCGCAGGTACGACCGGTTCCCTCTATCGAGCTAACCTATCCAGAGGTTCGTTTCGTGCCGGACCGTGACCGCCTCAAAGCCAACGGACTCAGCGCCCGGGACTTTGGTATAGCTCTGGATGTACTGATGGACGGTGCCGAGATCGGCGACTTCAAGGCCGAAGGGAAAAAGAAGATTGACCTGGTGGTCAAGACTGCCGAGAGCGACATTCTTACGCCAGAGCAACTCTACAATGCTCCTCTCGCGACACCTCAAGGAAAGATTGTCCCGATATTCAACCTGGCCCGCATGGAGCAGACCACCGGCATGGACCAGATCCGTCACCTGGAACGCAAACGAACCGTTACCCTGCAGGTCACGCCACCATCGGAGATGCCACTGCAAGTCGCCATGGAAACAATTCAGGACGACATCCTCCCGCCTTTGCGTAGTGCCGGCCTCCTTGATGGGCTTGAGGTTCGTCTCGGTGGCGCTGCCGATAAACTGGTAGAGACAGCCAAGGTCCTGCAATGGAATTTCGTTCTGGCAGCAGTGATCGCTTACCTGTTGATGGCGTCAATGTTCAGCAATTTTATTTATCCGATGATCATCATGCTTACTGTGCCTCTTGCGAGTGCCGGCGGCTTCCTCGGACTGCGCTTGCTTAATGTCTATCTGTCCATGACCGGAATGCCCGGCCAGGCAATGGATATTCTGACCATGCTCGGCTTCGTCATTCTGGTCGGCGTCGTGGTCAACAACGCCATTCTGATTGTCCACCAGGCGTTGAACAACTTCCACTATAACGGCATGGACCACCGTAAAGCGGTTCTCGAATCAACCCGCAGTCGCCTGCGGCCGATCTACATGAGCGCTACCACCAGCATTTGCGGCATGTTGCCGCTGGTACTGGTTCCCGGAGCCGGTGCGGAAATGTACCAGGGGCTGGGCAGTGTTCTGCTCGGTGGACTGGCCGTCTCAACGGTCTTTACCATTTTCGTTATTCCGGCCATTTTGATCTTTGTGATCCGCCTTGAAAAACGCAAGCCCCGCAAGGAGGACGCGTCATGAAAATCCTGCTGAGCCTCTGGCTGGCATTGCTGATTCTGATCAACAATTCGGCTTTGGCCCTTACCATCGACCAGGCGGTAAAAGATGCCTTGCAACATAATCCACGGATACAACAGTTCCTGGCGCTTGAAAACGCAGCAGAAGCCCGTAGCGACAAGGCCCAAGCCCCATTCTGGCCGCGCATTGATGCAAACTACACCTACTGGCGGGGAGACCGCGATCCGGATCTTGACAGTCGAAAGCTGAGTCTGGCTGAGACCAGTGCCGGATACAACCTGTTCAATGGCGGCAGCGACTGGTACAGCCTGCGCGAAGCCGAGCACCTGGCTACGGCGGCAAATTACGAACGTCAAAGTATCGTTGCGGACACCATTCTTGAGGTCAAAGAAGCATACATTGAAGTTTTGCGCACCAAACGCACGGTAGAAACGGAAAGCAAGAGTGTTGAACTGCTCGAGCAACAACGCCACGATACGCAATTGCGCCTCGACCAGGGGTTGATCGCTCGCAACGACCTGTTACGGGTGGAAGTGGAAATGGCCACCGCGCAGCAGATTCTGGCGCGGGCTGAAGGCCGCTTCGAAATTGCCCGCAAAGCCCTGGCGCGGGTACTGGGGCGTCCGCTCGGTGGAGAAGAGGCCATTTTTGATTTCACTCTGGAACCCGCCCCCCTTGAACCGGAAGAAATACTCCGCCAAGAGATGTTCGTTAGCCGCAGTGAGTTGAAATTTCTGCACAGCCTGCTGGAGGCTCAGAAGGCCGGACGGAAAGCCGTGCAAGGGGATCTACTGCCCGACGTCGACCTGATATTAAGCTACGACAGGTTCGGCAACGACATCCTCCCCGAAACTGGCGACACCGACTACGACAGTGAATCCAGGGCAATGGTGCAGGCATCATGGACCCTCTTCAGCGGTTTCGACACCCGTTATGAGCTGGTTGGCCGCGAGCACGAGATCCGCGCCCGACAAGAGGAGGTCAAGTCTACGCAAGACCGATTGACCCTGCAGCTGCAGACCGCCCTCGAAGCTTTCCGTGTTTCGGAAAGGAACCTGGCCACTGCTGAAACGGCCGCGGTCCAGGCGGAAGAGAACTATCGCGTCAATGAGAACCGCTATCGGTCTAATGTGGCCACCACTGTAGACCTGCTGGATGCCCAGGAGTTTTTGACCCGTGCCCGTAACGAGCAGGTCAAGGCGAAGTACGACCTGTATCTCTCTGCAGTGGTTATAGAACGGGTCCTTGAACGTGGTCCGACACTTCCAGAGTAATGCGGGTCGTGTAACTTAATTTCCTTACTCATCTGGAAACACAACAAACAGCGAGGGCAGCCTAACGTCTGCCCTCTTTTTGATTCCAAGAATTTTTCCCGCACTTCCGTTCCTGCGTTCACCCCATCCGCAGCTTGATGAAACTCTCCAGGTCGGGACACTTCATATACTCATTGTACTCTCGTTCAAAAGCAATCGTGGAATGCGGCTTCGGGCCGTAGTCATGACCGGGGAAAACTTTCGTTTCGGGCGGGAACGCCGCCAAACGCAGCAGGCTGTGATAAAGCGCACCTGGGTCGCTGCCGGAGAAATCCGCCCGACCACAACGCGTCACGAAGAGAGTATCGCCAGTGATCAACGCGCCCTGCGGGTTAAAGACCAGGGAACCGGGAGTATGCCCCGGTGTATGCAGGACATTGATCTTAATCGCACCAATGTGCAACTGGCTCCCTTCACCAAGAGAGAGCTCCGCTCCCGGCACATCAATCGGGTTTGCCGCCAGCGTTGCTCCGGTCTCTTCGAGGACCTTGCCATTACCGGCAATATGATCGCCATGACCATGCGTGTTGGCCAGGACTTCCAGGGTCAACTCACGACTGCGAACCACACTCAACATACTCTCAGGAGAGATGCCGGGGTCAATACCGAGCGCCCGGCCACTTTGTGGGCAGACCACCAGGTAAGAGAAGTTGTCCGCGCCATCGATCGGAATCTGAATAATCTCCGGGATCATTTCAACCACTCTTCTCCCATGAACGGCTTGTTGCCAAGCTTACAGATTTCACCATCAACAATTTTAAAAATGTCGCCCGTTTTCTTGACATGCCACTCGTCACCTTCCTCCGGAGGCAATGGAAACTCACGACTGCCGAGGTAAACGTCTTCATTATCAAGCATAGCCCACCAGTCGAGAGATCCGGTTTGCCAGAGACGGGTTTTCAGGTTGAACGCCATCAATCATCTCCTTCGATTCGTTTAAAGTACTGAACCGCCCACGATTGGCCGGCTTGCCCTATTATGACCTTGCACTCTTTTTGTCGCAAGGACTGATCCCCCCTGACGTTGACTTTCGGTTTTGCCCTGGCCTCTTTGAAAAAGACAAGGCAGGGGCAAACCCTAGTCGTTCAGCGGATCCTCCCCCGTCTGCCACGACGGCAAAACCCGGTCACTCAACTGAAAATCCGGCCCATCGTGCTCCGTGTAGACAATGTAGATGTGCTCTTTCGGCAGCCCCCAACGGGTACAAATCTCATCCATGATCGCCAGTGCCAGACGACGTTTCTGATCAGCGGTGCGTCCCAACCGGATGTCAGCGTTGAGAAAAGCAATCTGCCCTTTATCTCCGGCACGCCCAAAAACCAGGTCGTCGTGCTGGTAGCAACGAAAGGTAATGCCGATATGATCGGTACCGGTGCTCATG
>CAZXBD010000233.1:0-20479 GCA_964638305.1 uncultured Geobacteraceae bacterium | reverse complement strand
AAATGGCCGGACTCAAGCCCTCGATGCTTTCAACATCGGGCTTGTCCATCTGTTCAAGAAACTGCCGGGCATAAGCCGAGAGGCTCTCAACATAACGACGCTGGCCCTCGGCATAAATGGTATCGAAGGCAAGCGTGCTCTTTCCGGAGCCGGACACTCCGGTTATGACGACAAGCTGATCGCGCGGAATATCGACATCGATATTTTTCAGGTTGTGCTCGCAAGCACCCTTGATAACTATTTTATCAACCATTGCAAAACCAGTTTTAACGGGTGAATTTTGAATTATTCCATAAATAAGGATTCAAAATTAAGGATTAGATTTCCCAGCCATCTCATCTGCCATCCTCACGGCAGCAATCAAACTGGCAGGGCTAGCATTGCCGGTCCCGGCAAGATCATAGGCCGTACCGTGGTCGACCGAGGTGCGAACTATCGGCAGGCCAAGAGTGACATTGACACCGTCTTCAAAATGCAGCAGCTTAAGCGGAATCAGGCCCTGGTCATGATACATGCAGATCACTGCGTCGTATTGTCCCTGAGAGGCAAACCAGAAAAGGGAGTCCGCACTGTGGGGGCCGCTGGCAGCAATGCCCTCGGCACGGGCCGCATCAACGGCCGGGGCAATATAGAGTTCCTCCTCGTCACCAAAGAGGCCGCCTTCGCCGGCATGAGGGTTAAGAGCAAGCACCGCCAGACGTGGCCTCTCGAGGCCAAACTGTTTCTGCAGAGAGGTCGATGCAATCCGCATGGTCGTCAGGATACGTTCTGCAGTCAGCAGCCGAGGGACCTCTCGCAAAGCACAATGAGTCGTCACCAAACAGACTTTCAACCGCTCTCCGGCCAACATCATGACGACTTCGTCAACCTGGCAACGATCCGCCAGGAGTTCCGTGTGTCCAGGGAATTCTGCTCCGGCAGCCTGCAGGGCCTGCTTGTTAATCGGCGCAGTCACCATGCCTGAGGCATTATCCTTGAGGCAGGCATCACAAGCCCAGGCGATATAATCAACCATCGCACGCCCTGCAGAGGTCCCTGGCTGACCGTATTTTTGCTCCTTCAGGTCCAGTTGAGAGAGTGCACGTACCGGCAGGACAAAATCACCGACCAGAAGTTCCTTAGAGGCCAACACCAGGCGGGAACCCGATTTTACATGAGCATCGCAACCACAGAGAGTCGCGGCCCTCTTTAACACAGCAAGGTCGCCGGCGACGACCAATGGCCGGCCCAAGCGGCCAAAAAAGCCGGTTTGAACAGCCCGGATAATGATCTCCGGACCAATACCGGTCGGATCACCCATGGTTATGACAAGCGGTTTTTCCATAACATCACCAGCCTTCCAATAAGCACATTCCCCACTATAACCCAGGCGTGAAATTGTCCTCAACCTGATTTACCCTTTCCGGGTCAGATCAACAATCTTGGAAAGGGATTTTCAAACCGATAGGAAAAGGTTATACTTTGCCATCTGTAATATTTGTTCTGCCATGGAGAAAATGTGATGAGTACAGATCTCTTCGAGCGCCGACAGACGGAGCGTCGTTACGCTCTGAATTTTCTTGACTACGAAATCCTTTCTGATGCAGGAGAAACCCTCGGTCGCGGTCTGGCCCGCACCCTGAATATCAGTGAAACAGGACTGCGCCTTGAAACCAGTCAGTTCTTTGAGCCCGGGCAACAGCTACGCATCACCCTTGGTTTCGATAACGATCTGATCCAGATCAATGGACGGGTGGTTGACTCTCAGCCCGTAGATGATGATCTTTGCACCAGCGGTGTCATGTTCCTTGAGTTTGACGAATCGGACCGTCGCAAATATCAGCAGCACTTTGGTGCTTTGAAAAAAGCGCTTGGGAAATAGCGGCAACTGAGTTAAAGATAAAAAGAAGAGCCCGGCTGCAGTAGCAGCCGGGCTCTTCTTTTTTCTATCCTTTTGAAATTTACAATCGGATATCTATAAAAGCCTTAGCTTTAAGCGCCCGGGTCCACTCTTTGATACGGGCATCAGTCTTCTGGTCCAGAATCGTCTGGTAGATTTCAGGTTTGACCGCATCAAACTGTCGCAGGTCAGCGGGCAGTCGATCATCAACCCGCAACAGGTAAATTGCCGAAGCAGTGCTTACCGGCGCAGCAAAACTTCCGGTTTCAACACCACTTATTGCACCGGAAAATTCCGGGGTCAGATCCATGTAACCAAAACGGCCCAAGTCTCCGCCTGTGGCTCCATACGTTTCGTAATAGCTGGCTGCCACCTGGTTCAAATCCTCTTTCTGCTGCAAACGAGATAGCGCTTCATCGGCAATTTTGCGAATCTGCTGGCGTTCCTGGTCGGACGCTTTTTCAGACACCGGGAAAGTGATGGCACTTAGTTGAACCTTGGGGGCCAGTCGATACTCATCCAAATGGGCACGGTAATATTCCATCACTTCCCGTTCAGGAACGTCAACCTGACTGCGCACCTCTTCGCCCATCAGTTTGTAGCGCAGAATCTGTTTGTTAAGATTTTCACGATACACATCAAAGTCCAACCCCTGAGACGTAACGGCATCCTTAAGCTCTTCGCGGGTCATCTGGTTTTTCTTCTGAACATCCAGCAGAGCCGTTTCAATTTCTTCCTCTGAAACTCTCAGGTTGAGAGCTCTGATTCGCTGCTGGACCAGGGTCTCTTCAATCATGCGTGAGAGCAGTTCCTGGCGCAGGGCACCCAACTGTGCAGGAGACGGTTGTCTTTCCTGTTTGGCCAGTTTTGCCTGAAGCTTCTGATCAAGCTGGTGGGTTGTAATGATGTCTTTATTGACGACCGCAGCAACACGACTGACAACTTCTGCCGTTGCCGAACCGAGGCCTATGCTAAAGAACAATAACAGTAAGATCCCAAAGTGTTTCATAGCGTATTCTTCCTTAATTACATTTCTTCTGGAAACAGCTCGTTTCCTCAGGAGAATTAAATGCGGCCCTTCGGTGTGTCCGGATGGAGACGTATCATCTTTTATCGTTTTTTTCCAACTGGGCCCAGTCCACGGCAATCACCGCACGCGCCCGCATATCCTGCAACCACGCCAGATAAACTTCTTCCTTTTTGCGCCCTTCAAGAGTTGTCCGGATATCACCTGCGGCTTCTTTCCTGCTCAGACGGGCCGCCTTGCGTTTTTCCTCAACCAGAAAAATATGGTAGCCATATTCACTTTTGACCAGATCACTCAGACGGTTAACCGCTAAATCGAAAACGATTTCGTCAAATTCAGGCGGCATTTGCCCCCGGCCGAAAAAACCGAGATCTCCACCCTGCTCCGCATCGGGTGACAGGGAATATTCCTCTGCGACTTCAGCGAAACTCCGCCCCTGGCGCAGAAGGCCAAGGATTTCCTGCCCTTCTACCTCATCTGCCACGACAATCTGTCTGGCCCTCACCTGGGCCGGCCGATCAAACTGGTTGCGGTTGGCCTTGAAATAAGCGGCGACCTCCTCGTCGGTGACCGAGACCTGGGAATAGACCGCCTGATACAGAAGCTTCTCCATAATCAGGCTTTCTTTAAGCTCTTCACGCCAGGTCTGCAAGGTCAATCCGCGCTCCTGAAGCATGGTTTCAAAGCTGGTGCCGGGGTAGTCCTGACGATAACTCTGCAGCGCAGTCTCTACATCAGCATCCGAGAGGGTGATGTTGAGGCGTCGAGCCTCGCCATGAATCAATTCCCGGTCAATCAACTGCACCAGAAAGGACCTTTGCAGTTCCTCTCGTTCAATCCCGCTCAGCGGTTGGTCCTTCTGCAGGCTTTTTTCAAACTCGGCGAGGAATTCCGCTCTGGAAATCTCCTGGTCATTGATCTGGATCAGTGGTGCGACGGTTTCTACCACAGGCTCTGCATCGCATCCAGCCAGAAGGCCAAAAAGACAAAAGAATAGAATAAATAGGCTTCGCAAAGAATATACAGGCATAGAGTTATTGAGATCGCTTGTCCTCGAGTATCGGCTCAAACTATCATAGCCGACAAAACGCTTGCAATTCCTTTTTAGCAACAGACAGGACCTCTTCTTTAGACATTCTCCCCAACCGGATGCTGAGCCGATAATCCGGACTGAAACTGTACTTTTTGCCCTCTTCGAGAAGGGCCAGAATCTGCTCGGGCGCGACCTTGGTGTCAGGCGGAAAGGAAAAGGTCAGGTTATGGCCATCAAACTCAGCCAATTCGACGTGCAGCTGCTTCATGAGGACCCGCAGCTTCATGACATCAAGCAGGAGTTCCGCTGCAACCGGCAGTTCACCATAACGGTCACGCAACTCATCTCCCGCTTGATAAATCTCCACATCATCCAGGGCTGAGGCCAGCTTGCGATAAAGCACCAGGCGCTGGTTGGGGTCAGCGACGTAACTCTCCGGCAGGAAAGCAGACAGTCCGAGGCGGATCTCGGGATCAATGCGCTCTTCTCGACTCTGCCCCTGCAACTCCTGAATCGTTTCTTCGAGGAGCTCCGTATACATTTCAAAGCCGATGGCAGCGACCTGGCCTGCCTGCCTGGCTCCAAGCAGATCACCGGCACCACGCAATTCGAGATCGTGTCGGGCAATGCGAAATCCGGCGCCGAGCTCGGCCTGCTCCTGCAGCACCTTGAGTCTCTCTCGTGCATCTTTGGTCAGAATGCCTTCACCAGGGATCAGCAGATAGGCATAGGCTCGTTGATGAGAGCGCCCGATCCTGCCGCGTAGCTGATAAAGCTGTGCCAGCCCGAAGCAGTCCGCTCGATTTATGATCATGGTATTTGCCGAAGAAATGTCGATACCGTTTTCTATGATCGTTGTGCAAACGAGCAGGTTGGTGCGACCCTCGATAAAATCGAGCATAACACCTTCGAGCTCTTTTCCCGGCATCTGACCATGGCCGACGCCAATCTTGGCCTGGGGCACCAGCCGACGAAGGAAATCAGCCATGGCACCGATCGACTGCACCCGGTTATGAACAAAGTAGACCTGGCCACCACGGCGGAGTTCGCGCAGAATCGCATCGCGGATCAAGTCGTCATCAAACCGGGTGACATAGGTACGGATCGCCTGACGATCCACTGGCGGCGTATCGATAATCGACAGTTCGCGCAGGCCGGCCAGGCTCAAATGCAGGGTGCGCGGTATCGGTGTTGCGGTCAAAGTCAGGACATCAACTTCAGCCCGCATTTTTTTCAACCGCTCTTTGTGAGTAACGCCAAAGCGCTGTTCCTCGTCAACGATGATCAGGCCCAGGTTCTTGAAGCGCAGATCGCGCTGTAAAAGCCGGTGGGTACCGATCAGGATATCAATCTGACCGGCGGCGGCACGCTCGAGGATACGTTTCTGTTCCGCAGGCGTACGAAAACGCGACAACATCTCGACGACAACCGGATAATCACTAAACCGCTGACGGAAGGTCTCCAGATGTTGACGGGCCAGCACCGTGGTCGGAACCAGGACAGCAACCTGACGGCTGTCGAGCGCCGCCTTGAATGCAGCCCTGATGGCAACTTCGGTTTTACCGTAGCCGACATCGCCACAGATCAGACGGTCGACCGGGCGGTCAGAGACCATGTCATCAATCACAGCCTCGATCGCTTCGAGCTGGTCGGGTGTTTCCTCGTAAGGAAAGGCGGCCTCAAACTCCCGAAACAATCGATCCGGTGGCGCATAGCTGAAGCCTTTGGCCATCTGACGACGTGCCTGAATCTGCAACAGCTCGCGGGCCATCTCTTCAATCGTCGCCCGAGCCCGCAACTTGGCTTTTTCCCAAGCGCCGCTGCCCATCTTGTCGAGCCGTGGGTTCGTCCCATCCGCCAGGTATTTCTGAACTTTTTCAATGCGCTCAACCGGTAGATAAAGCCTGTCTTTACCGGCATATTCGAGATGCAGGAAGTCGCCTTCAACAGCCCCGGTCTGCAAGTGGACCAAGCCAAGGTATCGGCCAATACCATAATCAGCATGTACCACCATGTCAGCTTCTTTCAGATCTGCCAGGGATGACTCGAAGACCCGTTGCCGGCGGCGGACCTTCCGGTGAGAGCGTGGACCGAAGATCTCATCATCACAGATAACGACCCGTTTTTCCTCGGCATGCCTGAAACCGCTGTCGAGCGCACCCGTGGTCACGGTCAGACCGATCGGAAAGACCCTGCCCGACACAAGCTCAGGAGTCCAGTTAACCGGTAGTTCACTTGGCCCCAGCAGGTCAAGAAGCCGCTCAGCCTGGCCACGCTGGTGACAGACCACGAGAATACTCCAGTCATCATTCAACCACTGCCGCAGGCGCTCAACGAGAGGAGCCAGACTACCGTCATGTTCGACATGGTCTGGACGCAGATCAGCGTTGCCCGTTACAGGGACACGAAAAACGGGATGCTCCTCCTCAAGCTGATAAACTTCCAGTGACGCCAGGTCGATGCGTGGGCCCTGAACAAGTCGGGTGTCAAATTCCCGGACGCTGAGGTAAAAATCGCGGGCAGGGACAAAAGGCTCGCCACTGCGTGTCGCTCGCTCCTCGCCGCTCTGTACCGCTTCGACAAACGCGTCTGCAGCGCCGGTAACTGCGGCTGGGTCCAGTATCAACCAGCAATACTGGTCCAAATAGTCAAAGAGCGTATCGAGAGACTCGTAATTAAGAGGCAGCAGGTTTTCCCGGCCAGGACCTAACAACCCCTCGTGCACTTCAGAAAGAATCGCCTCACGCTGGCTGCGTGGCCGCTCCAGATCGTCACAGCGCTCTTTGAAGCGACGGGTAAAGATCTCTAGATGACTCCCGGCCAGTATCATTTCCCGGGCCGGGGCAAGCTCGAGCCGAAGCATGTGTCTATCGGCGGAGCGCTGACTGGCAGGGTCAAAACTACGAATTTCCTCTAATTCATCACCAAAAAAGACCAGCCGCACCGGCTGTTCAAGCATCGGCGGGTAAAGGTCCAGCAGGTCACCGCGTACGGCAAAGCTGCCGCGATCCTCAACCAGAGTAACGCGCTGATAGCCAAGCGAGGTCAATCCCTGCAGCAGTACATCGCGCGGAAGTTCGCTACCGACCTCAAGGCCCAGACTTAGAGTCTCCAGGACATTGCGTGGAATAATCTTCTGCAGCAGAGCTTTGACAGTGGTCACTACGGCTTTGCCACGACCATTGGCAAGAGCCGCCAGGGTGGCAAGCCGGGTCGCTTCGATTTCAGGATGAGGGCTGAGTGGCGTGTAGGGTTCGGTTTCCCAGTGCGGGAAAAACAGGATGTCGGACTGGCGACCGTGATAGAAGCTCAGAGCTCGATGGAAGCGCTCGGCCTCAGCCTGGCCTGGGGCCAAAACCAACAGGCACCCCTCCTGTTCACTGCGGGCAAGCAGCCCGGAAGCGAACCAGGCATCACTGCTGCCATTCAGACCGAGGATCTCGTTACGGCCGAAAACCCCTGTCATGAACGGGTGCTGGACTCCGGATAAGGTACAATGTTGAATGCGTGGTTCCGTCGGTGTGGACATGGCGATAACCGGCCAAGACAATAGCCTTGCCGTGATTCAATGAGTGTCCAAACAAAAAATCCTGATGGCCACTATGGCGTTTCCGTGAGGGAAACCAATTAAGGAGAATCAGTCCCGCGGCACTGCCAGCATGCGGTCCAGAGTAATCTTGGCTGGCACTCTGACTTCTTCCGGAACCGTCACTTGCGGGCTCATCGTCTGCAAGGCTTTGAGAATGTCTTCGAGAGAGGTCAGTTTCATGTTGGGACAGATCAACCGGGTGGTCGGCAGGATGAACTCCTTGCCGGGGTTCTCCTTGCGCAGGCGATAGAGGATGCCGGCTTCGGTGCCGACAATAAATTGCTGTGCGGGATTTTCCTGAGCGAACGTGTACATGCCGCTGGTGGAGCAGATATGGTCAGCAAGGGCCAACACTTCGGGAGGACACTCGGGATGCGCCATAAAAAGAGCATCCGGATAATCAACCTTGACGGCTTCAACATCCGCAACAGTAAACCGCTCGTGAGTCGGACAGTAGCCGTCCCAGAAATGACAGGTTTTATCCACCTGGGCAGCGATGTAGCTCCCCAGGTTGCGGTCAGGAGCAAGGATTACTTCCGTCTCGGCAAGGGAAGCAACAACATTAACTGCGTTAGAGCTCGTGCAGCAGATATCACTCTCGGCCTTAACGGCAGCACTTGAGTTGACATACATAACCACGGGCACTCCGGGATAGCGGCTTTTGAATTCGCGCAACCCTTCCGCAGTGATCATGTCTGCCATCGGACAGCCGGCATCCAAACGCGGCAGCAAAACTGTTTTTTCCGGGGCCAGGATAGCGGCACTTTCCGCCATAAAGTGAACGCCACAGAAGACGATCACCGACTTGTCGGTGCGTGCGGCCTCCATCGACAGGGCGAGAGAATCTCCAGTGATATGGGCCAGTTCCTGGATTTCATCACGTTGATAATTGTGTGCCAGGATCAGGGCATCGCGTTCGTCGGCCAAGCGGAGAATTTCACTGATGATCTCGTTCTGATTCATAATACTACGGTTTCCTTACCTGAAATATGGCCGTATCCTAGTGTAAAAGCCTTGATATGTCAAACGCTTATACCTATACCAGCGACTCTTGACAGGACCACTTTTTGCCGGTATTCTCAGCACACTTCCAGCAATTAAACCCTGGCCACGGTGACCTCCAATGTTTGGTATTGGCTTTCCTGAACTACTCCTGATAATGGCGCTCGCCCTGATCGTCCTTGGCCCGAAACGCCTGCCCGATCTGGCCCGTGCCCTCGGCCGTGGCCTGTCGGAGTTCAAACGGACAACCGACGAGTTGAAACAGACCTTCGACGAAGAAACCCGCACTCACGACCTCAAAAGGCCACCGGGAGCGCCCGGCAAGATCACACCGCCTGGAGCCATGCTTAATCCGTATCCACCGGAAGCCAATCCTGTCGACACAGAACCTGCCCCCGACGGCACCTCCACCAGAGAAGATCACAACAAAGAGGAGAGCGTAGCTCCCGAACCAAAGGCCAAGACCGAGGGCACTACGGATGAGTGATGACAGAATGCCGTTGACCACCCATCTCGAGGAGTTGCGGCGCAAGCTCATCATTTCCGGTCTTTCCTGGCTGGTGGCGTTCCTGGCCTGCTACGCTTACGCCGAAGTGCTCTTCGACCTGATCGCCAAACCGGTCCGACAGGCTCTGCCGGAAGGGACGTCTCTGGTATTTATCACGGCGACGGAACCTTTCTTCACTTACTTGAAAATCGGCGCTCTGGCCGGCCTGCTGGTCTCCATGCCAGTGATCTTCTGGCAGATCTGGTCCTTTATTGCCCCGGGGCTATACAAGAAGGAAAAGCGTTATGTCATCCCCTTTGTGCTGGCAAGCACCCTCTGTTTTGCTGCCGGTGCCTTTTTCGGTTTCAGTTTTGTTTTTCCCATGGCGTTCAAGGTGCTTATCGAGTTTGGCACTGGTAGCGGTGAATTGAGTGCCATGCTCTCCATGGGCTCCTATCTGTCCCTCTCCAGCAAGCTGCTGCTTGCCTTCGGCCTAGTTTTCGAACTACCGGTGCTCATCTTTTTCCTGGCGCGCCTTGGCATCGTCGATCACAAAATGCTGGCGCGAAACCGCAAATTTGCATTGCTGGCAGCCTTCATGACCGGTGCCATGCTCACACCCCCGGATGTGTTCTCACAAACGGCACTCGCCCTGCCATTTATTATCCTCTACGAAGTCGGTATCATCGTCGCCCGGTTGTTCGGCAAACGCAACAGACCTGTTGAGGAGGAAGAATCCGAAGAGGCGCCGATCGGGGAGTAATTCCTAACCAAGCCATAAGGTCAAAACATAAAAGGCGGACCGGGATTGCCACCCGGGTCCGCCTTCTTATTTACATCAAAAACTTCTGAGCCTACTTGGCAGCCTTCTTCAGCTCTGCGTCAATGGCCCGCTTAAAACCCTTGAAACTCCGATCCTTGAGCTGCTTGCCGTTGATATAAGCGGCGGGCGTACCACGAACACCGGCCTTGCTGCCCAGCTGCATGTCAGCAGCAATTTCCTGCTGCAGAGCCGGATTCGCAAGATCCTGATCGAAGCGCGCCATATCAAGGCCGACACCCTCGGCTAACTCCCGAATCATGGCGTCATTGAGCTTATTGTAGTTTGCGAATAATTGATCGTGCAATGGCCAGAACTTCCCCTGATTGCGCGCGGCAATACTGGCAGCAGCAGCCGCTCTGGCAAACTTGTGCATAGAGAGAGGGAAATGTTTGTATACTATGCGGACCTGCTGCGGATAAGCTGCCAACACCTGGTCCAGGGTCGGTATCAGGCGAGCACAGTAGGGACACTGAAAATCATCGAAGAGCGTGATGGTGACCGGTACGTTTTCCGCGCCCTTGACCGCCGAATTGTTCACCGGCAGCTCCTGAATGTAGGAAAGATTGAAAATCTGCAGTTCGTTCCCCTTGCTACTACCAAGATAAAGCCGCTGTCCATCGGGCGAAACTTCCAGGCTGGTGACTCCTGCATCGACCTTGAAGCGCTCCTGCTGCTGGCCATCCACAGTAAAGATCTGGACGACACCGCCTTCGAGAAGAATGAACAGTCGGCCGTCACTCACACTTTGTGCTATATCCAAAGGTGTCTTGCCCAGAGGCTGGCGCTTACTCAACTCCTTCTGCAGTTCCGCATAAACCGGGCTGGTGATAAAGATTAGTCCAAGTAACAATACGATTGTACGCTGTACTCTTGTCATTTAATTTACCCTCTCGCTTTGGTTTCGGATTATATCACTGAAGCAACTATTTAATCTCCACACATTACATAATTTCCTATAATTACCTGTTGCTTGATTCCAAGTCAATCACAGCCCATGACAACTCTTGACTTTAACCTTTTCGAAGGCCATAACTTGAAGCGTAATGTCCACTCCAGCACTTGCCATACAGAACCTATCAAAAGACTACGACGGTACACCGGCCGTCGATGATATCTCTTTTGCGATTGAACCGGGAGAAATCTTCGGCCTGCTCGGGCCAAACGGTGCCGGCAAAAGCACCACTATCAACATGATCGGAGGAGTTTCACATATCGACCGCGGCACAATCAAAGTCTTCGGTTCCGACAACAGAAGAGACTACCGCACCGCCCGGCGCCAGGTCGGCGTCATGCACCAGGAAATTGTTATCGACAATTTCTTCACTATTGATCAGGCCCTGCAGCTACATGCCGGCTACTATGGCGTTCGAGATGATGCGGCGTGGCGTCAGCAACTGATCGATCGCCTTGGTCTCAAACCACATCTGCATAAGGTCATGATCAAATTGTCCGGCGGCATGAAGCGTCGCTTTATGATTGCCAAGGCGCTGATTCACAAACCGCGACTTTTGATCCTCGATGAACCAACCGCGGGAGTCGATGTGGAACTGCGCCACACTCTCTGGGATTTCGTACGTGAAATCAATCAACAGGGAACGACAATCCTGTTGACGACCCACTATCTTGAAGAAGCCGAACAGATGTGCGATCGCATCGCCATCATGCATTATGGTAAATTGGTTGCCCTCGAAACTACGGCGACGCTCCTCAGTGAACTCGGCACTCGCAGCATCCTGGTGCATCTGGATTCACCGATCAAGGAGCTGCCGGAAGGCCTCTGCTGTCAGGGTGCAGAACTTGATACTGAGGGGACCACATTGCATCTGGTCTTGTCAGCCAACCAGCCAACCGGCGATTTGCTTAAACGCCTGTGCGACATCGGCCTGCCAATCGCTGACATCGAAACCAGAAAAGCCAGTCTCGAAGAAATATTTTTACAAATGACCCGGTCCGGCAAGGTAGAACCATGAACCAGCGTCACAATCAACAATTTATCACCTGGCTACCCTTCTATACCTTACTGCAAAAGGAAGTTCGCCGTTTTTTACGTGTCGCATCACAGACCCTTGTAACCCCGGTCATCACAGCGTCGCTTTATCTTTTCATCTTCGGAGCCACCCTGGGTGACCGCATCAGCGTCCTTGAAGGCTTCAGTTACGCACAGTTTGTTATCCCCGGGCTGATCCTGATGGGGGTCATCAACAACTCCTTTTCAAACGTTGCCTCCTCGCTTTTCATGTCTCGTTACCTCGGCAATATTGTCGATCTTCTTGTCACTCCGGTCACACCGACACAGTTCATCATGGCCTACACCATGGCTGCTATGCTGCGCGGTCTTGCGGTTGGCCTGATTGTTTGGGTGATTTCATGCCTTTTTGCCACGTTACCCTGGGCACATCCGTTTGCGGCCATCGGCATGGCTTGTCTCGCCAGCTTTCTTTTTGCCCAGTTCGGCATCATTGCTGCCATTCATGCCGACAATTTTGACTCCCTGTCGATGTACACCAACTTCATCATCCTGCCTTTGATCTATCTGGGTGGCGTTTTTTACCCTATTTCCATACTACCGCCCCTCTGGTCCAAACTGTCACACCTTAACCCGCTCTTTTACCTGATTGACGGCTTCCGCTATGCCCTGCTCGGGGTCGGTGATCTCCCCTTCGCGACCTCTTTCGGTGTTGTTATGACAATGGCCATACTTCTCTTCTTCTGGGCTGCAAGCCTGATTTCCAAAAGCTATCGTCTCCGTAACTGACAATTACAAAGACTTCGTCATGGGTAAATCAGATTTTATTCTAAAAGCTAAAGAGGCCCGTCCAATTGGACGGGCCTCTTTGAAATTGTGACGCTCCTTTATTTCAGCAGCTAGGACATACTGACCTTGGCCTTTTCTTCCTGATGCATGTTCTGAATCAAGACATCAGCCCCAATCGTCGCGGCATGCCGAACCAGGCTATCAGCGCGTTCTCCATCATGATTTTTAAAGGCCGCAATCATGTTGCGGTGTTCTTCGACAGAAATCTCCATACGTCCCGGTTGTGATAAAGACGCAAGGCGCAGACGCTTGAATTTCATGACCAGTTGATTGATCATTTCGTAGAGTTTCTCATTGCCGGCGGCTTTAATAAAGACTTCATGAAACTCGTTGTGAATACGAAAAAAACTCTTCACGTCGCCTTCCTTCGCTATTTTTTCAAGCCGCTGATTAATCGACTCAAGCCGCTCGATATCTTTTTCGCTGAGTTTTTCTGCGGCCATCCTCGCAGCGAAACCTTCGAGGATAATCTTGATTGCGTAAAATTCTTCAATATCCCGCTCTGACAATGAAGCAACAACCGCACCCTTGCGTGGTATCACCTGCAGGTAGCCCTCAGATTCCAGCTGCCTGAAAGCCTCCCGGATCGGTGTTCTGCTGATACCGAAACGTTCGGCCAAATCGGGCTCCGAGACGCGTTCACCAGGCTTCATCGTGCCTTTCAGGATCGCATCGCGGATCGTCTCAAGAATTTTTTCACGTAAGGTCTGATGTCGTTCTATCTGTTTTCTGCGCACAAAGAAACTCCGCTCTATTAGTCTTTCGCAAATTGTATACAGTATACAATGAAAGTCAAGATATTTTAACCAAGAAAACAAGCTAACCCACTTAACTGCTTGCCTTTCGGGCCTACCCTTATTATCATCGCCCAAAGTTGATTAAAGGACAATTCATGGACCCTGTTCGTCATCTGCGTTTCTCTGTTGCTTCGCTTGTTTCAATAATTGTCATTGGCACTCTGGGCTATAGAATGATTGAAGGC
Organism: uncultured Geobacteraceae bacterium; assembly: GCA_964638305.1. Classification (GTDB taxonomy): domain Bacteria; phylum Desulfobacterota; class Desulfuromonadia; order Desulfuromonadales; family BM103; genus M0040. The sequence continues at coordinate 6,842 of CAZXBD010000233.1, read as the reverse complement.
TGGCAGCTATTCGACGCCCTCTACATGACGGTCATTACCTTGGCCACGGTTGGCTTTAAGGAAGTACAACCTTTGACCCCCGAGGGTAAAATGTTCACCATTGTCCTGATCATTGGTGGCACAGGCATGATTGCCTATACCCTCAGCTGTATGCTTCAATTCACACTCGAAGGTCAACTGCGCACAATTCTTGGGAGAAAGAAATTGGAAAGTCGCATCAGTAAACTCAGAGATCATTACATCATCTGTGGTTTTGGCCGGATCGGCTACCGGATCTGCCGCGAATTCCAGTCCCGACCAACACCCTTTGTGGTCGTGGAAAAAGACCCGCAGCATCTCGAAAGACTCAACCGCGAAGGACACCTGTTCGTTGAGGGCGACGCAACAGATGACGAAATTCTGCAGTCAGCGGGTGTTGCCCATGCCAAAGGACTGATTACTGCGGTAACTTCTGACACGGACAACGTATACATCACACTGACCGCCCGCGGCCTCAATCCCGAACTCTTTATTCTTGCCAGGGCCGGGGAAGAGGGCTCCGAGAAAAAGCTCATGCGCGCTGGTGCCAGCAAGGTTATTTCACCTTACACGATCGGCGCAAGCCGCATGGCACAGGCCATTCTACGTCCATCAGTTGTTGATTTTATTGAACTAGCAACGGCAAGCGAGCACCTTGAACTACAGATCGAAGAGATTGCCATTGACCCTTCTTCTTCGTTGGTCGGCAAGACACTGATCGATTCTGGCATTCGACAAAGCACGGGCATTATTATCGTCGGCATTAAACAGGTCGACGGACAGATGGTTTTCAACCCTCCCCTGGAAATGGCCATAGAACCGGACTCCGTCCTCATCACGCTCGGCGAGCGCCCGGCCATCAACCAGCTGGAGAAGATTGCCGGAGGCTCTAACTAGTGGCTGACCACTGCATGGGCGCCCACGTTCCATGGGCGCAGGTCGATATTTACCTCGAGTCTGTTCTTGCCTTGGGGCTGACCCCGGAAATTGCAATTAAAGGCCCGGAACTGGATTCTTTGGACCAAACCCTTCTGGACCGGGTCAGACAGACCCTTGCAACCGCCCAGGTCAGGCCCACCGTTCATGCACCATTTTTCGACCTCAACCCCGGCGCGCTTGATCCTTTGATCCGCCAAGTAACATATCAGCGTCTTACTCAAACATTATCTGTCGCAAACCACCTGGGTGCCCACCTGATGGTTCTTCACCCCGGGGTGGACAAATGGCGCTACCCGAACCTCAGCCAAACCTGGATGGCCCTGGCCAAGGAATTCTTTCCGCCTCTAATCGAGCACGCAGCAAGAATTAACTGCCGTCTGGCTATCGAAAATATTTACGAGGAATCCCCGGACACACTGGTACAGCTTGCGGAAGGCCTTGATTCAGAATGGTTCGGCCACTGTTTCGACGCCGGTCACTGGCATCTGTTTGGCAGGCGCCCCATGGCTGAGTGGCTGGAGGCGATCGGCCCAAAACTTTTTCACCTGCACCTGCACGATAACCACGGTCGTGCGGACGAACACCTACCGGTGGGAGAGGGAACCATCGACTTTACACCTCTGCAAGATTACCTGCGTGAAACACCGACCCCTCCCAGTATGACCCTTGAAGCACATAGTTCTGAGCACCTGAGCCGTTCATTGCAACAAGTTCGAAGTTTTCTGCTTTGATTTTAAAAAGGTCTCTGATTGCAGGAGCAGTATGAATTTCGCATAACGGCCAACCAGAACTCTTCAAATCAATGTGAGAGGCCTTTGTGAATGGTCGCATTCTATGGAGCGAAACGTTGGATTTGGTTCTTAAATGTCAGGGTCAGTAAGAATTATGCATTTCTGTAAGTTTGACCGCATCAAAACAATATGAGATTTCTGAGAATTTTTAAGTGTGTTAGCGGCAGGCCCTGGGACGTGAAATAGGGTGTGTCAGAACCAAGGTGGAGAGGACACTATTAACCGACTACCTGCGAGGCGACATCAAGCGTAACCGCTAGTAGAATCAATGTTATATGTCACAAACTAATATTTAAAACACTATGCGCATTGTAAGTTTAACTTAATAAGGTAGGCAGATAGCTTGACTATTCTTCGAATCATTGGAGTTGTATTCCCTCAGCTATTAGTATTGCTGTTTTGGGGATCTATGTACGATTTTCTTGGTGGATGGAACCGTGCACCATATTCGTCGTTCATAAAAGTTCTGATAATTCTGTTTTTATTGAATCCTGTTGTAACTCTAGCTTGGGTTATAGCTGAGCCTGTTAGATATTTTAGACAAGGAAAAATTCAGAATGGATTACGGTGTTTGTTAATGACAGTTTTAGCGTTATTACTATTCATTGAATCTCTGGCAATTGATTTTTTTATACTGACCCAATTAAGAATGTAGTGATGGCCACCTGGATTAGTTCCGAGTGGCCATTTACTATTTATCAGGGTTAAAAAGAAATGTGCATTTCTGTAAGTTTGACCACATCAAAACAATGTGAGCGGATTTCTGAGAATTTTTAAGTGTGTCAGGATCAGGGTTTCTAGGAATTGCACGATCCAGCCGGTTTTTCTTTAATGAGGCTTCTGACACAACTTATAAGAATCGTGATTTTTGACGATTTGCCCAAATGGGCGTATATTGCCGAGTGTGTCAGTTGCTTGGTGAATGAGAATTTAGGGGGATTATACGACTTTGACTACAGGCCATCCGTAAAGCAACGGGTGGCTTTTTGTGTGCTGCCAAAGAGTTGACACATTCTTGACTGGACGGGCGAACAATCTTGCGGGATTAGCGCGAGCGTTATTTGTGAGAGAAGTTGTCCAACTTATTGTTTTGTTTTAAAGAACGTACTAATTCACCGGTAGCTGGCTAGAGGATATTATGCCGCTACTTTTCCGTATATTTACTAGTTAGGTGTTAAAATGAGACTTATATGTATTATGCTTTCCATTGCTCTTTCTTATCAAATTGCGCTTGCAAACGAAAACATACCTTGCAAAGTTGATCCACCAATTGATACTAGCGAAAAGGCATGGTGCGCAATAGACAGAATATTGCTTATGCAATCATGTGCCTCAATTCACGGTTATGACCGGGAAGAGAAAGACTTAGGAAATAGATGGCTGCTTATTGTTAAGGATAAAAATCCTAACAAGGACGCTTCTTGCGGAATGATTAAACTCTCAGTTTGTAAAAGTAATGGGGGAATCCTGTATGGAGCACAGAATAATGATTGTAACACCTAACCCGTTGCTCAACCAGACCGCGAACACGCGGTCTGATTTTAAAAATAAACATCTTTGCGCGGCTGGTTAGCGTAATCGTTATGCCGCAGGTGGTTTGATGGCTAAAAAAAGAAAATTACAAATAATTTTTGCTTTATCGATATGCCATTTTATCATTTGCCTTACTTTGGGATTCTTACTTTTCCTTTCCACCATGACTAATTATCTTGGTACAGAATTCACTAGTTCTGATCAAATTACTGCTTGGTTTCTTATGATTCTATTGTTCCCTGTTAGAAACATCGCAAATCTACTGGTCAGCAGTCCTGACCAGTGGTTACATGAATTTACTGGTTTGTTTGTAATTTCAGGTGCAAGCATTATCTGGGGAATAATTATTTACTACTCTTTTAGTTGGCTGATAGCTTATCGAAGGTCGGCATAACCATCCACTTAAGCGGACTGAATGATACAGTGGTGGTTCGCGATAATGTTTCTACTCAATTGAAAGTGCCCAGGGCAGCCGCTTAGCTCGGGCCGTTAGTGTGTCAATTGCACGTCTCTGAATCATGAAAATGGGTGTGTCAGGACCGAGGTATTGAGACCAAGATTTATGGACAAGAACCAGGGTCAAAAAGGTTTTTCTTTTGTCGAACTGCTACTAATAATCGCCATAGTGGTGACTATTGGAAGCTATGTTCTACGTTTCCTTTTCGCCTCTGAATTGATTGAGTGGGAAAATGACCTTTATAAGTCTATTGGACTGGAACCTTCTTTAGTGCGTTTATCCATCGGTATTCTCATAATGGGCTATTTTGTTTATCGAGCCTTTTCAAGCAAGAAGAAGGGCCGCAGATAATACTGATAATTATGTGTCAACAGCACGCCCCTGGAACATGAATTTGGGTGTCTCGGCCACCAAGGTGTTCAGGACACTTTAAAACGGTTATCAAAACTGATGAAAAACCCGATTATCTGCTTCTCCATTCTTGCCTTGTCGCTCTTGTTTGTATCTCCATCAAACAGTTCTGACAGCATTTGTTACGGAACAACATCCAAAGGGAAATTAGAAAATGGATGTAAGCTTCCCTCAGGAGGTGACAACTTCACCTCCTATAGTGGCCTTGGTGTAATGCTTGGCCGTACATATGTTCACTGCAAAGTTTCTGATGTTATCAAGACAGCCTACAAGAGCCTGAACGATCAGTACCCTCAGAAGGTGTTTATGTATGGCGAAACGGGTTGGGCCTCTGGAGAAAGCTTCAAGCCTCACAAGACACACCAGAACGGTCTCTCTGTAGACTTTATGGTTCCAGTAGTAGATAAGGCCGGAAAGTCAGTACCTCTCCCGACAAGTACGTTTAATAAGTTTGGTTACGATATTGAGTTTGACGCTGAAGGTAGGTATGAAGATCTGACGATAGACTTCGAGGCAATAACGGCTCATCTCCTTGTGATCAAAAAGGCCGCTGATGCAAAGCATGTCAAAATCTGGAGAGTCATCTTTGACCCAAAGCTTCAGCCGTTTCTAAAGAAGACAAAATCATGGCCAGCGATCAATGACCAGATTCAGTTCTCGAAGCGCAAGTCATGGGTTCGACACGACGAGCATTATCATGTAGATTTTGATGTTCCGTGTAAGCCCATGCCGTAAGAGTGTGTCAGTGGCAGGGTTTATAGGATTTTGGGCAAACAGTCGATTTTGGCTCTCATGAATTGCTGACACAACTTATAGGACACCCCCACTTTTAACCCAACCTCCTGCCACGACATTGGTCATGCTGGTTCTGGAAGAAAGTCGCACTACCACTGGACAGTTAATTGGAGTCGGATAGACTTTAAAAAATTGTTCAGCAGACGCTAAAGTTCTGCTCCTCGCCATTTACGGCATATTTTTTTTGAGTTCGAACAATCGCGAGGTGAGAGGTGTCGATATACTGCTGAGCCCTCTTACGACAGATAGGGATGGAGGTTGTATGGTCAATTTTGATACGCTTTTCACAAACTGGTCTCCGCGTCTCCTGAGCATCTTACGGATTATCACAGCTTTCCTGTTCATGCAGCACGGCGCGCAGAAACTCTTCGGTGTCCTCGTCGTGCCGCCAAAAACAGCCGTCGAACTATTTTCACTGATGGGATTAGCCGGGGTGTTGGAGTTTTTCGGTGGGCTACTCATCCTCCTAGGACTGTTCACACGACCGGTCGCCTTTATTCTCTCAGGACTGATGGCCGTTGGCTACTTCATGGCACATGCCCCAAAAGGGTTCTGGCCAGTGATAAATCAAGGAGAACTGGCCATTCTGTATTGCTTTGTTTTTCTCTATCTAGTTGCGGCGGGTGGAGGGGCATGGAGCCTGGATCATTTAAGAGGAAAACGCACCTGAACCAATGTCAGAGCGGCAAAATATTCGCCATAAAGAAGGCTGTCTTGATAAGTTCTTAAAGGCTATTAGAATGAACCCGTGACTCTGGGAATCTGCTGACACACGCGGTAAAGGGTTGGAGGCGGTGATTTTAAATGTAACTACATTCCAGACATGAAAATGGCCGACCTCGGAAATGGGGTCGGCCGTTCTTATTTGTCAGGGTAAACGAGAATTTCGTGCTTTTGCCAATCAAAGCAAACCAGAACCATGTAGGAGTAATTATAAGACATCCATTTCTTTGACATTCCCTGATGACTTCACTAGACTCGTAATCTCTTATTTGTGTAGGTATCTGAGAATACAGGGGGTACGACGAAAGATGATACAAGCCATCCGTAGAATAGCGGGTGGCTTTTTGTGTTTTGAATGATCAGTCATAAATTTGACGCATTCTCGACCAAGCCGCCGAACAATTTTGCGGGATTAGCGCAAGCGATACGTGGGAGTGTGAGCTACCATCTTCTTGAATTTAATAACAAAACGCCATAATTCCACGGTAGCTGGCTAGTGCTTATTAGGCCGCTACTTTTCCGTATATTAACTAGTTATGTGTAAAAACTAAGCCTAATACGAGATAGCCCATGGAAGAGCAAGAACAAGTATTTGTTGTACTCAAAAAAAGAATGAAAGTAACGATTCCAATAATGTTGTGCGGAATTGCCGCTACTTTCTTTGTTGGTTCGTATTTTGATCTGTTTGGCTCAAAGATCTACTTTATAAATAAGCCTTCAACATTTTTGTTTCTGCTGTGTATTTTGTTTGGGGCATTTGGTGCAATCCATACATTTGTCCCATTTCGGGTGGCAATCAAAGGCACCATTTATATTGGGCTTATATATTTGGCTCTCTATTTTGTTGGAAAGCTATCTCGAGGTGAGCTGTAATGGTAGTGACTTTCGTCGCAGCACATAACAACTTAATCAAGCGGATGGAATAAGGCTGGGTGCTTCTCGAATAACAAAATCAAATTGCGTTAGTAGGCCGAACCTTCTCGTCGCCACCGTTATCACTACCGTTGAGGCCGTAGAAAAACTTTCTTAAATATCAAGCCGTTGAAACAGTTTTCACAAAGCATAAGGAGTTGTTGCTGAAATGACCTGGAGTGTAAAGAGTAGTCCTTCTCTTGGAATTATCGAAGAAGTTTTCAGTGGGTTAGTCACAGCATTAGAACTGAGAGAGGCAACTT
>CAZXBD010000232.1:0-25145 GCA_964638305.1 uncultured Geobacteraceae bacterium | reverse complement strand
TACGACCAGCAACGGGTGGCGCGCGTCACGCAAAGCCAATTCAGGCTCGTCAGTCAGCTCGGGAACCACGCCATCCAGATCAATGGCCAGGCGAGCGATGGCTTGACGTAGATCGAGTCGGGCCAAAACGGCCTGGTTGTCTGCCAGGCAATGACGAGACTCACGAACCCCGGATGTCAAACGGGCCAGGATACGTTCAAGTTCACGCTCTATTTTGTAAACCAGCGTCTGGGTTCTGTTGTTACCTTCCAGGGTAACCGCCGGCTCAACATAAAGGGTTTGACCACTAGCGGAGACATCATGAACGAAACCCTTCAGACGGCCACTGTGATCGGCCCGTATTGGCACGACATAGCGACCGTTTCGGTCGGTAATCAGAGTTTCCTGAAAAACTCCCTGTAGCCTTTCGTCCTGCAACAGCCGCTCGAGCTGACGTTTGATCCGGTTGCGTTCTGCCTTGAGTTCATCACGAAGGTCGGTCAATTCAAGAGAGGCTGAATCAAGGATTTCCGCACGCGGACCAATGCTGCGTCTGATTTCTGCCACCAGATCCGGCAACAGGGTCAGCTGCCGGGCAAATGTCTGCAGGCAGGGACAAACTTCACTGTTCAACAAATGTTGTCTGCACTCTGCAGCAGCTTCAAGGGCAGCCTGCACATCACGCAACACTTCAGGCTCAAGCCTGAGCCCCTCGGTCTGCAACTGTTTAAGGTGTGGCAACAGGTCGATGCCAGAGCCGAGGGCGAGAGGACCATCTTGCTGGAGAAGTTGCTGAGCCTCCCAGGCCTCCCGAAGAGCTTCTTCAGTCCTGGCCCGCTCCTCAAAAGGAACAAGAGCAACAGCCAGAGCACGGCCGTAGGGAGTTTGAGTCTTGCCGACCACCAGGTCGACAACCTTGGCAAACTCAAGTTGGACCAGACTGTCAGCTGTCATTTTGTGTGCCCCGCAACAATCTCTGCCATCATTTCAGAACACGCTGACTCCCCTCAAGAACAGCTCCACCCAGGTCAACAAAAGGTGGAGAAAGGTAAGCCTCTTTCATGACCGGGCCCATTCCCCATGGCAGGGGCCGCAGCGAAAGGGCAAAAAGGACGACCGCCAGCAGCAGGATTCCCTGGCACAAACCAAAAACGCCGCCGATCAAACGATTGAAGCCACCAAGAAAAAGCAGCTTCACAAAACGAGACAGGAGAAAACCGAGAACCAGGAAAAAAATCATGGTCGACAGAAAGAGGACAGTAAAGGTAATTGCCACAGCAATTTGGGCAGGGAGGTCAACCTGTTTCAGCAGCGCATCGGCCAGAGGCCCATGATAACGGAACGCCAGGAAGGCGCCGACGAAAAGGCCTGCCAAGGAGCAGACTTCCTTGAGCAGGCCGCGTAGAAGCCCCTTCAGCAAAAAGCCGCAGAGGATGACCATTATGGCAATGTCAATGCCGTTCATCGTTGGGCCTGCGCTCCTTACTTACGACAGCTTTTTGCGTACCAAATCACTTACAGCCTTACCGTCGGCACGACCGGTGGTCTGCAAAGTAACCAGCTTCATAACCTGGCCCATATCTTTCATGGAACTGGCTCCGCTTTCAGCAATGGCCTTAATGACCAGTTCTTCAATTTCCGACTCACTCAACTGGGCAGGCAGGAACTCCTGCAAAATCGCCAGTTCAAGCTCTTCCTTCTCCGCCAGTTCAGGGCGAGTCTCCCGGTAGGCTTCAGCAGCTTCTCGCCGCTGTTTAACAAGAGTAGAAAGGATCTTGATCGCCGCAGCATCATCAAGCTCCTGTCGCGCTTCGATCTCTGCGTTCTTCAGAGCGGTACGAGCCATTCTGATCGTATTCAGACGCAGGCTCTCTCTGGACCTCATCGCAGCCTTCATCGCATCGACCAGTTGATTCTGGATACTCATTTTAAGTGATCTCCTTGGACAAATACTGCGCGGCCAAATCAGCTTGTCCGGCGGGCTTTTTCCTCAAGTCCGGACAGGCCAAACCGTCCCTGCAATTCTGCATAAACCCGCTCGGGCGGGAGGTCATAATAGTTAAGAAGGACCAGGGTGTGAAACCAGAGGTCCGCCACCTCACTGACAACTTCGGTCTTGTCACCACCCTTGCCGGCAACGGCGACCTCAGTGGCCTCCTCACCGATCTTGCCGAGAATTTTATCAAGCCCCTTTGCGTGAAGTGAAGCAACATAGGATTGCTCCGACGGGCTCTGCTTACGCTCCTGGATCACCTGGTAGATCGCCGCCAGAATCTCTTGCTGGACCTTTTCTGCCACCACTTACTCCTTTAACGATCGTCAGGGGAAAACCCCAAACGAACCGGAACGTCGTGTTCGTGCAGGTATTGCTTGCATTCACCGATCGTGTACTCACGGAAGTGAAAGATACTTGCTGCCAGTGCCGCACTCGCGCCACCTTCGACCAAGCCCTCGCGGATATGTTCAAGATCACCGACTCCGCCAGAGGCAATCACCGGAATCGTAACCCGGTCACTGACCGCCCGGGTCAGGGGGATATCGTAACCATCCTTGGTGCCATCGCAGTCCATCGAGGTCAACAAAATTTCTCCGGCCCCATATTCTGCCATTCTCTCGGCCCACTCCAGGACGTCGATGCCGGTCGGGTTGCGACCTCCATGAGTGTAGACCTCCCAGGCCAAGGGTTCGCTATCGGGGACCCGGCGGGCATCGATGGCAACGACGATGCACTGGGAACCGAAACGTTCTGCTGCTTCACGGACAAATTCAGGCCGATGCACCGCTGCGGTATTGATCGAGACCTTATCGGCCCCGGCGTTGAGCAGGTTGCGTATATCGGCAATTTCGCGCACTCCACCACCAACTGTGAGTGGCATGAAGACCCGTTCGGCGGTACGAGCAACCACATCGAGGATGATGCCGCGCTTGTCGCTTGAGGCCGTAATGTCGAGGAAGGTCAACTCGTCGGCACCCTGAGCATCATACGCCTCGGCTGCTTCCACAGGATCACCAGCATCGCGCAGCTCGAGGAACTGCACGCCTTTGACGACACGGCCGTCTTTGACATCAAGACAGGGAATAATTCGTTTCGTTAACATCGACCTTAATGACTCTGAATACTCACTAGAAAACACGAGAGGGCAAACCCTCAATTTATTAACATGGAGGCGCTGCGATACGCAGGAGCCAGAATTTATACTTTATAAAACCGCAGGATCAACTCGTCGAAGAGTTCAGTGCTACTTACTTTGGTAATTGTTTCGATTTCGTCAAAGCAACCGCTTCCCGAAGATTCAACGCCCCATCATAGATCGCCTTGCCGGTGATCACGCCTTCGATGCCGGAAGCTTCAATCTTCAGAAGGTTACGGATATCTTCAATGCTCGAGACACCCCCGGAAGCGATAACCGGAATCGAAACCGCTTCAGCCAGGGCGGCGGTTGCTTCAAGATTCGGCCCCTGCATCATGCCGTCGCGGGCGATATCAGTGTAGATAATTGCTGAGACACCATATATTTCCATCTCCAGGGCCAGGTCCGTCGCCCGTTTTCCCGTTACTTCAGCCCAACCACGGACAGCGACCAGCCCCTCCTTGGCATCAATACCGACCACAATCTGGCCGGGGAACCTCCGGCACGCCTCAGCGACCAACTCCGGGTTCTCTTTGGCCACAGTGCCGAGAATCACGCGATCAATGCCAAGTTCCAGGTAGGTCTCGATTGTCTCCAGGTCACGAATCCCGCCGCCCAGCTCTGTGGGGATATCAACAGCAGCGACAATCGCCTGGATCGCTTCCCGATTTTTTGGCACACCGGCGAAAGCACCGTCAAGATCAACCAGGTGCAACAGTTCACCACCTTCGTCCTGCCAGTGACGAGCCATTGCCGCAGGATTGTCCGAATAGACAGTATCCCTCTCCATCAGCCCCTGTTCCAGGCGTACGCACTGACCACCCTTCAAATCAATCGCAGGTATGACTATCATTTCTCACCCTTTTTACTTGCCGCACCACGCGCCACCGGGCACGCGCCACGAAGAGTTAAAGTCCACCGAACTTGTCAAAGATTTTCAAACCAACAGACTGACTTTTTTCCGGATGAAACTGGGTTGCCATGAGATTATCGCGCCAGACCGCAGCGCAAAACTCAACATCACCATAACGACAAGTTGCGGCGATATCCGAAGGGTTACTGGCCGAACAGTAATAGGAGTGAACAAAGTAAACATGACTGCCATCGACCGTATCTTCGAAAATCGGGGCCGGCTTCTGCAGATGAATGCTGTTCCAGCCCATGTGCGGAACCTTGAGACGCTCGCCACCTTCCTTCATACCAGCAGGGAAACGAATCACCCGCCCCGGCACCAAGCCCAACCCCTGATGACAACCGAACTCTTCACTCTCGTCAAAGAGCATCTGCATACCGACACAGATGCCCAGTAACGGCTTGCCTGATGCAACGTGCTCAAGCAACGGCTCAACAAACCCGCCGGCACGCAGGTTATTGATGCAGTCACGGAAAGCCCCGACACCGGGCAACACGATTTTTTCCGTCGTCAGAAGATCCTCGGGGTTGCTGCTGACCCTGACTGCGTAGCCAAGCTTTTCAAAAGCTTTTTCGACACTGCGCAGGTTCCCCATTTCATAATCAATGATTGTGATCATGCTTTATTCCTACTCGAGCGTTCCTTTTGAGGAAAGGACGCCTTCGACCCTGGGGTCAAACTGGGTCGCCTCGTCCAACGCACGCGCAAACGCCTTGAAAACGGCTTCGACAATATGATGCAGATTGTCGCCATAAGCCAGGTTGACGTGTACATTGGCACCGGCGTGGTTGCAAAATGCGGTAAAGAATTCCTCGACCAGCTCCAGTTCAAAATTGCCCACCTGTGCTTTCGGCAAAGGCACATTGAAGACAAGGAATGGTCGTCCGGAAAAATCGAGAACCACAGCGGCCAAAGCTTCATGCATCGGCATTGTGCCGCGACCATAGCGGCGCACACCGGCCTTGTCGCCAAGAGCCTGTTTGAACGCTTCACCGAGGCAGATACCGACATCTTCTACCGTGTGATGAGCATCAACCTCCAGGTCGCCCTTAGCGCTGATTTGCAGATCAAAAAAGCCGTGACGGGCGATCTGGGTCAGCATGTGATCGAAAAAGGGAACACCTGATTCGACCAGATGATCGCCGCGCCCATCAAGGTCGAGCGTCAAGTTAATTTTGGTCTCTTTGGTACTACGATCAATCGTGGCTTTCCGTGTCATACATTCCTCCATCGAGCACTTTGCATTTCAAATTGAATTCAAAATCAGCCCTTACCCATTCGGATTGATACCGACCGGGCATGGGCTTCCAGACCTTCGAGCTCTGCAATTTTGACGATACTGTCACCCAACCGGTTCAAGCCCTCAGCACTAAAAGAGACCAGGCTCGACTTCTTGACAAAGTCTTCCGTTCCAAGTGGTGAGAAGAAGCGTGCCGTGCCACCGGTCGGCAGGGTGTGATTGGGCCCGGCCAGATAGTCACCTGCGGCTTCCGGAGTATGATGCCCCAGAAAAACCGCGCCGGCATGCCGAATCTGCGGCAACAGGGCAAAAGGCTCATCGACCGCCAACTCCAGGTGCTCAGGGGCAATCCGGTTGCTGAAGGCTGCAGCCTCCACCAGATCACGAGCAAGGATGATCGCGCCGAAGCTGTCGATCGATTGACGAGCAATCGAGGCACGAGAGAGTTGTTGAAGTTGTGATTCGAGCTCTTCGGCCACCCGACGACCGAAGTCTTCATCGGTGGTAATCAAAACCGAGGAAGCCAATTCGTCGTGCTCGGCCTGGGAGAGCAGGTCCGCCGCAATATGCGCCGGGTCGCCGCTGCCATCGTTAATCACCAGGATTTCACTCGGCCCGGCGATCATGTCAATATCGACCGTACCGAAGACCAGTCGTTTGGCCGTGGCGACGTAAATATTGCCAGGGCCGGTAATCTTGTCTACTTTGGGGACCGTTGCCGTCCCGTAAGCCAGAGCGGCTACCGCCTGAGCGCCCCCAAGCTTGAAAATCCGGTCAACTCCGGCTATATGAGCTGCCGCCAACACGTAAGGATTGACCACGCCGTCAGGCATCGGCACAACCATGATGATTTCACCGACGCCGGCGACCTTGGCCGGCACTGCGTTCATCAGTACCGAAGATGGATAGGCGGCTTTGCCGCCGGGGACGTAGATGCCGACCCGATCCAGCGGCGTCACCATCTGGCCAAGCTGGATATCGGGTTCATCATCGGAAAGCCAGGTTTCTTCTTTTTGCTTGTGGTGGAAAGCGGCGATCCGGTCTGCAGCGAGTTGTAATGTCGCCAGAGTCTCGCTGTCAACAGCGGCCAGGGCGTGCTCAATCTCCTTGGCTGAAACCTCGATCGTTGCGGCCTCCAGCTTGAGCCGGTCGAACTTCTCGGTATATTCACAGAGAGCTGCATCACCGCGCTCGCGAACATCCGCCAGAATGTCCTGAACCGTCTCGACGACCCCGGCAGGGATTGTTTCACCACGTTCGCTGATCCGGCGAAAGGTCTCGGCAAAATCGGCATCTGAAAAACGCAGAAACCGCATCATAATTCTCTCCTTGAGCAAACGCCTACCCGGAAATCCGCGGGCCGTCCTCAATCACCTTTTCCAAATCCTCAATCAGCCTGGTAATCCGCCGATGCTTTGTCTTGAGACTGGCGCGGTTGACGATCAGGCGACTGGTCACTTCTGCGATCGTTTCCACCTCGACCAGACCATTCTCACGCATGGTGCCACCGGTTGAGACAAGGTCGACGATTCTCTCTGTCAGGCCGACCAAAGGCGAAAGTTCAATCGACCCGTACAGCTTGATGACCTCGACCTGAATCCCCTTGGCGGCAAAAAACTTCTCCGTTACGTTGGGATACTTGCTGGCCACGCGAATATTTGACCAACCGGCCGGGTCATCATCCTGGCACAGCTCTTTCGGTTCGGCGACCACCAGGCGACAGTAGCCGAACTGCAGGTCAAGCGGTTCATACAAGTCTTTATCCTGCTCCAGCAAGGTGTCTTTTCCGACCACCCCGATATCTGCACATCCATGCTCGACATAGGTTGGCACATCCTGGGAACGCACGGCCATGAAGCGCAGCTTGTCAGCACGGTTTTCGAAAACCAGTTTGCGGCCGGGATCATCCATTTCCGGGCAGGTGATGCCTATCTTGGCAAACAGCTCCATGGAGTCCTGCATGATACGGCCCTTGGGCAGGGCAAACGTCAGATAATCATTCATAATATTTTCCCGAAAGTGATAGCCGGAGGAGGCCTGAGGTTCCAATTCCACGGCGATTCGCCAGTGTACCCAGTCCCTGGTTCCCAGTCACTAGTTTTTATGCCGGAACACGCTCAATATCCGCGCCCAGGCTGCGAAATTTCTCTTCCAACTTTTCGTAGCCGCGATCGAGATGATAAATGCGGCTGATTTCAGTGGTATTCTCAGCAGCCAGTCCAGCCAGGACCAGACAGGCGCTGGCACGCAGGTCGGTCGCCATGACCGGAGCCCCGAGCAGGCCGGAGACACCATTGACTGCCGCCGTATTCCCCTCAATAGAGATGTCGGCGCCCATTCTCTGCAATTCACTCACATGCATGAAACGGTTCTCGAAGACGGCCTCTGTAATCATACTGGTCCCATTGCCAAGCGCCATCATCGCCATAAACTGGGCCTGCATATCGGTCGGGAAGCCCGGGTGAGGCTGGGTTTTGATATTCACTGACCGGATCTCTTCAGGGCCTTCAACCCAGAGGGTTTCAGGGGTTGCGGCAACTGTTGCGCCCGCTTCCTCGAGCTTGCTGAGGAGAGCTTCCATGTGTTCAGCGCAACCGCCCTTAACGCCGACCCGCCCGCCGGTCATCGCCGCGGCCACCAGAAAGGTGCCCGCCTCAATACGATCGGGCATCACCCGGTAATCCATCGGCGTCAGGTCATCGACACCTTCTATGGTTATGATGTCAGTACCAGCCCCCTCGATGTATGCACCCATACATTGCAGGGCTTTGGCAAGATCAATAATTTCCGGTTCGCGGGCAGCATTTTCCAGCACGGTTGTCCCTTTGGCCAGGGTTGCCGCCATCATCAGGTTTTCGGTACCTCCAACCGTTGGGATGTCAAAATGGATCCGGGCCCCGTTCAGTTGTGCAGCGCGGGCCTCGACATAGCCATGTTCAAGGTGGATCTCCGCCCCCATGGCCTCTAGGCCCTTGAGGTGAAGATTGATCGGCCTGGCACCAATGGCACAGCCCCCCGGCAGGCTGACCCGGGCCTTACCATAACGCGCCAACAACGGGCCAAGCACCAGGACCGACGCCCGCATGGTTCGGACCAGATCGTAAGGAGCCTCCATGCTGTTGATCTTTTCTGTGGCGATCTTCAAGGTGCCGTTGCTGCTATCAACAACAGCCCCGAGTTCCGCCAGCAGACGTTCTGCCGTGGTGATGTCGCGCAGACGTGGCAGGTTGCTGATCAGGTGCGGACCCGGAGCCAGCAAGGTTGCAAAGAGCAGCGGCAAAGCTGCATTCTTGGCCCCACTGACCGTAACTTCGCCTTTCAGTTGCCGACCACCATGTATAATCAACTTATCCAAAGCTTCTCACCTCATTAAACCTTTATCGATTTACAGTTTTGTTTGTCCCAACACCACGCGGGGAATCCCGGCGTAGTCATCGCGGTGGCCGATGTTCATCAACTCGGCAGCCCTGAACAGGGCCTCTACGTCTGCCGCCTGCCCAATGCCGACTTCGACCAGCAACCAGCCTCCCGGTTTGAGAACCTGCCCGGCCTGAACAACGAGACGCCGATAGGAGCACAAACCATCGTCTCCGCCATCGAGGGCCAGATGCGGTTCATGGTCGCGTACTTCCGGCATCAACTGTTCCAGATCCCGAGCCGGAATATAGGGCGGGTTGCTGACTACCATTTCGAAAGGTCCCGAAGGCAATGTCCCCAAGTCCCCTTCCACACATGTAATCTGATCCGACACGCCGTTGCGCGTGGCGTTTGCACGGGCAACGTCAAGAGCCGGCCCGCTACAATCGAGAGCCGTTATCAGAAGCTCTGGTTTTTCGTGTGCCAGGACAACCGCAATTGCACCACTTCCGGTACCGACATCCAGCACATGGAACGGGCCATCGATTCGCGCCAAAGCTTCTTCGACCAGAATTTCCGTATCCGCTCGCGGCACCAGGACCGCAGGGTTGACATTGAAAGGCAATGACCAGAATTCGGTCTCACCGAGGATATATTGTACCGGTTCCCGTTGGGCCCGGCGCTGAACCCATTGGCGATAGGCTGCCAGTTCGTCCGGACTGAGCGGTCGTTCAAAATTAACATAGAGACCAACCCTGTCCATGCCGAGTGACCCGGCCAGAAGAAGCTCGGCCTCAAGGCGCGCTGAGTCGATCCCCTTGTCGGCAAAATAACCTGTGGTCCATTGCAGAAGTTTCAGGACCGTCCAGCGTTCAGTCAAGTGAGTTCCTTCGAGTGATCAGTTGTCCTGCCCTGACATCAAATCCGCCTGGGCGTGAGTCGTCAGAGTATCAATGACTTCATCCAAGTCACCCTGCATAATAGCTTCAAGCTTATACAGAGTCAGACCGACCCGATGATCAGTACAGCGCCCCTGGGGGAAATTATAGGTACGGATCCGTTCAGAACGGTCACCGCTGCCGACCTGGCTCTTGCGATCAGCCGCCATCTTCTCCTGTTGTTCAGCCTGCATAGCATCAAGGATTCGCGACTGCAGAACCTTCATCGCCCTGGCCTTGTTCTTATGCTGCGACTTTTCATCCTGACAGGCGACCACGACGCCGGTCGGAAGGTGAGTAATGCGCACAGCTGATTCGGTCTTGTTGACATGCTGGCCGCCAGCACCGGACGCCCGGTAAAGGTCAATGCGCAGGTCAGACGGATCAATATCGACTTCAACGTCTTCAGCTTCGGGCATCACCGCAACCGTACATGCGGAGGTATGAATGCGCCCCTGGGCCTCTGTCTCCGGAACCCGTTGCACGCGGTGGGTGCCACTTTCATACTTGAAACGGGAAAAAACACCTTTGCCGCTGATCAGTGCAATAACTTCTTTGTAGCCACCTGCTTCAGATTCGGCAGAGCTAAGCAACTCTACCTTCCACCGTTGGCGGTCGGCGTAGCGACAGTACATACGAAAGAGATCGCCGGCAAAAAGGGCCGCCTCATCACCACCAGTGCCGGCGCGAACCTCGAGGATAATATTCCTCTGGTCATTCGGATCCTTGGGCAACAGCATCTGCTTAAGTTGAGCTTCAAGCTTGGCCTGCTCCTCTTCCAATTCGGTGACTTCAGCATTCGCCATCTCGCGAACATCCGCGTCGGGATCTTTTAAAAGCTCCTGACTACCGGAAATTTCTTCTGTGATTCGGCAATACTCCGTATAGCCGTTAACCACATCGGTCAGCTCAGAGTGCTCCTTGGTCAAGGCACGGTAACGGTTTTGGTCGTTAATCACCGCAGGATCGGAGAGCAAACCTTCGACTTCACGAAAACGGTCAGCAACTTCTTCAAGTTTATTCAGCATATGAATCAATCATCGTTCTCGACGTTGAACCTGTCGGACAACTCGCGGCGGAGGGTTCAGGGTTGGATTACAGTTGCCAATACTCTTCGCGAACGGCTTTGATCTCACCGCAGGTCATGGCGCCTTCAGGACAGGGCCTCTTAAGGCAGCCAGGGCCGGCCTCGGCAAAGAGCAAAGAAGAGGCTTCTCGGGCCAATTTCAGTATTGCCTTGGCCATGGCCTGGATTTCCCACTGGGCTCGGCGGCAGCAGCGTAGTGCGAAGAAATGGTGCAGCTCACGGGCGTTCATGGTCATCACCAGTTTGGTGGAAGCTGCGTTGGGCAACACAAAACGGGCGTCTTCTGCAGGCACTCCTGAAGCCATCAGGTCGCGGTAGAGGTCGTGGGTCTCTTGCATATGCTTATCAACACGCTCAAGCAAAGCCTGGTGCTCACGGATACTGTCGGGGACAATCGCTGCGAACGGCTGCTCGTGAGAAACATAACGTTGACTCTGTTGCGAGAAGGAGGCTATTCGGTGGCGCACAAGCTGATGAGAACAAGCGCGGCTGATCCCTTCGATGCCAAAGGTGAAAGACGCGTGCTCGAGAACGGAGAAGTGACCGAGGTCGAGAATCTTTCGCAAAAGCTTGGCGGCTTGTTCCGGCTCCTGACCGAGCAATTGTTCAACAGAAGAATCAGAATAGCAAAGTCGCGCAGCGGCAGCCACCACCTGTTCGGGATTGGGAGTATGCGTCAGAAGTTGGACGAGCATGGCCATCGTTTCCAAGTTGGACCGCGCCGTCCGGGGTACCGGGCCGTGTCCCGGAACGGGACGCGGGAGAGATTGCTTTTGGGTATTAAACTGTATCCATGGACATCAGTCAGAATGCCGCGGGAAACGGCATCAAAAAAAGGGACGACCCGGCAGGGGCGCCCCCATAACCTAGTCTTTCTTTTCGTATCTCTTGCGGAAACGCTCGATTCGACCGGCGGTGTCCATCAGCTTCTGCTTACCGGTGTAAAACGGATGGCAGGAAGAACAAATTTCCGTGGTGATATCACCCTCTTTGGTCGACTTTGTTTCAAAGGTGGTGCCACAGTGACATTTGACCGTGGCCGCCTCGTATTTGGGATGGATTCCTTCTTTCATCGTAAAACTCCTGTTGACCTGGCTCTGTACAGGTCGCGGATTTAGTGGGCCAAAAGCCTTAAAAAGAGTGACTGAATACCACTATTTAAAGGCAATTGCAACCTTTTCCAGTGATACTTCTGCCGAATCAGCCGAAGTATGGCCAATTCGCTTTTATCGATTCATACTGTCAAGGAATTCCTGGTTGGTTTTCGCGTCACCGAGTTTATCGAGCAGAAACTCCATGCTGTCAACCACGTTCATTGATGACAGAACCTTGCGCAGCAGCCAGATACGCTGCAGGCTTACCTCATCGGTCAGGAGTTCTTCACGACGGGTACCGGACTTGTTGATATCAATGGCCGGGAAAGTCCGTTTGTCAACCAGCCTGCGGTCGAGGTGCAGCTCCATATTACCGGTGCCTTTAAACTCCTCGAAGATAACCTCGTCCATCTTGCTGCCGGTATCGACCAGGGCCGTCGCGATAATCGTCAGGCTGCCTCCTTCTTCGATATTACGGGCAGCACCGAAAAAACGCTTTGGTTTGTGCAGGGCATTGGAATCGACACCGCCAGAGAGGATCTTGCCTGAAGGCGGAACCACGGTATTGTAAGCACGGGCCAGACGGGTGATGGAGTCGAGCAGAATGACAACATCTCGCTTGTGCTCAACCAGACGCCTGGCTTTCTCGATGACCATCTCGGCGACCTGGACGTGACGCGTCGCCGGTTCGTCAAAAGTCGAGGAGATGACCTCACCATTGACCGTTCGCTGCATATCGGTCACTTCCTCAGGCCGCTCATCGATCAAAAGAACGATCAGGTAGACTTCAGGGTGATTGGCGGTAATCGAATTGGCAATATTCTGCAGCAGAACCGTCTTACCGGTTCTTGGTGGAGCGACAATCAGGGCACGCTGCCCTTTGCCAACCGGCGCGGCCAGGTCGATAACACGCGCCGACAGGTTGTCCGGTGCGCTTTCAAGAATCAGTCGCTCATCAGGGTAGAGAGGCGTCAGGTTGTCAAAAAGGATTTTCTCGCGGGCAACAGCCGGATTTTCAAAATTGACCTCGGCAACCTTGAGCAGGGCAAAGTAACGCTCACCCTCCTTAGGTGGTCTGATTTGACCGGAAACCGTGTCGCCGGTACGCAGGCTGAAACGCCGAATTTGCGAAGGGGAGACATAAATGTCATCTGGACCAGGAAGATAATTGGCATCCGGGGCACGCAGAAAACCGAACCCGTCAGGAAGAATCTCAAGGACTCCTTCCCCGAAGATGGCCCCGTTCTTCGCGGAGGTCGCATTCAGAATGGCGAAGATCAGATCCTGCTTGCGCATTCCCGAGGCCCCTTCGACACCAAGCTCTTTGGCAATTGTCGAAAGGTCGGTAATCTTCTTTTCTTTCAATTCCTTCAGGTTCATCAGTTCTCCTTCAAAGTCTGTCGATTCAGAATGGCGTACATTGCACAACGATAAAATATCGACATACATGCCATATAACGTTCATTGTGAATATTCAGGTCTTTTTTTTCGAGTGCTCGCGGTCCAAATTGGTTTTGTAGTTTCGGAAGGTTAAATTTGCAGAGCAAAAAGGCAACTTGCCCCGCACGTTTATGTATAAGAATGTTTTCAGTGGGTTGAGATCAGTCCGTGGATATTATCTGAAAGGAATAAAATATCTCTTTTAAGGTGACGTTCAGGTAGGTACTGCTCACTTTCAATGAACCCTGTTTACCGGCTTTTTGACGGTCTGTCAATGGCCTTTCGTATTTTTTTTCGATCACATAACAAAATCATTGACCTCCAGCCCCTCGTTTGCACCCGAAATTTTTTCTGGCGTAAAGTTTTCAACCGCCCATGACAGAAGCTCTGCCGGCGGAGCTCCCAATAAGAAGTCAGGGACGGTTTGGCCAAGGAAGTTCAAGGCCTGGGCAAGCAACCGTGGAGCATCAGCTTTGTAATCAAGCAGGTCAACTCCATGCCGTTTACTGATTTTTTTACCGTTGCTGCCCATCGCCATGGGTAGATGGATGTAT
Source organism: uncultured Geobacteraceae bacterium (assembly GCA_964638305.1). Taxonomy (GTDB): domain Bacteria; phylum Desulfobacterota; class Desulfuromonadia; order Desulfuromonadales; family BM103; genus M0040. The sequence continues at coordinate 11,412 of CAZXBD010000232.1, read as the reverse complement.
TCTGGAACAGGGTTGCCTAAACAGGCATGCAGAAAAATTTGCCGCGGCGTTGAAGAGAGAAGGTCGGCACCGCGAACCACCTGATTAACATGGCTGTCCGCATCATCGACAACTACTGCCAACTGATAAGCGAAGAGACCATCCGCACGACGCAGGACAAAATCACCGACGACTTCAGAGAGCACTTGTTGAAGAGGGCCAAACACACCATCTTGAAAGCAGACCTGCTTCTGCGGGACTTCAATGCGCAGGGCTCGCGGTTTGCGACCGGGCGGCAGACCCTTTCGACAGGTGCCCGGATAGACGGGTCCTTCCTCTCCAGGGTGAGGGGCACTCAGGAGAATCTCCTTGCGAGTGCAGGCGCAATCGAAAACCAGACCCTTAGCCCGAAGACCTTCCAACGCCTCAAGATAAGCTTCGGCCCGCTGGCTTTGCCAGACAATTTCGCCATCCCAATATAATCCCAGGGCTTCCAAAGCAGACAGGATTTCATCCGCAGAGCCAGGCACGACCCGGGGTGGGTCCAGATCCTCCATGCGCAACAACCAGAGTCCATTCGCCCTGCGTGCCAGACAATAACTGCCGACGGCAGCAATTAATGACCCGAAATGCAATGGACCGGTAGGGCTTGGAGCAAATCGACCTACAACCTGTTCAACAGGCATCTGGATAGCGATTCCTTTCATTAAGACGAACCTGAACATCATGCCCCTGCCTGCAGGATTCTGTCAACGAGCAACATGAGGGCCACAGCAGAGGCCTAGCCGCAAATCAGGGACAAACGGATAAATGATTGACATACCCCGACAAGACAATTATTTTATTACAAATATTGTCAAGAATATCGGTAAGAGGAAACGATTTTGATTATTACCCGCGCAACAGAATACGCCATCCGTGCCATACTCCACATGTCCCGTCAACCGGCCGGAGAAATCATCTACAAGAAAGATATCTGTAAAGCACAGGATATCACGCCGGCCTTTCTTACCAAAATACTCCAGCCCTTGATCAAGGAGGGCATTGTCGGTTCCCAAAGGGGGGTCGGGGGTGGGTTTTACCTGGCGAAAGCACCCTCAGAGATAACCCTGTTTGACGTCATAAAATCCCAGGAAGGGCCCGTTTACCTCAACCAGTGTCTGATTGAAAACAGCAACTGTGAGCGCGAATTCTTCTGCCCGGTCCACGGGGCCTGGGAACAGATCCGCCAAGAGTTCATGGCCACCCTATCGCGCTACGACTTTGCCAGCCTTGCAGCACAACAGAACGATCTCCTTCCTGTCTCATCCAAGCAATAAAGCCTAAAGTATAAAGAACCTGATGACCTGCAGGGCAATCCGACCGAGGTGAAGCGGGTAGCGGCATCCAACCCCCCCGGAAGAGATTAAATGCGTTTACCTGCATCCCCCCCCACAGCAGCACCGATTATACCCGTTGTTTATTTCTTAGATTTCCAAACCTTTCAGGTTGCTAGTTGTTGAGTGCCACCACATCGATAATGAAATAATGTGCCAACACATAGAAAACAAAGTTCTCTGACAATCGAATAGTTACCACATCATTCTGTGAACACCAAATTCATTTCGGAGGTGTTCATGGAAAGCAGAATCAAGTATTTCCGGGTTCTCGCTGTGCAACGGTTCAGGGCTGGCGAGAGGCCTGAATCAATCTGCACATCGCTTGGCAAATCGAAGTACTGGTTATACAAATGGGTCAAGAGATATAGCTCGAACGATGTCTCTTGGTACGAGGATCGTTCGCGCCGTCCACATGTGACTCCAAACCGTACACCATCAGAGGTTGAAGAGATTATCAAGTTAGTGCGATTCAATCTTTACAATCAGGACCTGTTCTGCGGAGCTCAGGCCATTTTGTGGGAATTGGAAGACCTTGGCGTTGAGCCTCTGCCTTCATTGCGCACAATCAACCGTATTCTGAGTCGGCACGGATTGACACATCGGCGAACGGGCAACTACGAACCGAAAGGGACGCCGTACCCAAAGTTGCCAGAGTTGTTTCCCAACCAGACCCATCAACTAGACTTTGTCGGGCCGTGCTATCTCAAAGGGCCAATTCGTTTCTACGGTCTCAACGTTATTGATACGGCAACGGTTCGCTGTGGCTTGCACACATCGCCGTCCAAGGCCGGTCAAGGCGTTCTGGATGGTGTTTGGGCCATATGGTCACGGCTTGGTGTCCCGAACAATCTTCAAATAGACAATGCCATGTCCTTCTTTGGCAGTCCGACTCATCCTCGCGGCATGGGTCCGCTCATACGGATCTGTTTGCATCATGGTGTCGAGCCTTGGTTTATCCCCATGTCGGAGCCTTGGCGCAACGGTATGATTGAGCAGTTTAATGACCATTACCAACAGAAGTTTCTGGCCAAAGTGTTTATGACGTCTGAACCCGAGTTGAGAGAAGGGGCTCTTGCCTTTGAGCAACGACATAACAGCAAATACCGCTACAGCAAACTAGACGGTAAAACGCCCCTAAAGGCTTTGTCAGTAGCAAAAACAACGTTGAGATTTCCAAGCCAAGAGGAAAGTCCTCGTCATCGTCTAAAGAAACCTGAAATCGGTCGCTACAACTTGGTGCGGTTGATCCGCAGCGATCTCAAGCTCAACATCTTCGGCGAACTGTTTCCTGTCCCGCCGGAGCTGAAACTCGAATACGTGGTAGCTACTATCGATGTCAAAGAACAGAAATTAAAACTCTTCCTGGACAAAACCCAGGTCGATGAAATTGATTACAAGTTACGTTAAACAATGTTGAGTGTTAGCGATGTTGTGGCACAAAAAAGTGTTATCGATGTCCTGGCACTCAACAGCTAGTCCATAGGCAAAGGAACACATTCACACCGGCAGCCCGGAGATAGGTGCAAGCGCCAAAACTTTCTCTTGTCAGCAAAGAGCTTGATTTATCTAGAGAAATAAGCATAATGGCACGATGTGTGCCGTCTCCTCTGGCGCGTTATTTTTCAATACTTGAATCAATGTTTTGCAATTTTTGGGTTCACATTACATCTCAGGAGGTATGCCTTGCGATATCGAATCCCTCTCCTTTTGGTGCTGGTAAGCATTCTCATTGTTGCCTGCACTGATCTCGCCACCCTGCGTTCGTCGCAGCCGATAGCACCAGTCAGAGATTACGAAACCATCCTGGTGGGTAATCTCGAAGCCAACTATGTCGGTGATGAGAACTGTCTGGCCAGCTGTCACACCCACGACAAAGTCCAATCGGACTTCAAACGTTCGATTCACGGCGACCAGATCGCGGAAGACACCGGACTGCCACTGGTCAACTGCGAATCCTGCCATGGCCCGGGCAGCATGGCCGTTGAGCACGCTGCGGAGCAGAAAGTCTGCGACTTCAAAACCCTGCTGCCCCTGAGCGAGTTTCCGTCCCAGGCCCAGTCGACGATTTGCCTGAGATGCCATTCTGCGGCCTCCACACCAAACCTGACCGGTTGGAATGGCAGTGTGCATGCGATGAACGATGTCAGCTGCTTTGACTGCCACAAACTGCACAAGGGACCACAGCAGAAAGTCAGCCGACACGAACAGGAAGAGCTTTGTACCGGCTGTCATACGCAGGTAAAAATGGAGTTTTCCCAGTTTTCGCACCACCCGGTCCCAGAGCACAAGATGGCCTGCACCGACTGCCACGATCCTCACAACTCAACCAACAATAAAAACCTCAAGGGCATCACCACCAAGGCCCTCTGCACCCGTTGTCACATGGAATACCAAGGGCCATTCGTATACGAGCACGCCGACGTTACTGAAGAGTGCACTAATTGCCACAGGCCTCACGGTTCACCCAATGATCCTCTTTTGGAGGTCGCACAGCCCTTCCTCTGCATGCAGTGCCACGCCGGGCACCAGGGCAGTCGATCTCCCCAGGGAACCCTGGATAATTCGTCAATGAAACAGGCTTTCTACAACAGGTGTACGGACTGTCACTCATCGATCCACGGAACCGACGTTCCAACAGTCCATGGGCGTGGCACTTTCCTCGCACGCTAGCCATGTCAAACAATTGAGAGACCTTTATATGTTTCTGAAGTCCAAGGAGGTTGCTGTGAACCCTTTTAAATACATTTTGTCATGTACACCCCTGCTCGCTCTGTTGCTGTTCTACAACACAGCAGCAGCCGATGCCACCGACATAGCGGACGGGACAACGGTCATCACTGAAACATCTGTGACACTCGGCTACCAGTCCTTCAGCCTCCGGAACGAACCGAATCGGGCGGCCGAATACAGAAGCTTCACCTCCAGCCCAACCCTCGGGTTGAATTACTTCAACTATACAGCGGAAAGCCATTTTAGTGTCGATGCCGATTTTCTCAGCGATGAGGACTTCAGAGCAGACATTGAATATAACAAAGGCAACCTGTTCAAGCTGAACCTGCGTACGGAACGTTTCTACCACAACCTTGACCACATCCCCTATGACAACGGGTACGTAGGAGATGGTGACAACAGAGTCCCAGACCATGCACCTGCCGAAGGCAGCCGTCCTGACGGGGTGTTCGGCGGTGACATTCGAACCTACTACACGGATCAGAGCCCAAAGGCAGACTACGGCCAACAGATCGACATCAATGAAGTGAAGGTCCGGGCCAAGCTGCCGACCTACCCCGCCCACCTGAACCTGGCTTACTGGCAAATTGAAAAATCGGGCCATAAACAGATGCGTTTCACGGATGAGAACTGTACCGGCTGCCACATGCAAAGCAGAACCCGCAAGATTGATCGTGTCACCAGGGAAATCAAGGGCAGCGTTGACGGCCACCTCGGTTACGTTGATCTTGAGGCGGTCGCCCTCTACCGGGAATTTAAGGACAAAGAATCAATCCCCACTGACTTGTTCGGAGGCCATGCTCGAGGGCCCTTTCCAGACAGGAACACAGGTATTTATGAACACGATGAGGACCCTGATTCCACCGTCAAGGAAATGACCATCAACGTCAACACTTCACCATCTGGTGGTCTGGTCGCCAATACCAGCCTGACCATCGGCAAGCGTGAAAACGAATCAGACCTATCCTCCATCCATCCGATTAAAGCAGAGATGGATTACTGGAAGACCTCTACCAATGTGACTTACACCCCGAGCAAGACCTGGACGATCAACCTGCGGCACCGCTACCTTGACGTTGACAATGACAACAGCAATGACCTCGTCGCACCGGAGCATGGATCGCTCAACCCCAACGATCTTGTAGTTCGCGACTCGATCGATTTTAACAGGGCATGGTACGAAATCATCGGTAACTACAGGCCGAGCAACAACCTGACCGTTAAGGCCGAGCTGCGCAGAGAAGACATCAAGCGCGACAACACCGGCCTCCCGCAAGAGCACCATAGTCAAACAGTTAACGGGCCTGGCACTCTGCCAATACAGATAAACCCAGAGTGGCAGCTCCCCGATGAAGAAAGCATTACCAAACTGAAAATCGGCTTTCACAGCCGCCACCTGGAAAAATCCGCGCTCAAACTCAGCGGCTGGGCCAGCATCAGGCACAGCGATGATCCTTCTTACGGTACCTCATTTTCCGATAGCTATGAGCTTTTCCTGTCGTCGCGCTATACACCTTCGCCCTTTTGGGGCCTGAGTGCGTCCCTTGATCTGCTTGATGAGGAGAACGACGACGGAACTACCCTGCAGTTCGATGGCAACCCTGCTAACGAGTATGTAAAGTACGACCTCGACCGTGACAGGACACAACAAAACCTCAGCCTGGGTGGCTGGCTGATCCCTGCAGAGGGGGTTTCTCTTGATTTCAGTTACGGATATCTGGCAACCCAGATAGAGCAGGACCTGCTCTTTGGCAATGAATCAAACACCTCGGTAGCAGGCAGTAACTACACCATCGAAAACAAAAATGTCGATTACGATCAAACAGTACAGACCCTGTCGGTAGGGGCTTCATGGCAACCTGTAGAAAGCATCAACTGTAGAATGGAAGGGTATCACATTCGTTCCGAGGGGCATTTTGACCCTGACTTTATAGCGCCCGTCGACCCCTACGACAACGGGGCAAGCGCAACAAGCTCTGAGTTGAAAAAAATCAGCAAGATCGACATTCGACAGAACGGCATCAAAGGAAGGATAAACTGGCAGATAGATGATCAATGGTCATGCAGCTTTGACGCATCATATGATAAATATGATGACAAAAACAGCAACGTTTTTGATGGCTCGGTCATCTCCTATATGACCAGCCTTTCCCGAACTTGGTAGGATAACGCATGAAAAAAATTATTTCCGAAGCCTTTCTGGTGACGTTGTTCTGCCTAACAATCTCTTTTGGCGCGTCAGGCATTGCCAACGCCCAACCAATTTTGGCCGCCATCGTGACCGCGGACCTTCCCCGTTACCAGAAGGTACACGAAGCAATGACCAAAGTGCTTCAGACCGGCGGCTTCAGCGAAGACAAACTGAAGATTTTCAAGCAAACCCCCAACGCCGACAAGATGTCCTTGACCAACAGCCTGCGCCGGGCTGAAGCCGCTGGCGCCACGCTGATTCTAACTTACGGTTCCCAGTCAACCAGCATCGCTAAAGAAACAGTTAAGGAGACCCCTCTGCTTTTTGCCGACGTTTACGACCCTGTAGCGCTGGGAGTGGTAAAGACACTCGCAGCACCGGGCACTAACGCCAGCGGAGCAACCAGTAAAACAAACCTGAAAACATTGGTCGAGGCCCTCGTGGCGCTCAAACCGGTCAAAACGGTTGGAGTACTCTACACCAAGGGGGAAAAGGGCTCCGAAGAGCAGTTAGCCGGGATTGAAGAGAAAGGCAAGGCCTTCGGGTTCAAAGTCATCGCTGAGAACGCCCGCAACCCGAAAGAGGCCAAGTCTCTCGGCGCAAAACTTTCCGGGGAGGTCGACGCTCTCTTCCTCACTGAAAGTATTGCGGTAGCAACGCAGGCCGCTGACATCCTTGCTTCAGCCAAAGCCGACAAATGCATTGTCTTCTCACAAATACCCAATCTGGTTGAGGCCGGAGCATTAATCGGTCTTGAAGCGGACTTGGATGAACAAGGCAAGTTGGTCGCTGTACATGCCTTACAGTCCCTGCAAGGGCAAAAAGTACACCTCCTCCCCGTCAGAGAAGCTAAAAGAATATCTCTTAAGGTCAACAAAGACACAGCAAGTCAACTTGGCTTGACCATTCCTCCAACGGTAGCATCCAAAGCAAAACTCATATAATATGCCCAGATACTTATTGTTTATCGGGTCCACATTCAATCGGGGTAATTAAATGCTGAATATGAAACTGCGCGGGAAAACTCTCACCGTCCTACTGCTGGTTGCTGTCGTCCCGCTGGTTGTCAGCCTGGTGTTTCTCTCCAACTTCACCAAAGACCAGATTCGCAACAGCATGGAGCAGTTCGCCGAAAAATCGATTAATTTCGTTGAGCGCAGCACCATTAACAGCAGGCTTGAGCTCTCAAATTATCTACGCCTTTTGAGCGGATCTTCTGACGTAACCAACGCGCTTTACTATGCATCGCTGACGCAGGACGTAGAACAACTTCGAGAGTTGATTGAGGAAGTCCAGTCTCAGTACGATATGGACGTACTGGAAGTTCTCGATAGTGAAGGCACGACGGTTTTGAGAACTCAACTTGAAGGCTTGTCTCTGCCGGACGAGCCGGAAGCGGACCACCCCCTGCTCGTCGCCGCGCGAGAGGAGGGACAGGCACAAGCAGGCCTTTCAAGCTACCTGGGTAAGCTGTCCATCCTCGTTGTGGCCCCTGTAAGACTCCAGGAGAATGTAGTCGGCTTCCTGGTTGGCGCTTATCTCCTGGACGATGATTTTGCCCGTCGCGTCAAAGAGATGGGCGGGGTGGAAGTGGCCTTTCTTGGAAGTGCCGGTGTGGTAGGGACCTCAAACCAGGAGCTGCGAAGCATCGATCTGTCTCAGGAAAACCAGGAGATAATGCTTGACGGAAAGCCACACATACCGGTCATTCGTAAGCTTCCCGGCACCTCTTACAGCCTGCTTATCGCACAGGATCTCAACAAGGCGTTGGAGGCGCAACAATCTCTGCGTAACCTGATGGTTATCCTGGTTGTAACTGTCATTGCGATCGTTCTTGGCTGCGCCTTGCTTTTCTCAAATGCATTGACCCGGCCTTTACTCGAAGTTGTCGGTAATCTTAAAGATATCTCGCAAGGGGAAGCGGACCTTACCCGCACCCTGCAGGTCAGCACCAATGACGAAGTTGGTGAGCTGGCTGAAAACTTTAACTCCTTCGTTGAACGTCTGCGCGAGATGGTTCGACGCATCAGCCTGGCAGCCAGCGACATCTTTACCGCCACCGAAAAAATCCGTCACACATCCCAAGATGTCAGTAACGGGGCAGCCAGTCAGGCGACAGCCCTGGAAGACTCCTTCCAGGCCATTCAGGGAATTGACGAATCAACCATCGAGGTCGGCAACAGCATCAGCTCCTTACTTGAAGCGGTAGAGGTTTCTTCCTCCACAACCCTGGAACTGGGCGCTACCATCGAGGAAATCGTCTCTCAGGTTGACCGTCTCTTCAGCACAATTGAAGAAGTTTCCAGCTCAATCACCGAGATGTCTGTATCTAGTCAGCAGGTCGCCGACAATCTCGACAATCTCTCCTCTTCCACAGAGGTTACGGCGTCGTCAATTACCGAGATGGATGCGTCGATCAAAGAAGTTGAGGAAACAGCACAACACACCAACAAACTTTCCGAGCAGGCCAGTCTAGATGCGGAGCTTGGCAAAACCGCCGTAGCCGAGACAATTTCCGGCATCCAGGCGATTCGCGAAACGGTCGAAGATGCCAGCCGGGCCATCGAGGGCCTGGGCAAACAGTCTGGGGAAATTGGCACCATCCTGACGGTTATTGACGAGGTCGCCGACCAGACGCGCCTGCTCTCGCTGAATGCATCGATCATCGCCGCTCAGGCCGGGGAGCATGGCAAAGGCTTTGCAGTTGTTGCCGATGAAATCCGTGAACTGGCGGAGCGAACAGCCATGTCGACCCAGGAGATTTCGACCATCATCCGTCGCTTGCAGACCGGTACCGTCGAAGCGGTCAAAGCCATGCAAATCGGTAGTGAACGGGTTCACGAAGAAGCGGAGCGCTCAAAAGTCGCCGAGGATGCCCTGGAAAAGCTTACCGAAAGCTCCGTCCGCTCTGCCGAGCAGGTAAAAAGCATCGTGCGCGCCACCCAGGAGCAATCGCGCGGCAGCCGTCAGATCACCGAGGCGGTCAACCAGGTCGCCAATATGCTTCAGCAGATATCCTCTGCCGTAAAGCAACAATCAGAAGGGATCCATCAGCTGGCCCGTGCCGCTGAATCGATGAAAGATATTTCCTCGCAAGTCAAACTCAGTACAGGAGAACAGGCCAAAGGCAGCCACCAGATCAGTGCAAGCATGGAAAACGTGCGCAACATGCTGCAGCAGATTGACCAGGCCTCCAAAGACCAGTCGGGACGTAGTCGTCAGGTGGTTGAAGCTGTTTCATCTGTGCGCAAGATAGCTGAAAGTAATTCCGTCCGGACAACCGAACTGGACAAGGTTGTAGAAAACCTGGCCGAGCAGGCCAATGTTCTGGACAAACAGATAGGGTCTTTCAAATCTTAACTGCCGCTGTACCTTGTGACTCAAAGATTCAGGATGCCGGCAATTTATTTGACAAAACAGACAGTTTTCGTTAGAGTTTCGCCAACATAGCAACACGTCTTTATCAAGAGTGGTGGAGGGACAGGCCCTTTGAAGCCACAGCAACCGACCTTACGAAGCCTATGCAACGGAAGGTGTCAGGTGCTAAATCCAACTCACTGAGTCAACGCCAGCGGGGGAGATGAGGACGGAGCCCGCGATACCGAATCTTGATGTGTCTGCTGGCCCCTTCTCATTTTACGGAAGGGGCCTTTTTTATTTTTCGCGGCAGACGGATAAAACATGACCGAACCAGGCATCGTCAAAACTGAACACATCGACTTTGAAGTCGAACTGCAACTGGAAAGCGGCCGCTTGCTCGGACCCTTGACGATTGCCTATGAAACTTATGGCAGCCTGAACAACGACAAAAGCAACGCCATCCTGGTCGCCCACGCCTGGACCGGAGACGCGCACGCAGCCGGACGTCATAATGCAGAAGACCGCAAACCGGGCTGGTGGGATGACATGATTGGCCCTGGCAAGGTCATCGACACCGGGCGTTACTATGTCATCTGCTCAAATGTCATCGGCTCCTGCTTCGGTTCAACCGGACCGACCAGCATCAATCCCAGGACGGGCAAACCTTACAACCTGCAGTTCCCGGTCGTTATGGTTCGCGACATGGTTCGCGCCCAGCAACTGTTGCTCGACCACCTCGGGGTCGAACAACTGCTCACCGTCATTGGCGGCAGTATGGGAGCAATGCAGGCTCTCGAGTGGGGAATCCACTACCCCGAGCGAGTACGTTCGATTATCCCCATCGCCGGCACCGGAAGGCCTTCGCCGATGGCCATCGCTCTGAACGCTCTCGCCCGACAGTCGATCTACAATGACCCGATGTGGCGCAAAGGCAACTATAAGCCGGAGCATCCGCCAGCTGATGGCCTTGCTCTGGCCCGGGCGGTCGGTCACATTTCGTTTCTCTCCGACCCGTCGATGAACCTCAAGTTTGGTCGCAGGTTCTCAGCTCGGGATGGACAGTTTGATTTTTTCGGACAGTTCGAAATTGAAAGGTACCTGACCTATAACGGGCGCAACTTCGTCGACCGTTTTGATACCAACAGTTTCCTTTATCTCGCCAAGGCGCTGGACCTCTATGATGTTGCCTGGGGATTCGACGGGCTGGAAGATGCGTTGAGTAGTCTTGACTGCGAGTCTCTCTGGTTTGCCTTTTCTTCGGACTGGCTCTATCCGCCCTATCAGACGGAAGAGTTAATCAACGTGTTGCACAAACAGGGAAAAGCGGCTGAATACCATCTGGTTGACTCGGACTACGGTCACGACTCGTTCCTGGTGGAGCCGGAGAAGTTTACACCGAAAATTGTGGCTTTTCTTGAGAGGTTGTCCGCAAACTAAATATATTTCTTAACAATACGAAAAAGGGTAACAGAGGTTAATCTGTCGCCCTTTTTTAGTTTTTGATTTTGACTCTGCCATTGACTTTCCTTCCCATGGTAAGTCCGCCGAACAAAGTCGGTTGATCCGGGAAAACGACGAAAAAGTGTTTGAGCGCAGCGAGTTTTTTTCGGCGCCGGATTGACCGACTGCAGAGAGGGAACCTGTGAACGCGCAAGCGTTTATGGGCGGACTTGTCGGGCGGCCTTCTTTTGCTTTGCAATTAATTATGGGGACACAATGAACCTCCCCCAGTTTGACGGACACTTTAAATAGCGACACAATGTCGCTATAGGA
>CAZXBD010000231.1:0-4858 GCA_964638305.1 uncultured Geobacteraceae bacterium | reverse complement strand
TACCAACTCTTGGCCTGCCTGTAATCCCGTGACAGACCATAACGACCCTTGTAATAGGCCAGAGCCAAAGCAGCCATGGCCGGGAGGTGGTCCTGGTTCGCCGCAGCTGTGAGCAAAGCGACACCGTGTTCCGGGTTGTCGCGCATGATGTGCAGATGATTCTCATAATAGACCACCAATCGGTACTGGGCTTCGGCATAACCGGCATCTGCTGCCTGTTCGATCAGTTCGTACCCTTGTTTGCGGTCGTCGTTAGCTCCTGAGACGAGCAGTTGTCGACCAAGTTGATACTGGGCGGCTGCATCACCAGAGTCGGCCTTCGGACGAAGAGCATCAAGAGGCTGGTAGCTGCCACCGGCAATCTCAAAGAGGCGATCAAAGTGTTTTAACTCACGGTTCCAATAATCAGCCTTCTGCTCATCCGACTCGACTCCGTAGAGACCATCGCGGTAGGCATCGACCAGTTTCGCCGTCAATTCTTTAGATTTAAGCAAGTCGACACGGTAGCCATAGTTACCATTCTGGAAAGCCTTGGCCAGATACTCCATCGTCTTGATATGGTTATTGTCTGCGGCCATATTCCACCAGCCCTGACCACGTGGGAAATCCTTGATCTGACCATAGTTGCCAAACATGAAAACCGCACCCAGGAAATACTGGACATCGGCACGTCCTGATTCCGCAGCTTGCTCAAGCATCGCGAAACCTTCGGCGACGGTCTGCGGGTTGTCACGGCTGATGTCGATCAATTGGCTGCCAAGCTTGAAGAGCGCCTCACTCTCGCCTTGTGCAATCTGTTTTTCGAGTGCGGAGATCTGTTCCGCCTGCTGACGAGCACCGTCAGACATCTGTTTGTTCTGTGGAAGATCAATAGATCCGCGAGCAAAGGATTCAGCCAATTGTTCGTAAAGTTTAATGGCTTGCTGTGGATCACGCGTAAAACCCTCTGGGCCCATGTTGTAACGCCAGGCCAGCTCGTTGGTTGCCTGACCATGCCCCTGCCTGGAGGCTTCCTCCCAAAGCTTACGTGCTTTTTCCGGGGACTTGGGTATATCGAAGGCATCAGAGCCATCCACATAGAGTTTGCCAAGGTCATACCGGGCGAGCGGATGACCACCATTGGCAGATGCCAACAACCACTTACGGACGATGGCAGGCTCACGCTGGTCACCGCTACGCAACTGTAGACGATAAAGCTCATACTGCGCCTCAGCCAAGCCACCCTCGGCGGCTACATTCAACCAACGCAGCCTGTCCTCGGCAGATTTTGGATTGTCGGCAAGTTCCATCACAGCCTGCATGTGACCTTGTTCTGCGGCACGCATCAACCATTCACGGCTGTCGTGGCCGATCCTGTTTCCGGAACGATCCATGAGCGCCATAGCCAGGCGATATTGCTGCGAAGAGAAGCCGAGTTCGGCCAACGGCGCTACTACCAAAGGAATGCGATTCGTCCAGACGATCGTAGCGACAAAGAGGATCAGGGTAACCAGGGCAACATGGCGCCATACACGGAGGGAGACTGCAGGGAAGAGTTCCGGCTTGTTCTGCACAGCCAACAAGAAACAGAGGAGTATCGACAGACCGGAAAAATAACTGGCGGCAACAGCACGTGGGACACGAAATTCCTCGAGGATGCGGAAAAAGTCGAGGAGGCTGAATTGATCGCCGCCGCTATGGCCACCGGTCACGAAAACCGGCATCAGTGCGATACCAACACAAGCCGCTGCGATAGCCAACAGAATCAGAGTGCGTAGCAGGGGTTTTCTGACTTTACCGATGACGGCAGCGAGCACTATCGCCAACACCACAAAAACCAGACCGGCGACAATGGTCGGCCCAAGAAACATGGCAGCAAAGGCCAGTGAATCCGGGTCTGTATTGAATAATCCGGCCATGCCGAGCATCAATAGGAAGCTGGCCGGAGCCAAACCGGCAGCAACCGCCATATACCACGGCACTGGCAGCAGGTGAAAAAAAACGAGGAAAAGGAAGCAGCGACTCGCCCCCCGTCCGGGTGGTGTCATACTGCGATTAGATCGAAACATAAGAGCTCCAATACAGCCGGAATATTCGTTTGTCCACAATTACGGAAATCTTAGAATAATGCAAGTCGTGGATTCACTGCCATACGGGATGTTAACGAGCATGTTCCTCGCTCTTCTCTATGATACAATTCATCTACCTCTACTCACCCCGCGCAAGGAGATATGGTCATGGGTCACTTGATATCCGGAAAATCTCACCTGATTCCATTGATCGATCGACTCAACCGCTATCCGGTCGGTCTGGTCGACAACGAGAAACTGCGCGAGATTCTCGCCCTGCTCTTCAGTGAAGAAGAAGCCTTTGTTGCCTCATGCTTCCCCCTTTCAGAAACAACCAGCAAAGAGCTGTCATCCCTCACCGGCATCATCGACGAAGAACTGATACCGAAGTTGGAGCGAATGGCGGACAAGGGCTTGGTGATAGACACACCCTGCGGTGACACGACCTACTGGATGTTGATGCCGGGGCTGATCGGTTTTTTCGAATTCACTTTCATGAAAAAACGCAGCGACTTACCAATGGCCGAAGTGGCGCGCTTGATGCGCGAGTACCTGCACCAGGTGAGGCCCGGACAAGCGGAAGAGTTCTTTGGTTCTCCGACCCAATTGACCCGCGCTCTGACCTATGAAGACAAAATCCCGCTCAGTTCAAAAATCACCCACTGGGAGGATGCCCGGCGCATCGTGCAAGAGGCAGATTTTGGCGCAGCAGGGATATGCTTCTGTCGCCACCAGAAAGAACATCTCGGCGAGACATGTAACAAAGATGCGCCGATGGAGAATATTTGCATCGCTCTCGGTAAGGGTGCCCAATTCCTGGCACGGCGTGGTTTCATGGAAGAGAAGAGTACCCAAGAGCTGCTCGCAATTCTTGATACCGCCCGCAGTCATAACCTGACTCACGTCACTGACAATATCCGTGAAAAACCCTCCTTTATCTGTAACTGCTGTTCCTGCTGCTGTGAACTGATGGCCGGGATCAAGGCGGGCTTCCCGGACGGCGTAGCCAAAACGCCCTTCCTAGTCGAAATCGACAAAGACGCCTGCACCTTCTGCGGCAAGTGCATCAAGGCGTGCAACACGGCCTGCGTCTCACCGGTTAAAGAGGCTCGCATCGTTAAGGTGGATGATAACGTCTGCCTTGGCTGCGGTGCCTGCATTGATGTCTGTCCGGAAGGTGCCATGCACTTGGTTGAACGCGACAAACGACCCAAACCACCTCTGAATAAAGGCTTGATGTTTGCGCGCATTCTCAAAGAAAAGAAAAGGTTGATGCCGGTGGTTACAGCAGAATTAAAGAGAGGTGTAAAACGGTTAGTGAAAAGCTAGCATATCAACAACCTTGTCAGACCTAACATTTGAGGAGTCTACCGATGCAAACCCTGACCTTCGCAAATAACGACCAGATGCCTATCCTAGGTCTGGGAACCTGGAAAGCTGAGCCCGGAGAGGCCGGCAAAGCGATTCGTAAAGCAATCAGAATCGGTTATCGGCATATCGATTGCGCATCTATATACGGTAACGAAGCAGAGATTGGAGAGGCCCTCGAAGAGGCCATTCAAGAAGGCGACGTTTCAAGAGAAGAATTATGGATCACCTCAAAGCTCTGGAACAACGCTCATTCCAGAGGCCAGGCCATCGAGGCGCTAAAGAATACCCTGCAGGATTTGCGTCTGGATTATCTGGATCTCTATCTGATTCACTGGCCGGTGGCCATCAAGCCGGACGTAATTTTCCCGACCAAGGGATCACAGTTTTTAAGCCTTGAGGAGGCACCATTAATTGAGACCTGGGCCGGTATGGAGGAGTGCGTTAATCAAGGGTTGGCCAGGCATATTGGCATGTCCAACTTTGGCATTAAAAATATTGAGTTAGTCTGTAAAGGGGCAACAATCAAACCGGAAATGAATCAGGTCGAATTGCACCCCTACTTGCATCAGGACGAGTTGCTGACCTACTGTCGGGAGCATAACATTCATTTAACCGCTTACTCGCCGCTCGGTTCGGGAGACCGCCCGGATGCCATGAAAAAAGCGAATGAACTGAACCTGCTCGAAAACCCGGTCGTGATGAGTATTGCTCAAACACATGCTTGCACGCCAGCACAGGTCCTGCTGCGCTGGGCTATCGAACGCGATACTGCGGTGATCCCAAAATCAGTCAACCCCGCACGCATGACAGAGAACTTTCAGGCTGCAAACCTTAGACTAAGCGAGCATGATATGGCCGAACTTGCAAAGCTCGACAGCGGATATCGCTACGTGCATGGTGAGTTCTGGACATTTGAGGGGTCACCTTACACGATGGAGGGTTTGTGGGCGTAAGTTGAACCAGGAAAGATACAAACAATTGTCTGACAAAAAAAGGTGCCTCGAATGGCATCACAGATTATTGACAAGCCTCACTTTGGCTCGCACGTGGGATTTGTTTTTTTGTGTGTCGAGAATTGAGTCTCTTTGAAATATTCCTTATAGCCTGAGAGCAACAGATCGTTAATCTGTTGCTTTTAGTTTTTTAAGGCTAAAGAAGAACC
Source organism: uncultured Geobacteraceae bacterium (assembly GCA_964638305.1). Lineage (GTDB taxonomy): Bacteria > Desulfobacterota > Desulfuromonadia > Desulfuromonadales > BM103 > M0040. The sequence continues at coordinate 277 of CAZXBD010000231.1, read as the reverse complement.
GGCGGGTCGCGTCCCGCCAGTCGCCTTAGGTAATTATGGGGACACAATATGAGTGCATTGTCCCCATAATTACCTAAGCTCAAAAAAGCCCTTGCTCCTGGCGGAGGGCATCTCTTTTGCCAGCTTTCGTGGCTTTTAAAGTATGACGGAGCTAAAGAATCCGGCCCTGTGCTTGCGGGCCTTCCTTTGGTTGGGATTTTGCAGCAAAAGAGCAACACCAACCAAAGGAGAAGAGGACCACAAGGGCCTCGGGGATAACTGTGGATATGTAGCCGTC
>CAZXBD010000230.1:0-2336 GCA_964638305.1 uncultured Geobacteraceae bacterium | reverse complement strand
CTGCCCAGGGATTATCGCCAAGCCAAGAACTGGTACGAGCGAATCCTTGCCGTTTACGAAGGAGGGACCTTCCTCGGTGAGATTGATGAGCGTTTTATCGCATTCCAAGAGCGCCAGCTTGGTTACACAGAGCGAGCCCTGGTCACTCAAATAGAGCGAGAGAAACGCGCCGCCAATGCCTCCCCTTTAGAACTAGAGGTGATTGCTATCGAGGATTGCTACCGAAAAGAATACGAACGAGTGGTTAACTCGCTTGATCGACGAGATGGAAGCAAGGAAGGCCTGGCCCGCACCCGTGCTGAAATTGGTCGCCTGCGCCTGCACTATAAGGACTTGCGGGAACAGGAGGTTGGTCGTTTCAAAGTCCGAGTGGGGACAGATGAAATCCCTGAATTTGTCTGTCAGTTTTAACTTCTGTGCGTAGCTGAATCTCTATCCTCATGTCAAAATCTCTGTTTCTCGAGTAAAAAGATAAATAAGAGGGATTATCTCCTTCACAGTGAGCCAGCAGTATGTTAGTCAATGGCAATCATTGTAGAAATAAGGAGACAATATGTCTGAGAACAAGAGCAACAAGGCAGCTAAAGTGCACTATACCGGTACTCTGGAAGATGGAACAGTCTTTGATACGTCACGTGAGCGTGAGCCCCTCGAGTTTGAGATCGGTGTTGGTCAGGTTATCAAAGGTTTCGATGACGCAGTCAATGACATGACCGTTGGTGATGTCAAAACAGTAAGCATCCCTGCCGAGGAGGCTTATGGGCCTTATGTGGATGAGCGGGTTTTCGAAGTTACGCACGACCAGTTCTCCGAAGGAGTGAAGTTGGAAGTCGGAATGCAACTGCAGTCTGAAGACGGCGAAGGTCAGCCGCCAATGGTCGCTACAGTGACCGAGGTGACAGAAGAGAAGGTGACTCTCGATGCCAATCACCCCCTGGCTGGCAAGGACCTGACCTTCGAAATCGAACTGATGGAACTTTCCTGAGCAGTTTTCGTTGACAAGCTGAATAACAGGGCCCGGATGATTCGATCATCCGGGCCCTGTTGTTTTATCTGTCCTGATCGTTCTTGGCTTTATTCTCTCTGCGTTTGCGTAGCTTAGCTTTTGTGCCAAAGAACAATCCGCACAGGGTCAATGTCCAGACTGTGGCCAAGAGAATTGTTTCAGATGTGGTTTGCATCACGGGTCTCCTTTGCTGACTGGCCCCGATCATAGTATGATTTACCAATATGGGCTTTGACGTTTATCAAGTTTTCAAATCTTATGCTTTTTTAACAGCTCATAAGAAGGTTTAACGCAGAGGCACAGAATACGCAGAGTAAAAGCTGATGAATATGATATGACAATTTAAACACCTGATGGCTGAACATTACGATAAAAAGGATCAGACAGCCTTGTTGCTCTATGCGCCTCCGCGGCTCAGCGTTGAATCACTATTGCCCTTGTTGGGGTTGTTGTATGTTATATAGGTCATTATGCAAGAAATACTGCCTTACATAGCCATCTCGATGGGCGTAGCCTGGGCCAGCGGAATCAACCTTTACGCGGCGATTCTTGTACTTGGCCTACTTGGGTTGTCGGGCAACATGGTACTGCCGGACACCTTGCAGGTGCTGCAGAATCCGATCGTTATCGGAGTTGCTGGCTTCATGTACTGCGTCGAGTTCTTTGCCGATAAGATCCAGGGCGTTGATAGCGCCTGGGATAGCCTGCAGACTTTTATTCGCATCCCGGCCGGTGCCGTGTTGGCCGCAACCGCTGTTGGTGATGTTGATCCGGCCATTGCCGTTTCGGCTGCGCTGGTTGGTGGCGGGCTGACCGCAGGGACTCATCTGACCAAAGCGAGTACCCGCCTCCTGCTGAATACCTCACCGGAGCCCTTCAGCAACATCGGTGCTTCCCTGGCGGAAGATACAGTTGTCGTTGGTGGCCTCTTGACGGCCATTTATTATCCTTCTCTGTTTCTTGTCTTCCTGGTCGTTTTCTTACTGTTGATGTTTTGGCTTTTACCGATTCTCTGGAGGGCTCTCAAAGGAATCCTGGTTTCCATAAGAGTGTTCTTCGGTGGATGCAAGGTCAAGCGTTTGCCGGAGGGATAATGTCTGTCAGCACAACGGGGTACATAGTTTGTGCTTCCCCGGAATGACCCTTTTCCTGGTAAACTTGACCCACAATCTCACATAGCTTAAGTTGTGCTCCCCAATAACTTAAGTGGAGTCATAACATGGTCATTAAAGCCGCCGTGCCCGGGATCAACGCCAGGGACTTTTCGCAACTTCCGCCTGCAGAGCAGATTGACGTCTTGCGCTGCCAGGATGCACGGCAGAAGACCACG
>CAZXBD010000229.1:0-2208 GCA_964638305.1 uncultured Geobacteraceae bacterium | reverse complement strand
CGTCGATCGAGGAACCACCACCGATTGCAATCACGGCATCGGGCCGGAAACTCTTCACGCGCTCGACACCCGTGAGCACAAGCTCATAACCCGGGTCAGGTTCTATCTCGGAGAACACCTCCTCCTCGACCTTACTGTCTTTCATCAGTTCAATAAACGGGTTCGGTATACCGAGCTCGAGTAACTGTCCGTCGGTGATCACCATCACGCGTTTTACACCAAGCCCGATAATCTCGCGAACCAGTGACAGGGAGGCACCGGGCCCTACGAAGGAGAAGGGTTTTGGGAAGTTCAGCATATGCCCTGCCAGACCCAAAACACCTACCTTGATTCGACTGAAAGTATACATTTGCTTAACCCTTCGATTAATGCCTTGCATGTTAGTGCAAAGCTTCACTTAACGGTAGCGTTAGTTGACAAATTTCGGCTTGATTTTCCGGCTTATCGAGAACCCTTTGTTTGTTCAGTTTGCTCTGTATTTTTTTCCAGCAGTACGGCCCCCGGGCCTTCCTTTGCCAACTTGTCATCGGCGTTGTAAATGGGGCAGTTTTTCATTGATAAACAACCACAGCCAATGCAGCCGGTGAGTGAGTCTCTAAGCCTCTCAAGATAGGCGATTTTTGCATCAAGATCTTTTCGCCATTCAACCGCGAGCACTTCCCAGTCCTGTGTATCGGGTGTCCGGTTACCAGGCAGGGCCGACAAGGCTGTCTTGATTTCCTCGAGGCTGATACCAACCTTCTGAGCCGCTTTTATCACCGAAATTCGTCGCAAGACTTCCTTGGGGTAACGCCGCTGGTTGCCCTCATTACGCCAACTGGATATCAGCCCCTTTTCCTCGTAGAAATGCAGGGTGGATACCTTTACCCCGCATCGCGCCGCCACTTTACCCACGCTCCAACTTGCTCTCACAGATCTCTACCTCTCCGTATTAAGTGAAAAAAACGCTTGACCTCAACTTAACTTGAGGTTTTATAGTACACCTAAATTAACCAGGAGGTAATACATAATGCACACAATAATTCAGACAGATTCACCGGAAGTTCTCACCAATCAGTCGGCGTTCATGGTTTTCCTGAACCGCTTTATCCAGACGTTCAACGATGTCATGCAGCATAAGTAGAGTTGGAACGAGGAGAACGACATGCATTTGGAACATTTGAACCTGGTCGTACGCGACATCCCTGAATCACTGGCCTTTTATAAGGCGGCCTTTCCGCACTGGCGTATAAGAAGCCAGGGCAGGGCCGAGTGGTATGGTGAAGAAAGAAACTGGGTCCACTTTGGTGATGATTACCAGTACCTGACCTTTAACGACGATGGTACTGGAGACAACAGGGATCTTAGCGGGCACCAGACTGGCCTGGCGCATTTTGCCTACGTGACAGCTGACCTGCAGGCTGTTATCGACCGTCTCGAAGCTGCCGGTTTTGCCATTGCAAAGGATGGCGCGGACAACCGGTTCAGAAAGAACGTCTACTTTATCGACCCCAATGGTTTCGAGGTGGAGTTTGTCGAGTACCTGAGTGATTTGCCGGGGGAGCGTAATTCGGACGAGTAAACACTAGCGGATACCGGCAGAAAAGACGGGTTCTGAGCCCATTTGCCGGTTTTTCAGCTTATAATCAAGCCAAGTCCATCGAGGGTAGCCTTTGAGGGCCCCTCAGAACCTTAAAGACTGAAAAAGTCCACTAAAGAGGTTTTCGCGGACATGCTGTCCTTATTGCAAAGGCTGAAACAACGAAAGATCGTCCAGTGGGCCATCGCCTATGCGGCCGCTGCATGGGTGTCGCTGGAAGTCTTTGACCTGATCGCCGAGCAATTCTTCTGGCCCGTCTGGGTTCGGCAAAGCGCAACCGTTCTGCTGTTTTTTGGCCTGTTCATCACGATTGTCCTGGCCTGGTACCACGGTGAACGTGGCCGTCAGAAAGTCGGTATGGTTGAACTGGTTTTGCTCATCGTTCTGCTGGCGCTGGGCGGGCAAAGCGTTTGGTTGCTGCGCGACCGTGACAACAATATTGAAACGGAGCCTGGCAAGCCAAAGACAGTTTTCCGTGCTGAACCGCTTCCGCAGAACTCGGTTGCGGTTTTGCCCTGCCTCAACCTGGGAGGAGACGAAAGCAAGGCCTACTTCGCAGACGGCCTGGCAGCGGAGCTGATCACACGTCTTTCGGCTGTCAGCGGATTGCGCATTCCCTCTCACACTTC
>CAZXBD010000228.1:0-8636 GCA_964638305.1 uncultured Geobacteraceae bacterium | reverse complement strand
CAGAATTGCGCCGTCCATCTGCGCAGCACCGGTGATCATGTTCTTGATATAGTCAGCATGACCGGGACAATCCACATGGGCATAGTGACGTTTCTCCGACTCATATTCCACATGGGCGGTGGCAATCGTGATTCCACGCTCTTTTTCTTCCGGCGCCTTGTCAATCTCGTCAAAGGCTGTGGCATCTGCCAGACCCTTCAGGGACAACACGCGGGTGATTGCAGAGGTCAATGTCGTCTTGCCATGATCAATATGACCAATCGTTCCGATATTCACATGCGGTTTCGTTCTTTCGAATTTTTCCTTTGCCATGACAAATCTCCTGTGCCCTGGTTTCAATAATATTAATAGTAAACAGGTCTTCTCAGTTTATAGCACAGCCTGACCGGCTGGTGACTGCTTATCTTAATTTGGAGCCCACGACCGGACTTGAACCGGTGACTTCTTCCTTACCAAGGAAGTACTCTACCTGCTGAGTTACGTGGGCAGCCAGTCAATCATGATATTAGGCGGCCGACTCAATCGGCAGACCGATTTTTATCTGGAGCGGGAAACGGGTTTCGAACCCGCGACCCTCAGCTTGGAAGGCTGATGCTCTACCAGTTGAGCTATTCCCGCTTTCGACAAAACCAGGCCAATAAAACAACAAACCTGCAATGGTCCTGGGCAGGCAATCAATGGTGGAGGGGGGAGGATTTGAACCTCCGAAGGCTTCGCCGACAGATTTACAGTCTGTTCCCTTTGACCACTCGGGAACCCCTCCACAAAATCATCAACGCCATGCACCTAAGTGCATGGCGAAATCGGCACCAGATTCCAGAAGCGCACAAAGCGCCTAACATGCCGGAATATCAAACAATCTGGAGCTGGCGATGGGACTTGAACCCGCAACCTGCTGATTACAAATCAGCTGCTCTGCCAATTGAGCTACGCCAGCGTAGCGCGCCATACTAATATTTTCGCAACTAAACATCAACCATTTTTTTAATGCCTAGTTGATGTTTAGTTGAGATGGATTGTCCAATGGGTTTTTCTAACGGAATGCCGATGGACAATTTGCCTGGCAGAGCAAAATCAAACAGAGAGTTACTCTTCTTCGGCAGCAGCCTTAACAAATCCGCTGTCCCTGTACTTCTCGAAAGCCATGGCAACCGTCCGGTAAACCATGTGAGCAAATTTGGTGTACGGCATGTAAAGGAAAAGCATGAATACCGACACCAGATGCAGGAAGTAAAGGAAGTATGCGAATGAAGGAATGCCAAGCAACCTGATCACCTCTGCTCCCAATCCGGTGATGCCAACAACCATTATTTCACCGATCAGGAACCAGTCGTAAAATGTCGGGGCAGTTCCCTGCTCTTCTTCGCTGCGAGACCGATTTGCCCAGAGGATACCAATTCCTACGATCAGGGCAATTGCTCCGATATTGGCAAGTATTTTGAACGGGTCGCCAAGTGGGATCGGGCCATGCAGGATCGCACGCATCTCTTCACTTACAAACAGAGAATATATGTCTTTACGAAGTAGAGCGTAGTTGGTCACCACAAATAAAGCAATAAAGGCAAGTACCAGAGGAAGATGGCCATTCACCCTGTCCTTGTTCTCGCCACACTCATTAAACCGTTTGTGCTGAAGAGTTTCGACAACCGACGGCACCAGGAATTGATTAATGAACTGCATGACAGACGGACGAAAATCAGCACTGGCATTTACAGATTCACTCATTTTGTCCCACATGGCTTTGGCGCCTTTGAATGAAGCAAATGCTGCAAACAGAAACGCCGGCACAAAGATAATGTCAATGAAGAAAACATTTTTAGTCAGCCAGTGGAAATCCCAGTGCCCGAAGAAATGACCGAAACCAACTTTTTGGAAAGTTTCAACGTCCGGCACATGCATGCCTCCGGAAATGATCCACAACAAACCGATGATCAATACCGGGATCCCGATCAGCAGCGGCAGATTTTTGCCGTTACTGCAGAGCTTGGCCAGTCCACTAGGGAAACCGAAGTGGGTATAGGCATACGCCCTGATAGCCCCGAGAACATCACCCGGCTTGGCGCCGCGCGGGCAGTATGCGGTACAGTCGCCACACTGATGGCAGAGTAAAACATCCGGATCACCGGCTAGTTTGTCTTTCAGACCCCATTGCGCCCAGATCATCTCTTTCCGGGGGAAGGGATTGCCGTCTGTGGACAGCGGGCATACAACAGAGCAGGTTGCACACTGATAGCACTTCTTCATAGAATCGCCACCAGCGGTTTTCATATATTTAATAAAATTAAGATCGGGTTCAACCCTTGTAACTTCTGACATTTTATATCCTCCCTGAGTTCCTATCCTGTGAAGGAACCTTCCATTTTTTCTAGCTGATTTGGAAGAGTGTTAACCCTGCTGCAACCGGGAAGGCTGCAGCAGGACTATAACCGCAAATAATCACTCTTCGGACTAGAAACCCTTGAAGGGGTTCGGGCCCATTTCAACGATCTCATCAACAAACTCCTGTATCATGCCCGGAACCTTGTCGAAATCGGTAATAGCTACCTGCTTCATAGCACACCGTTCAGGCTCAAGCCCGAGACTGCCAAGAGTCTCACCGATGTTGTCCATCCTCTGATTGGCGATCTCGCTGCCCTTGACAAAATGGCACTGATAATCGTCACCGTACTTACAGCCCAGAAGCATGACCCCATCCATTCCTGAAGAGAGGGCATCTTTTACCCAGACAACGTTGACGGAACCGAGACAACGAACCGGGATAAAGCGCACCAGGTTACTAAGACCCTTTCGACGCATTGCAGCCATATCAATAGCCGGGTAGGCATCGTTTTCACAAACCAGCACTAGGAAACGTAGTTTATCTTCATCATCATCAGGGACTTCAACCGCTTTGACCATCGAACCGATCATGTCGACGTTGTAATCCTTGAAACCGATGATCCGTTCAGGGCAGGCACCCATACAGGTACCGCAACGACGGCAGCGAGTCGGATTAGGCAGCGGAGTGCCTTTCTCATCATCATCGAGAGCACCAAACGGACATTCCTCAGTACAGCGCTTACACTGTGTACAACGTTGCATGAAGAACTCAGGATAAGTCTGATCTCCGGAACGCGGGTGTACAGACACACCACGGTCAGCAGACTCGATACACTGGATGGCCTTAAGGGCTGCACCGGTGGCATCGTCAGTAGCCTCATCCATGGCCATTGCCTTCCTGACCCCACCACAGGCGTAAACACCGGTCCGACGGGTTTCATACGGAAAACAGATAAAATGGGAATCGGCATAACCGTCAAAAAGCTCAAGATCCAGAAATCCGGGACCCTGTCTATAAGCCAGGTTAATGCTGTTGCTGTCACTGGTGGTCGGTCTCAGACCGGCAGCCAGAACAACCATATCAACCTCAAGACTGATATCTTCGTTCAACAGAGTGTCCTTGGCAGTGACAACCAGGCTATCACCCTGCTCCTCTACACCGGTAACGGTGGCTTTGGTCAGGAAGATGCCATCGTTATCCTGGGCGGCCTTGTAGAACATCTCCGCATTGCCCGGGGTACGCATATGCTGATAGAGGACATAGGCTTTTCCTTCGGCATTATCCTCGCGAACATAACAGGCCTGCTTCAGGGCAACCATGCTGGTCACCGAGTTGGCGTAAGGAAAATCCTTGTCGTGCTCTTCACCACCCGGGCTCTGAACAAATGCCACCCTGGCCGGCACTTTGCCTTCCTTGGCCAGTTTTTCGAACTCGGCATTGGTAACCACGTTCTTGCTGGCGGGACTCAAATGCTCATACTCGGAAACATCCGCCGGAGTCCATCCGGTGGCCAGAACTACTGAGCCGAATTTCTCGCCGTCCGGATTTACATCGGTATATTCCTTGAGCCCTGCATTGGGATCTTCCATCTCGCCTTTGTCGATCAGGTCCTGTTCGTCAACGGCAACCTTGGCAGGGGCGTCCCATTCACTCTTGGTCCCAGCGCTTTTCATTGTTGCCACAAATTCACCAGGTGCTCCGGAGATCCGGGCTACTTCAGTGGAAGTCTTAACGGTGATATTGTCGGTAGAGGTAACTTCACTGACCAGGTCAGCTATGGAGTTCTCTTCCAGATCGGCCCAGGGGGCCTTGGTCGGGAACTGCTTACGCCAGCCCAGAGCCTTGCCGCCAAGTACGTCGGCTTTCTCTACCAGGGTCACATCATAACCTGCCTTGGCAGCTTCTATAGCTGAGGTCATTCCGGAAATACCACCACCCATCACCAGGATACTTTTGGTGGTAACTTCCAGTTTATAAGGTTCCGGAAGATCTGTTTTCTGCGCCTGGGTACAACCCATTCGCATGTAATCAGAACCCAGCTCCTGGGTATATTCGGCATCTGCCTCTTCCGGTTGACACCAGACCACCTGCTCACGAAGATTGGCACGAACGGTAATCTTGTCATCACCGAAGTCAAAGGCATCCTGCATAACCCTCGGAGAACAGGCACCTACAACGACGGTATTAACTCCGTCATTCTTGATGTCGGCTTCGATCATCTCACGACCGGCTGCTCCACAGAGTGCTTCATGGGTCTTGCACTCCATGCTCATTTCACCGGTCACCACACCGGTGAGCGCCGCGATATCAAGGGCCTCACCGATCCCACATCCTGTGCAGATATATGCACTGTATTTTTTATCCATTATCGTCACCTCCTACCTGGAAGCCTGAATTGCTTTCAGGGCCGCAGCTGTTGAGTTCTGAGTACTGGTTACCACGTCAGCCGCCTTCTTGGCACAGCCGGCAGACAGCATAGCCTTGTCTGCATTGGAAACGATGAAACCGTTGCCATCGACCTGAATGCCGGCCTGGGCAGCAGCAGGCTGCATACCAGTGGCAAGGATCGCCAGGTCTACTTTTTCAAGGACCTTTTCGCCGGTTACAGCGTTCTCAGCTACTAAGGTTACTCCACCATCATCCTCAGGGACAATATCGGCAACCTTGCCTTTGACAAAGGTGACATTTTCGTCAGCCATAAGTTTTTCACGAAACTTTTCGTACTTTCCTGGGGTACGAAGATCGATGTAGAAAACCGTTACCTTAGCATCCGGATAGCGCTCGCGAATATAAGTGATCTGCTTGAGGCTTGCCATACAACATATGTAGGAACAATACTCAAGATGATTCTCGTCCCTGGAGCCGGCACACTGTACGAATGCAAAGCTCTCGGGTTCCTTGTTATCACCGGGGCGAAGGATCTGGCCATCGGTAGGACCACCCGGAGCAGCCAATCTTTCCATCATCATGTTGGTGATGATGGCATCGCTTTTGCCAAAGTTAAGGTTGTCCATCTTGTTGGCATCATAGGGATCCCAACCCGTTGCCCAGACTATGGATGCTACGTCGACGGTCATGCTTTTTGCTTCACCGTCAAGCTCGATAGCATCGTACTTACAGGCATCGACACATTTGCCGCATTTGGTGCAGGCCTCAGCATCGACAACATACTTCATCGGGAATGCCATATCATGAGCCTTGTAGATGGCCTTGGTCTTGTCCATCCCGAAGTTGAACGCATTATCGCGTTCTTCCGGGCAAACTTCGACACAGGCATTACAAGCCGTACAGTTGTTATTTACACCGCGGTGAGCACTTTCCAGGGTGACCTGGTAATTACCGGCCGCACCGTCTACACTCGTGACTTCGGTCATGGTGTAAACCCTGATTTTACGGTTGTTCTTAATCCGTTTGAAATTGATCTCCAACCCGCAGGAAGGGGGGCAGAGTTTAGGAAAGTACTGGTTGAGCTGAGCAACCCGACCACCCAGATAGGGGTTCTTCTCAACGAGAAAAACGTCTTTACCTACTTCTGCGGCTTCCAGGGCAGCTGTCAAGCCGCTGATGCCACCGCCCACGACCAGAACTCCACCTGCACCAGGTGCACTGCGTTCGTCCGTCATGCCTAGCCTCCATTTATAAAGATATTAATAAAATAATTTAGTGGTTTGTTTAGCTCAACCGGTTATGTACCGACTCAGCTAAAAAAACCACATGGAACATTGTTTCATAGAAAAATCTCCAGGCCCCCCTTTAGAGGGAAGCCTGGAGATTCTATAGATCAAGATACTAAACCGCAGGATCGATAATTAGACCCAAGGATCAGTCTCAACGATGTTGATGCAGGGCACCTTCTCGCACTTCCACTCCTCGGTCTTAGGGTCGAAAGTAGAGTTAACGAAGGCCTTCCAGTTCTCGTCATCAACGGTCGGGTAATCCGACCTGTAGTAGAAGCCCGGGTAGCGGCTCTCTTTACGGAACTCGATGTGACGGATATGGGTCTCAACACACCAGATGCGGTGGTAGTTCTCCCAAGCCCTCATCAGCTCGTTCAGGTCACCGGCTGCCATCATTGCAGCATCTTCGCGCAGCATGCGGAGAAGATCGAGGCAGATGTTCAGCAGTTTACCGGAAGTCATGTAGTAAGTAGCAACACCACCACCGTACTCGTCAGTGGCCTTCATGAGACGCATCATAATACCGGCAGGCTTGCAGTAGTTGGGATTGACGTCAGCAGCTGTACTGGCACCGACATGCTCATGGTAAAGTTTAACCGGAGCATAGATCTCGTCAGCCAGTTCCTGAGAGGATTGGGCCAGCTCGGGAGTGAAGTCAGCGTGGTCACGGCAGTACTTGACCATCTGCTTGGCAACGATACGACCTTCAGCATGGGAACCGGAAGAGAACTTATGTCCGGAAGCGCCAACACCATCACCTGCGGTGAACAGGCCGTCAACGGTGGTCATACGGTTATAGCCCCATTTGTACTGATGGCTGCGCGGACCGTCTACGGTCGGAACCCAGTCTTCTGCCGGACCTGAGGTCCAGATACCGCAGCAACCGGAGTGGCTGCCCAGCATGTAGGGTTCGGTCGGCATGATCTCGGAGCCCACTTTCTCAGGCTCGATGTTAGCACCGGCCCAGAGACCGGCCTGGCCAACGGACATGTCGAGGAAATCTTCCCAAGCCTCAGACTCGAGGTGCTTCCAGAATTTCTTGACTTCCTTTTCGTCCATGCCTTCAGCTCTCTTGGCATCGACAAAGGCGTTCAGAGCAACATCGGTAGCCATGTAGATCGGACCGCGACCAGCTTTAAGTTCTTCAATCATCAGGTGGTTACGCAGGCAGGTCGGGGTAACCGGAGATGCGCCGTAAGGCATGAATTTTTCCAGCTCGCCCTTAACAGAGTCAGTGTTGGCGTAGAACTCGCCAAGACCGTTCTGTACTTTAGCCTTGAACAGAAGGAACCACGCACCAACCGGACCGTAACCGTCTTTGAAACGAGCCGGGGTGAAGCGGTTTTCCATCATGGTCAGGGTAGCGCCAACCTGGGCACACATGGTGTAGGTGGAACCAGCGTTCCATACCGGGTACCAGGCACGACCTTTACCCTCACCGGTAGACCGGGGACGGAAGATGTTTACTGCACCACCGCAAGCACAGAGTGCAGTTTTGCAACGGAAAACGTGAACTTTGTTTTCGCGGGTTGAGAAGCCGACAGCACCGGCGATCTGGTTCTCGACGTTTTTGTCGAGCAGCAGCTTAACGATGAAGATCCTCTCCAGGCAGTTCTCTTCGCCAAGAGCGGCTTTGGCAGGCTCGGCAACGATGCACTTGTAAGACTCACCGTTGATCATGATCTGCCATTTACCGGTACGAACCGGGGTTCCGCCTTCACGCAGGGTCGGAGCAGGCTTGGCACCATCAAGGTTATTGCCATCTGCATCTTTCTTCCAGATCGGCAGGCCCCACTCTTCGAAAAGTTTTACGGACTCGTCAACGTGACGGCCGAGGTCATAGATCAGATCTTCACGAACAACGCCCATCAGATCGTTACGGACCATCTTGACGTAGTTCTCGATTACGTTTTCACCAATATAGGTATTGATAGCAGACAGGCCCTGGGCAACAGCACCAGAACGTTCCATGGAAGCTTTGTCCACCAGGGTGATTTTCAGGTCGGCCGGAGCCCATTTCATGATCTCGAAAGCAGTACCGCAGGCAGCCATACCACCACCGATGATCAGAACATCAACATCGTGCTCAACAATCTCGGGGTTGGTTACGGCGGGCAGCTCGCCCAAAGGCTTATTAGGTAACGCCATAATTAATTCTCCTTAATATCACATTTAATATGGATAACTCTTGTTTCGATCAAACTGCTTAGGCAAGCATAGTCGGTTGCGGAAGTTCACCCTCTAGGAGCAGACGCTCATCGTCGAGGTTCTCGCCCTTGCCATCGGGATACGCGTTGGCAGCACCCTCAGCGGTGGTACGGATCGGGAATTTGAAGCGCTTCATGTTGCCGTTACGAAACTTAACGGTCCACATGATGGAATCAGAACTTCTCATGGGATGCACCTGGCCGCCCATGGGTACGAAGTCATTATATCCACGAACAAAAATTGCGCCCTGGGGACAGATTTTCACACAAGAGTAACATTCCCAGCATGCATCAGGCTCCTGATTGTAAGCCTTCATCTCCTCAACATTAAGAACCATAAGGTCGTTGGGGCAGATGTACATGCAGGCAGTTTTGTCGCCACCTTTGCAGCCATCACATTTGACAGGATCTACATAGCTCGGCATTAACTTA
>CAZXBD010000227.1:0-48024 GCA_964638305.1 uncultured Geobacteraceae bacterium | reverse complement strand
GCCGATATGATCGGTACCGGTGCTCATGATTGTTGCAAAGTGTCCGCGAACGGCATCGGCAAAGGCTGACTTTTCTTGACGCTCCGGAGTGAAATTGAGTTCAAACTGAAGATGCGGCATCGGATCCTCTCTGAATTTGATTTTAATGACACCTGCTTCAGTTGGTAAGCATAGCAGGTCGGACAGGATCGGCAATGGGCGGTTGTGACAAGAGAGTATTCGTCCTATAATAGCGGTTTATGGAAGCAGAAGACCAGCGAGGGAAGCTATGAAATTCGTCAAGATGCACGGTGCCGGCAATGACTACGTCTATATCGACTGTTTTCGGCAGACCGTCGAGGACCCGGAGAGCCTGGCTCGTGAAATAAGCGACCGGAACTTCGGTGTCGGTGGCGACGGTATGATCCTGATTGAGCCGTCGAAAAAAGCCGATGTCAAGATGCGCATGTTCAACGCTGATGGTAGCGAAGCGGAGATGTGCGGCAACGGCGTGCGTTGCGTAGGTAAATATGCCTTTGATCACGGCCTGGTGGATCGCACCGAGATTACCATCGAAACCGGCGCTGGCGTCCTGCCTCTAACAATGTACCCCAACAAACGAGAACATATCGACAAGGTAAGAGTCAACATGGGCCCACCGCGACTGACACGCGGAGACCTGCCGATGGTCGGAGTCGCCCACGAACAGGTCATCAACATGGAATTGGAGGTTCTTGACCGGACCTTCCAGGTCACCTGCGTCTCCATGGGCAACCCGCACTGTGTTATCTATGTGGAGGATCTCGAAAACTTCCCGGTTAAGCGCTATGGCTATGCGATTGAAAACCACGATCTTTTCCCCCAGCGCATTAACGTTGAGTTTGTTGAGGTCATCACTCCGAGCGAAGTCCGCCAGCGCACCTGGGAGCGCGGCGCCGGTGAAACCCTGGCCTGTGGGACCGGCTCTTCAGCAGTCACCGTCGCCGGCGTCTTGACCGGAAGAACCAAAGGCAAACTGCTTAACCACCTGACCGGCGGTGATCTGGAGATGGAATGGGACGGAAAAAACGAAGTCTTTATGACCGGGCCGGCAGCGGAAGTTTTTTCCGGCGAGTACGTTCCACGTTAGAAACTTGATACAATGAAACCTTTTAACGCCCGTTCGCTCTGCTCACTCAAGACGCAAAGGATAGCAAAGACGCAGAGAGAACCTTTTTGATTTTTTGTCTTTTAACAGGGTTCCCGGAAACTACAGCATGGACGTTCTGATATTCGATCTCGACAACACTCTCTATCCTGCAGAAAAACAACTTTTCAACCTCATCGATGTGCGCATCAACCGTTACATGACTGAGATCGTCGGCATCCCGGCACCCGAGGTCGATGCTTTGCGGCGTGATTATTGGCGCTTGTATGGCGTCACCCTGCAGGGCCTGATCCGCCATCATGCGGTCGACCCCGAAGATTACCTGCTTTATGTCCACGACATCGATGTCCCCTCGCGACTCTCTCCAGACACGGCCCTGCGCGAGGTTCTGGAAAGCCTGCCGCAACGCAAAGCCGTCTTTACCAACGGCTCGACCTGTCACGCCGACCGGGTCCTTGCTGCGCTTGGCATCGATGATATGTTCGAGAAGGTTTACGATATCCGTATCGCCGCCTACCAACCGAAACCTTACCCGGAGCCCTATCACGCGGTACTCAATGAACTTGGCACAACTGCTCAGCGCTGCATTATGATCGAGGACTCACGTGATAACCTGCACACCGCCAAGAAGCTCGGCATGGGTACTATTCTGGTCGGTGACGGCCACACTCCCGATTTCGTTGATGTCCATCTCGAAAATGCCCGGCAGGTTCACGCTGGTCTGCGCTTTTGGGAAGAAGCCTCATGAGGCGTTTACTCGGAGCACACGTCTCTGTTGCCGGAGGCCTCGACAAGGCCTTTCCACGTGCGATCGAGAGCGGCTGTACGGCATTGCAGATTTTTACCAAGAACGCTAATCGCTGGCAGGGAAAACCAATTACAGATGCGGAGGCCTCCGCATTTCGCCAGGCCTGGCAAGAGAGTGGGATCGGCCCGATCATGGCCCACGATGCCTACCTGATCAACCTGGCTTCACCCAAAAGTGATGTCTGGGAAAAATCAAAAAAGGCCCTGCGCGATGAACTTTTTCGTTGCGCTCAGCTCGGAGTCACGGATCTGGTCATGCATCCCGGAGCACACTTGGGAAAGGGTGTCGAAGCGGGTCTTGGGCGAATAAAAGAAGCTTTTCGTGAAATTCTTTCTGACTCCCCGCAGGAAGTTCGACTGCTGCTCGAGAACACCGCTGGCCAAGGCAGTTATTTCGGTGGAGATTTTGCACACCTGGCCGCTTTGCTGGAGAGCTTTGACGCACAACGTTTCGGCGTCTGTTTCGACACCTGCCATGCTCATGCAGCAGGCTACGACCTCTCCAGCGCAGAGGGCTACGCACAGACCATAGCTGAATTCGACCGTCTGGTCGGCCTTGAACAGATCAAGGTCTTCCATCTTAACGACAGTCTGAAACCGTGCGGCAGCAAGGTCGACCGTCATGCCCACATTGGCCAGGGGACCATCGGCCATGTCGGTTTTTCCTGCCTGATGCAGGACCAACGGTTTGTCGACACCCCCATGGTCCTGGAAACACCCAAGGGCGACCAGAACGAGATGGATTCCGTCAATCTGGAGTTGCTGCGAAAAATGGCCTTGGAGAAGACATCATGAGAGCGGTTATTCAACGTGTCAGTCAAGCCACAGTGGTGGTTGAAAAAGAGACTGTCGGTACCATCAATCAAGGCTTGATGGTCCTGCTCGGAGTGGCACAGGGAGACACCTCGAAGGATATGACCTACCTCGCTGACAAAACTGCCGGCCTGCGAATTTTTGAGGATGAGATGGGCAAGATGAACCTGTCGGTCGAGGATATCGACGGTGGAGTTCTGGTGGTCTCCCAGTTCACCCTGCTCGGTGACTGCCGCAAGGGTCGGCGGCCGGGATTCACGAACGCGGCTCCGCCTGAACTGGCAGACACCCTCTATAATGAATATACCGAGGCCCTGCGTGTAAAAGGCCTCACCGTCGCAACCGGTGTTTTCAGGGCAGACATGCAGGTGTCCCTGATCAACGATGGGCCGGTCACCATGATGCTCGACAGCCGAAAGCAATTCTGATGCAGAGAAATGACGAAGAAGAAGTCCGTTCAGAGGGCCGCGGCCGCAGCGCAAAAAAACGCGAAGCCAAGGCGATCGAAGAGCTAGCCCAGCGCTTGACAGACCTCTCCGATTCGGAGCTCGCCAGGCTGCCGAAAAGTCTGGAATTGACCAAAGAAATCGAGCTGGCCCGCAACACCCGCGGCCATAGTTCCCGCAAACGTCAGATCAAACATCTGGCGGGACTGCTGCGTGGTCATGAGGAGCAACGCCTGGAGATCGAGGCTGCTTTCGACGGACACGCTGTTAGCCAACGCCAGGAGATTTTGGCCTTCCATCACCTCGAAGAACTACGTGATCGCCTCTGTAACGAAGCAACATTCGAATCCGCACTGGTAGAGGTCCGCACCGGCTACCCGCACCTCGATGATGGAAAGCTTGCTCGCCTGGCCGGTTCGGTCCACGAACATGGCGACAAAAAAGCCGCCCGGGAAATTTTTCGGCGGCTGCGTAAAGCCGAAGAGTCAAAAGCAGACTAGAGGCCGAGCCACCGGCGGCCATTTGTCAGACAGCAGTTAAGGAAAGGACGGGGTTATGCGAATCGGCGCCCTGGCATCAGTGCTTTTTTTACTAATACTCCAGACATCGGCAGCCGCTGAGATCTACCGCTGCCAAACATCAGATGGCAGGGTCGTACTCACCGACAAACCCCTGAACCTGTCCGACGACTGCAAGCAGATCAAGGAAGATACGTCGAAAGGGGCTTATTCTGGCCGACCGGAGGAGAAACGAACTCGGCCTCCCGGAAAGACCGGGGCATCGAAGCAAACCACGCCGGGCCAATCGGAACAAAAGCTTGACCCTGCGGCGTGGGAGAGCCGCGCATACGCCTTGGTCGCAAGCTATAAAGACGCAGTAAAAAGACGCTTTCACGAAAGCAATATCTTCGACAAACAAAAAGCCATCAGGGATGTAGAGGCGATCAAACAGGAAAAGGGTTCGTTCCTGGAAGAGCTTGAAAGAAGTTCAATCCCTCGGCAGAAGCGCAAAGAAGTCGAAAAGATCCTGGGAGAGATTCCCAACTAGAGACGGTGCAGGGAGCAACCGACTTAAAAACAAAAAAGCTCTGTTCGCATTCTGTATTGATGGAGGGGCTCATTACACAAACGTTTGGCTGTAGATGGCCCTTTTTGTTGTGTCAGAAACAGGGTTTATAGGACATATTATTTTGATGAAATCAACTCTTTGTATAGCCCTCTTTCTTCTGCTGACCAGCAATGTGTTTGCTGGTGATTTTTTATGGGTGTCTCTGTT
The DNA here is from genome assembly GCA_964638305.1 of uncultured Geobacteraceae bacterium. Taxonomy (GTDB): domain Bacteria; phylum Desulfobacterota; class Desulfuromonadia; order Desulfuromonadales; family BM103; genus M0040. Next base: position 43,557 of record CAZXBD010000227.1, on the reverse strand, counting down.
ACGTGAAGATGGGGTTCTTGTGCCGTTCAAGACCTATGATAGTGGCAATTGGTCTAGTAGCTGGCCTGAAATTGGAGAGGTGGCTGAACCTGTAAAAATTGAGCAGCTATCGGACACCCCTACTGATTGGCTTGGCAAGTCAGAGCAAATTCCAGTTCAGTGGTTTTTGACAGAGAAGAATGGCATCAAAAAAACGATAAATGTCTCTTTACCAGAGGTTTACAAATCCCACTGTGGTGAGAGCTGGGGGTTACGGACTGACTACCCCCAGGAGATCAGTAGATACGGACATACTACCAAGGTAGGTATTGCATTCAGTCAAGACATGGACATGATTCCTGCCGTTAAATCTCAGGATGTTGACCCCAACTCAGTCCTTGCGAAGTTTATAACTAATCGTTTTGCGGATATGGAAGAAGTTGAGGTCCAGAAGGAGTTGAGAGAACAGGGTGTTTACGGGGACAGGCTTGCTTATACAGGACATCCAATTGATTCGAATGTCAGGAATGTACAAAACATAACATCTAGCAACCTGTACAAAATTAAGGATGTCGTTGGCACGACTAGCTTGTACTACTTCTATGTTGGAAGAAGCTACGAGAAGCCAGAGGGCTTCTCTGATCGTTCTTGTGAGGCAGTTTCACAATATGGTGGTTTTATTCTTCAAACAGGCAATGAAAAATTTGATGTCTTGAAAGATGACTTTTTCATTACTGATTGTGATATGCAGAATACTATTTTCTCAGTGCCGTTTGGGGCCTTCAAAGTTGGGAATGACTCGTTTCTTATAAGAGAGACTCTCTATTATGAGAGAGAAGCTTACTACATCGATTTGATTCGTGATGGCAAAATGTCTGTGGTGACGGAGCTATTTGGTGGCGGGTGCTAGTGTGTCAGTTGCTCGCCCCTGGGACGTGATTCAGGGTGTGTCAGCGACGAGGTGAGTAGGACGTTTGAAATTATGGATAAATTTAAAAAGATAATCGTCTGGTTCTCTGTTGTCACTGTTGTGCTTTTAGTCACAGCCGTTGGAGCCATAGGTTACTTTTTTTTAGAAAAAGTTGTCACCTCAGGAGAAGCATACGGGTTCAAGATAGGAGCAACACGGTCAGAAACATTTACAAGTGCAACAGAAGCCTTAAAAGACAGGGAGGGTGTTGCTCTCCACACTTGGCCTGAGGATCAAATCCACAGAGAGTTTTTGCCAAACGAGGACCCTGTTAACAACAAAGACCCGAGGTGGGTGCTAGTAGTTGACCCCACGTGGTGGAACAATACTGTAACTCTGTCGTTCAAGAGTGATCGTTTAGTTGAAATCAGAAGAGATCGTTACGTTTGGGAACTGCCATAAATGTCCTATAAACCACGATTACCAGTAACGTTACAAAGCAGTTGGAACTGATAACTATAAATCCTCTCGCAACTCATTCCTAAATCACCTAGGTATTTATTGGACACATAACGCAACAAATATGCCGCCCTGATCCTGGGTTCCGGACCGGTTTTCGCCGCAACCACGATCAACGGAGCAGGGGCAACATTTCCCTACCCGGTTTACGCACAGTGGGCATGGCAATACAACAATGAGACCGGTGTCAAGCTGAACTACCAGTCAATCGCCTCTACAGGTGGTTTATAAGATCACTCTGCGGCCATGTACTCCAGAATAATGGTGACAGTCCTGTTGAATGCCCTTGTTTCAGAGCTCAGGTTTTCATACAGAGGATCCTCTGCACCGACCCCTTGATAGGTGATGCGCCCAGTGTCATCAGGACCATAAAGATCCATGATCTGGTCATAGACCGACTTGGCGCGGCGTTCGGACAGTTTCAGGTTGTACTCTTCCTTACCGATGTTGTCGGTATGCCCGACGATGAACACTTTAGCCTCGGGTAACTCACGGATCCGGGCTACGATCTCCGCGACAATCGACTGGTTGCGGTCACCGATTGAGTCACTATTGAAGGCGAAGAGGATCAGGGCATATTTTTCCTGGGCCTGATAGCCCTGCTGTTCCGCCAGCAACTGGCTGGTCTGAACGAAATTGACCTTTACCGGGGGAGCTTCCATTTCCAGGATCTGACCATGCAGGTCTTCAGCTTCCATGGTGACGCGGAGGTTGCCACCAACAGCCAGTTCCTTGAGACTTTTCGATGTCAGAGGGGCCAGAACTACCGACGGTGCGGTCCCCTCGCCATGGCGTTCAGCCACCGGGCCATCATCATTCTTGGTTGTGACCCACCAGCTGGCGAACCCATACGCCGAATCTACGATTGGCTTGATCGTCAAAAAATTCGTGTTGGACTCATAGGCAATGTAAGTGCTGCGCACCAGTTCGAGGAGCTCTGGCGACTCGGTCAAGATCTCCACACGCCGGTTGTCAGCCTTGCCCTCATCCAGTCGGCTGGTGCTCGGCATCGCCGGGAGGTTCCGGGCCTCGAGGACGATCCTCTCGGCAGCGACAGACCATACATCTTGCAGGTATTTCCGCACGGACTCGGCCCGTGCCATGGAGAGCTCCTTGTTGCGTTTCTCGACACCCGTATTGGCATTGCAGCCGACTAAAGTGATAGATGTCGCAGGATTGTCAGTCATCCGCTTGCCGAGAATATTCAGAACCTGGTAGTACTTTTCGAGCGTGTCCTCAAACTTTCCTTCATCAAATTCTGCAATCTGCGTAGCCTCCTCCTCAATGCGGATGTATTTTTCCGGAAGAGCGCTCTCTCCTTCTGCAAAATAGATATGTCCGAGCATTGGTGAAGCGTCAAAGGTCTTGATCTCTTCAATCGTTACGTTGTTCGGTTCAACGTCAAGTCTCCCTTCCGGGGGAAAGATGTAATTGACAATGTAATAACGTTGCAGGTCGGTCGCCACGTTCTTGAAAATTGGTGCCAGGCCGGCATTGTCTCTGGCTTTCCAGATCTCCCCGTTACTTGCGTCGGCAAACCCCTTCAACGCTGGCATCATCTCCTCGGAAGGCATGAAATCAATTGCATAGGCGCCAAACTTTGGCAGCCCCTGGGCGGCCTTCTCAACGTCCTCAATCGTCACAGAACTGCTCCGGTCCTCTCCGTCAGAGAAAACGACCATGAATTTCTGCTCCTCTTCAGGAACCTGATTTAACAGGTCGTAGCCAGCCAGCATTGCCTCGAACAGCCAGGTTTCATAGGCGATGTGTTTGCCGTTGTAAGACTGGTCCAGAAACTGTCGCATTTCATCGATGTCGCTTGTCTGTAGAATATCGACGTGCAGTTGGCGCTCGCCCACCGACATGGTTTTGTTTTTGTCGAACACGACCAGTGAGATCCGGTCAATTGGTCGAAAAATTTTCAGTAACTCTTCTGCTGCGGCTTTTAATGGCTCTATCGCACCCCGTTTTTGCATTGAATCCGAGTTATCGAAAACCAGGACAATATTGAGCGGTACGTCGAATTCTTCATCAAAAGGAGTCACAGAGGTCACCGTGGCTTGTCTGCCGAGGTGGTTGATGACAAAGTCCTTCAGGTCCAGCCCGAGCAGTGGACGCTTTTGAGCATCATCAACACTGACAACCAGTTTGCCGTCTTCTACAACGCGTTCAACCATGACAGTGGCCTCTTGAGTGGTCACAGCTATCTGCAGCTCTTCTGCATTGTCAGCAAAAAGCTGTGATGCAAACAGCATAAACCCCAGGCAAAAAAGTCCAACGGATAATTTTTTCATTTTTCCCTCCAGTAATTCTGACGTTCGGTTTGATTGGTCAATAGATAATCGTCAGGCGAGATTATATTTAATGCAGCTTTTCGTCAATGTTGTTGGCAAAACAAATCTATTCGCTCACGAGGTAATGGGGTCCTGCTTTGTGGTATGTGCAGTTGTCGGAGAGAAATGAATGGAGGTTAAAGATTATTATTGACCAAACAACTCTGCCAGCTGCCTGGCTCGGTAGTCGAAGATCTCTTCCAGCATTTTTTTGATCCAGAGTTTGTGAACAAGATTACCAAAAACTCCAAAAGGAAGTTGGTAGTAGACCTGATCGATCATGCGGGTCATTTCCTCTCCGCAAGGCTCAATGCGGTGTTGATGATACCAGAGGTTGTACGGCCCGAGCCTCTGCTCGTCGATAAAGAAAGACCCTTCCTGAATGTGTTTGATCTCGGTCAGCCAACGGCGTTTGCCAAAAACGGGGATCTGTATCTCGTAGAGGATCGTCAGGCCGTTGTACATTCTGTCGGGGACCTCCGACAGAATGCGAAAATGGAGCTCGGGTGGAGTCAGTTGGTTGAGCTTGAGCGGGGTCGCGAGAAACTCCCAGATGGTTGCGGGGACGGCATTGAGGATAATTTCACGTTCGAGCAGGTGCATGACGGCAATCCCTACTGATCGACGAAGATCAGGTCGCTGGTTTCGAAGCCGAGCTTTTCAGCGGTGGCGACGAGGTCTCGCAGGATCGCTTCATCAAGTTGTCTGGTGCGGGACAGGATCCACAAATAACTCCTACTGGGGCCGCACACCAAGGCATAGGAGTAGTTCTCCTGGTCGATTTCGATGACATTGTAGCCGCCGTAGAAGGGCCAGAAAAAAGTTACCTTGAGCCGAGCAACATCCGGCTCGCCGATAAAGTAGGCACGCCCCTTTGCCTCCTTCCACTTTCCTGTCTGGTTTTTTAGCCCACGGTTGACAACATCGACCCCGCCATCCGGGCGTTTGCTGTAGGTTGCAGAAATCTGGCTGAGCCCACGCTCAAAACGGTGATCGAGTCGGGCGATTTCGTACCATGTGCCGAGGTAGCGATCGAGGTCAAAGTTCTCGACCGGCATCACTCCTTGCGGGGCGGCAGTGCAGCTGGCCAGGAAAAAGGTGCCAATTAGAAGTGCGAGTGATTTCATCTGGTTGTTCTCCGTGTCTTTTTGGGCTTGCCCTGTAACTCCCCCGGTTCGGGAGGTGAATTAATTGTCTCAGAATTAGGCTACAAATCAAGCTACTTAGAGAAGGCTCTCTTTAATGTTGACGATATGCTGTTAATCTTTGCAAGAGAAACACGTTTTTTAAGGAGGTCATATGCCGGAAGAAAAAATTCGTTTAGGGGTCAGCTCATGTCTGCTCGGTGAGAAGGTCCGTTTCGACGGCGGGCATAAGCTCGACCGTTTTTTGACCGAGACGCTCAACAGGTTCGTAGAGTTTGTGCCGGTCTGCCCCGAGGTGGAAGTGGGCCTGCCGACGCCCCGGGAGACTCTGCGACTGGTCGGAGATCCGGAAGCGCAACGGTTGGTCTTCTCCAAAAGTGGTGAAGATATCACCGAGCGCATGACCCGCTGGACGGAAAAGCGTGTCACCGAGCTAGAAAAAGAGGCGCTTTGCGGCTTTATTTTCAAGTCAAAATCACCCAGCAGTGGAATGGAAAGAGTTAAGCTTTACGATCGTAACGGTGTCCCCAACAAACAAGGAGTCGGCTTGTTCGCCCGGGCGTTCATGGAGCACTTCCCACTGCTGCCGGTCGAAGAGGATGGCCGTCTTCACGATCCCCACCTGCGTGAGAACTTTATCGAAATCATTTTTGTTCTCAAACGTTGGCGTGAAACTTTGGCAAATGGCATGACCCGGGGAGGGTTGGTTGATTTTCATACCCGCCACAAACTGTTGTTGTTATCTCACAGCACGGAAATCTATCGAGAGATGGGTAAGTTGGTTGCAGACGCCAAAGGGCTGGGAGAGAAGGAACTCTTTGAGCGTTACCTAGCCCTGCTGGTCAAGGGGATGCGGCTGAAAACGACAGTGGCGAAGCATGTGAATGTCCTGCAGCACGTCCTTGGTTACTTCAAGAAACAGCTCAGTGCCGATGAAAAGCAGGAGGTTCTGGGAGTGATCGACAATTATCGGGCAAACCGGGTTCCCCTGATCGTGACGGTTACCCTGCTCAATCATTTTGTCCGCAAATACGACCAGGCCTATTTGAAGCAGCAGGTATATCTCAATCCTCATCCTTTGGAGTTACGACTGCGCAACCATGTTTAGAGGCAAGGCCGGTTCCTCGCCAGGGAGGCAGGGCCAGCTCTTTCTGAAGCCTTAGAACCGCGATTTCTTTTGCTTTTGCTTCGACATCGATAGTGGCGTCCAAACCAAGCCACTCTGCCGGGAAATCAGCAATATCGATAAAGTCGGCATGGGGTCCAGACTTCCCGTCCCAGCCATGTTTCGGTGATGAAATATGGAAAAATGGCTCGCGATCGAGTCGTCTCCAGCTCTTCAGGCAGGCTTCGGTCGCTTCAGCGATGGTCAGACTGTCAGGATTGCAGCGGTGGTGATGGACATCGTAGACAAGGGGAATGTTGAGTTGCTCGCAGACGGGTAAAAGATCTGCAACCGTGTAGCAGCGATCGTCGTTTTCCAGGGTCAGGCGACTACGGATCGGTTCCGGTAGAACAGAGATCTCATCCACCAACCGTGAGAGGGCGCTGCTCTTGTCGCCGTAGACGCCGCCGCCGTGGATATTGATGACGTCGCCCCCGATGAGCTCGACAAGCATCACCTGGTAGTCGAGCTCCTTGAGCGAGGCTGCGGTTACTTCGGGACGGGGGCTGGAGAGCAGGGTGAATTGATCTGGATGGAAGCTGAGCCGGAGATGATGCTTTTCCTTGAAAGCCTTGACCGAACTCAGCGTTGCAGTTATTTCGCGAGCGTCGGGCAGATCCCCCAGACGATAACCGACCTCGGGGTGGGTATACAGTGGCAGCAGCGGTGAGGAGACCCTGAAGGAGCCGAACCCCAAACGATGCACCTCTTCAATGGCGGCAACCAACGAGCGGGCGTTGTCAAGGCAGAGGTCACTCAGCTTCACCAGTTGGGCAGGGCGAGCGAGAGGCCTGACAAACTTGGCTGTTGCGCTTCTGAACCGGATGGGGGCCTGGTTGAACAAGCAGCAGAGGCCTAGACGCAGCATGGAGAGGTTTCCAATCTATTAAAGTCAAAGGCTTTGGCAACTTTAGGCTTTTTCCTGTGATAAGCTATTTGCAAGTTTAACAAAACGCAGCCTTTATTGCAGGGTGGCTTGTCAAAATGGCCGCGCAGACACCACCTGCTCTGAGAAAAAAATCATGTCGAAAGAAAAAGATACGAAACCAATCTTCGTCGCCGGAGCGACTGGTTATATTGGTGCGCGCCTTCTCCCCCTTCTGCTTGACGCCGGCTATCATGTCCGAGCTCTCGCCCGTGCTCCCGAGAAACTGAAGAATCGTCACTGGGCACAACACCCCTCTCTGGAGATTATCAAAGGCGATGTTCTTGATCGGGCTTCTTTACAGTCAGCTCTGAGCCAATGTAGTGCAGCCTATTACCTCGTGCACTCGATGAGTCCGGGGGTTAAGGACTTTGCCTCTACCGATCGGGATGCCGCACAAAACATGGCTGAAGCTGCAGCGGCAGAAAAGCTGGAACAGATCGTCTACCTGGGCGGCCTGGGTGACGAGCAGGGTCAGCTCAGTCACCACCTGCAATCAAGGACCGAGGTCGGTTCCATTTTGCGGCAAGGGCCGGTACCGGTCACTATCCTGCGTGCGGCCATGATCATCGGTTCCGGGAGTGCATCTTTCGAAATCCTTCGTTACCTAGTTGATCGTCTGCCGGTCATGATCACGCCCCGTTGGGTCGACACCCCTTGCCAGCCGATCGGGGTCAGAAATGTCCTTCACTATCTGGTCGGTTGCATTCGGGAGCCAAAGACTATTGGCGAAACGTTCGATATCGGCCAGCCTGAGGTGACCAACTATCGGGAGCTGATGGAAACCTACGCTGAAGAAGCGGGTCTGCCTCGCCGGTGGATTCTTCCGGTTCCGGTGTTAACTCCGCGTCTCAGTTCCTACTGGATCCATCTGGTGACCCCGGTCCCGGCCTCTATTGCCCGGCCGTTGGCAGAAGGGTTAAGCAACCCGGTCGTTTGTCAGGAAAACCGTATTGTCGAACTCCTGCCGCAGGAACTTTTCGATGCCCGCAAAGCCATTCGCCTGGCCCTTGATCGCCTCAAACAGCAGCAGGTTGAAACCTCCTGGACAGATTCCGGAGAAATTCATCCCGCAGAATGGAGTGTCGCTGGCGATCCCGGTTGGGCTGGTGGCAGCATCTATGACGATTCACGCAGGATCATCCTTGAAGCCAGCACAGAAGAGGTCTGGCCCGCAGTCAGTTCCATCGGCGGCGAAATCGGCTACTACTATGCGAACTGGCTCTGGCAGATTCGTGGGATTATGGATCGCCTCTGTGGGGGGGTGGGTTTGAGCCGGGGACGGCGCAACCCGACCGAACTTTACCCTGGCGACGCTATCGACTTCTGGCGGGTGGTTGATGTGAAAAAGCCGGATTACCTGATGCTTTCCGCCGAGATGAAGCTGCCCGGTGAAGCCGTTCTTTCTTTCCGGTTAAAAGCTCGTGATGATGGTCGGACTGAACTCCAGCAGATTGCACGTTTCTTGCCACGGGGGTTGTTTGGCATTCTTTATTGGTACTCTGTGATGCCTTTTCATCATTATGTTTTTAACGGTATGCTGCAAGGCATAGCGAAGGCTTCCGGAAAGACCATTCGCTACGGTCCGGAACGATTTAAGTCCCATACAGACATAAAGAGCTAATCAGAAAAGGCCACGATCAGGGCGATGTTTTTTCTGGTTGTTGCCACAGATGTGCGTGATAGGTCTTTGCCGATATTGTATTGCAGAAAGGGTAATTATAAACAAGATATTGTAAATAATTAGAGTCGGTTGACAATACAAAACTAATTAGGTATTCTTTGTGTCGACAAACTAAAACTATCTAATGTTAAAGCCAAACCTGTCGTGAGGCAGGGACGGAAAGCAACGGATCTCATCTTTAGACCTTTAAGGAGATCGCCGTGCTGCCAATGCATTTAATGCCTTGGCAGTTTTTTTATTTGCGGGTTTAGATGTTGTTGCAAATAGGGGACAAGCAGAATGTCCTCCGATGTTGGAGAGCGGGTTTATTGGGAACCCTGCCCTCGGCAAGTGCTGTCTTGAGTTTTGCGTATGGGGTTTTTAAAGGAGTTTGCCATGAAGAGAAAATCGCTATTACTGTTGCTTGCGGGGGTCCTCCTGATCTTCTTCGCCGGTTCGGTCGCAGCATGGACGCCGGTCCCTGTCAAGGACGATCCGCTCGTCCGTATGCCCGGAACCCAACCTGGGCAGGTCGCTCTGGAGGGCCCGGGTCGGTGCTTGAACTGCCATGCCGACTACAACCACTCGGTCGAGCCCGGCTTCAACTGGAAGGGCTCCATGATGGCCCAGGCCTCCCGTGACTTCCTCTACTGGACGTGCCAGACCGTGGCCGCCCAGGATGTCATCTGGGCCGTGGGCAATCCCAACGCCACCGACATCTGCGAACGGTGTCACTTTCCCATTGGTTGGCTCGAAGGACGCTCCGACCCCACTAACAACTCTCTTTTTACTGGTGATGATTATGACGGGGTAAACTGCGACTTCTGCCACACCCTGTACAACCCCTTCTTCGAGGATGCCTACACAATCGATCCCGAAGGCGATCAGGACTGGGTTGGCTACTGGGATGAGGCCTCCAGCCTGTCCACCAGCATGGCGGCGACGACCTATGCTGAAGATGCAGTTATCTCCAAGAGCGTCCTGTTGTTTAACGGCAACCCGCTCTTTGGCCCGGACAACCAGCCTGTCACCAAGGCCGGTGGATACGATGTAAACGCCGGTGGTCAGTACTTCAACAGCCCCGGCCCAAAACGCTCCTCCTTCGCTGATCCCGAAGCGAGGCATCAGGTGCTCTACAGCAGGTACCACAAGTCCAAGTACTTCTGCTCCACTTGTCACGATATCTCCAACCCGGTTTTGCATAACCTGCTGACTACACCTGACGATCCATCATTGTTGCCCACCGAAGAAGATCCTTCTTACTCCTACTACCATGTGGAACGGACCTTCTCGGAGTTCATGCTCTCCGACTATGCTTTGCAGGGTGGAGCCGCGGGTAAAGGTTCTTTCGCGCCCGGGTCCTTTGAGACCTCCCTTCCGGGCAATCTCATCGGTAAATGTCAGGATTGCCATATGCGCGATGTGGTTGGCGTCGGCTGTAATAAGAACGGCGCACCCATTCGTCCTGACGAAAGCAGTGAGCACATTCAAAGCGGCCTGCCACTGCACGACTTGACCGGCGGCAACGCGTGGGTGGCCGGTATCCTGGCCAGTGCCATTCCAGGCTCGCCCAACTACGATCAGGTCAACTACGATCTGCTTCATGCACCGAACCTGACCCTGGACATGACCGCAGGCAACAGCAACGAGCCTGCCGCTATGATCGCCGGTATGGAGCGTTCAAAGCAACAGCTTGAACTGGCCGCGTCGATCAGTGATCTGACTTATGATTCAAACACCGGTGCCCTCTCCTTTAACGTCCAGAACAACACCGGACACAAGCTGCTCTCCGGATTCCCCGAGGGTCGGCGCATGTTCGTCAACATCAAGGCCTATGATGCCTCTGGCGCGTTGCTTCAGGAGGTCAACCCCTACGACTACGTCGGCGGAACCCTCAAAGGTCTGAGCGACGTTTATGATGGGCAGGGAGACGTACCTGCACCTCTGCTATTGGGTGCTAACGAACTCTATGTAGACGAGCTGGTCTACGAAGCGCATACCAGTAGCACACTGACAGGTGAAGAGCACACCCTGCACTTCGCCCTGGCCACCGACCGCTCTAAAGACAATCGCATCCCGCCCAAGGGCTTCCGTATTGATGAAGCCGCTGCACGGCTCTCTGAGCCGAAGTGGCATGGCGAGTCAAGGACAGACTACTTTACCGCAGCAGAATATGCGGGTGGCTATGATGCTGTGAGTATGACGGTACCCGCAGGTGCTGCCAATGTAGAGGTCAGTCTTTACTATCAAACCACCAGTCGCGAATACATAGAGTTCCTCCGTAACGAAGTTAACGGAACAGGGCATTTAACCCTGCCTGAAACTGGTGGCGCGGGTGGCGGTGATACCTACATCGTCCAGAGCGACCCCTTCTTCGCAGAGCTCAAGGGCTGGGGCAATACTCTGTGGGGCCTTTGGGTCCATAATATGGACAAGATGGGCGCCGCACCGTTCCTGATGGCCCAGGCCGTCTTCGGAACTCCACCTGAGCCCTGCATGGCTCCTGTCCCTAGCCTGCTCTCGACCGATGCGGTCAGTGGTCAGGTCACCCTGAACTGGAGTGACGAGCACACAGCCGATGGTTCGGTCATTGGATACACTGTCTACTACGATCAGGCTGGCAAGTCTCAGCTCCTCGCAGATGCTGGCCTGAACACCAGCTTTCCCGACACAGGTCTGACCAACGATCAGCAGTATTGCTACAAGGTGACTTCCAGCTACGCAGACTGCGAATCCGAGTTCAGTAATATCCTCTGTGCCACTCCAACGGCACCCGGACAGGGGAATGTGCCCGCAGGTGTTGAGTCCGTTCTGACCGGCTTCTACTCCGGTAAGGGTAACAACAGGACCTTCAATATCACAACCTCGTTCGCTCAAGGCGATACGGTCGTCTTCCAGGGCTATGTGAAGGACCAGAATCTTGCGCCGGTAGAGGGTGCTACAGTGGACCTTGCGATTTCCGGTCCGTCCTCCGCAACTGTCTCCAGCGGTTCCAGTGATGCTACTGGAATGTTTGAGGGCTCATGGAAGACCAGCAGTAAAAGAGGTGGCACACCTCTTGGCTCCTACACCGCAACCACGACCGGTGTAACCGCCACTGGCTATGAGTGGGACACTGTTCCAACCAGCACCACGTTCAACCTTCAATAATACGTACAGAAGTTCTTTCAACTGTACAGGGGCGGCTCTTGAAAAAGGGCCGCCCCCTTTTCTCAAGCGGAGATAACAGTATAAGTATGAGCACGATAACGAAACTCACCCAGTCCATTCTCGTATTATCAATCGTTATTACTTTGGCGGCCTGCTCACCAGAAGCCGAGAAACCGAAGGCCGAAGAATCAGCTTCCGCCGCGAAGGTAGTCGTGGCGTTGGTCAATGAAAAGCCAGTTTATAAATCCGAAGTCCTGAGACGTATGCGCGCCGCCTACGGTAGCGATGTCGAAGAAAAGACGACGGACCCCAACCGCTGGCAGATGCTTGTGGACGTTGCTACAGAGTCGGAGGTTATGGACGAACTCCTCCTCCAGTCTGCTGTCGCCGATGGTATGACGGTGTCGGACGCAGAGGCGCAAAGCCTTCTTGACCAAACCAGAAAGGCAGCGGGAGACGCTGCCTTTAACGAGATGCTGACGGAGCGGGGAGCGAGCGAAGAGACGTTTCGGGCTTTCCTGGTGGAACAGTCGCTGATCAACCAATATAAAGAGAAGCTGTTTGATGAGTTAGCCGTCGACGACGAGGCCCTCAAGAACTACTACGAGGGTCATGTCGAAACCTTTGCAGAGCCAGAGCAGGTGCGACTTGAAGTCTTTACCTTCGGTGTCGGTGAAACAGCCGATCAGATCTATGCGCGCTGGACGGGCGGAGAGAGCTTTGACACGATTGCGAAAGCGTACCAGGAGGAAGCTGAGCCGGTCGGGCGCAAAACACGGTGGATGCCGATAAGCGCCGTTCCCGAAGAACTGCAGTCAAAGGTCACCGATGCCGATACGGGTGTTATCCTGGAGCCTGTGCAGGTTTTAAACTCCTTCTACGTGGTCAAAGTCGTTGAGAAGAGGGAAGCCCGGATCCGGGACTTCGAAGAAGTGAAAGCCGAGATCAGCAAAGAGATTCTCGGTCTTCGAAAAAATAAAGCACTTGACGAGTGGTACAAATCCGCTTCCCGGGAGGCAAAGATCGAGTATGTACATTGATTCTCCTGGCCGTATGTAGGGAAATCCTTTATAATTATTCGAAGCACAAGCTTCTTGTTTTCGAATAACCCCAAAAGGAACTTCAGAAGATCAGAAATTATAATAACTAACGCGGGACCACATGAGTTGGGAAGCGCCCCGGACCTCACGAGTCCCGGAACGTAAACAACCTCTTATTTAACGCTCTCAATCGAACACGCTCTAATACACAGGATTCTAGCCACCAGGGTTCATCCACTGGTGGTTTTTCTTGTCGTACAGCGCTCAGATATTCTGAAAATTCCGAGTAAATCGGAACAGGGCATTTATGGTGACGGCCATAAAATATAACCTTCCCCCGTCTTTGACCTAAAGCCTCATCGGAGTATACTTGTTGATCCTCTCGTTAATTTTGAAAAGAAGAATTTGGAGATAACTTTGAAAAAAATTACCTTGCTGTTGCTGCTTGTTGTCTGTGGTTTCGTCGCATTTTATCTTTACATTGATATAACGGATCCCGTTATCACATGGGGCGTTGAGGACAATGAAAGTATAAATGACGCCTTTAACATTAAAATCACTGACGATAGGGGCCTGGACGAGGTCTGCTTTACTTTGTCCGGTGGCGCCTGTGTTGACGATGAACGTTGTTCAAGAGACCTTCAGTCACAATCGTTTGATCTGCTGGTTGACCCTGGCAAATGTGTTGTGAGCTCAGAGCCACTCAAGGTGAAGGTCACTGTGAATGCGGTTGACTCATCCATTCTCGCAAATAAGATGAGTGGCTCAATTGAGTTGACCTACGACAGGCAGGCTCCGAGCCTTATGGTTCTGGATGGCACACTCTCCCTGAAACGTGGGGGGGCAGGGGTTGTTCTTTATGAGGTGGGTGAAGAGCCCGATGAAACGGGTGTTATGCTTGATGACTTGCTATTTAAGTCTTTTGTTTTTGGACAAAACAAGTATCTAAGCTTTTATGCACATCCATATTATGTTGAGGCCGATGAGTTCAAACCGAGAGTTTTTGCTGTTGATGAGGCGGGCAACTTAAAAAAGATCAGACCCGGCTCAAGGACTGCTGAGCACGCCTATCATTCTGAGGAGATTGAACTGACGGACAACTTTCTGGAAAGTGTCAAAGATAAAATGATGGCCGGATCACCTCAAAAGCCACTTGATGTCTTTGTCGAAGTCAACAACAAGACTCGCAAAGAGAATTATCAGAAAATTGTTCAACTCTGCCAGACAACAGAATCGAAAAAACTTTGGGATGGTGTGTTCTTACGCAATCAGGGGGCAACGAAGGCCGGTTTCGCAGATGCTCGGACTTATAAATACCGTTCAGAAGTTGTCGGCAAACAGGTTCACACGGGTATTGATATTGCTGGCATCAATAACACTCAGGTTTTTGCCGCAAACCATGGCAAGGTGGTTTTTGTCGGAGAAATAGGTATTTACGGTAACGTTGTCATTGTAGACCATGGCTATGGCTTACATTCTCTTTATGGCCACCTCCACCAGACAGATGTTCGAGAAGGCGACAATGTAAGGAAAGGTGAAGTGATCGCAGTCTCCGGAGAAACTGGCCTGGTGTTTGGTGATCATTTACATTTTGAGATAAGAGTCAACGGTGTTCCTGTGAATCCAATTGAATGGTTCGATGAGGTTTGGGTTAAGAGCTACATAGAGCCCTATCTGTCTAGTGTTGAAGGAGAGAAATGAACTTGACTTACCCAGTGTTACCAGGTCTCTGTACTCTTTCTTAACTCTTATAGAGATTTAGACTCTTAACTTTCCTCTGGTATATTTCTATAAAGACGAAGGGAGGTCCTGATGAAACGATTACTTCGTGCCGGTGCAGTGCTCGTGGCGACATTGCTGGCCTCGAATGCTGCTGCTTTGCAGATTGGTGACGCGGCTCCCGATTTTAGCGTAACGTCGACCGAAGGAGATATCACCCTCAGTCGGATCCTGGAGAAAGGGCCGGTGGTCTTGGCTTTGTATTATGCCGATTTCACCCCTGGCTGAACTAGCGAAATGAAGACTTTTCAAAGCGAAATCGAACGTTTTGAAAAGCTTAACGCCCAGGTCCTGGGCGTCAGTGGCGATAAACTGGAGACTCACAATGACTTTGCCGGCGAACTTGGTTTGAGCTTTCCGCTGCTTGTTGATGACGGCACAATCCGCAAGATTTACGGTAGTGGAAGGATTACCTACCTTATCGACCCGTCCGGCATTATTCGCTACGTCCATAAAGGGATGCCGGATAACGACATCCTGATTCTGGAAATCAACAACTTGCAGTCCTATTGAGCTTTTTAGCCGCTGCGAAGAGATTTCTTAGGCTGGCCGGGTTCTGCGGAAAAGCTTGAGCATGTCTGGAGTCATCATAAGTAGCTTTGTATTACAAGTGCTCTCGCTTCACATCGACCGGGAAAATGATCCTCACAGTACACCCCCCACCCGGGGTTTCTTCCAGACTGATGTTTCCATTATACTGCAACACGATTTTGTGAACCGTTGCGAGACCAATCCCTGTCCCCCGGGTATTTTCGGAATTTGAGCCTCGGTAGAAAACATCAAAAACTTGCTCTCGCTCGAGTTCGGGGATTCCCGGACCATGGTCACAAATAATGAGAGAGTGGCAATTGTTGCCGCCGCTACCATCGATTTCAATTGCCCCTCCCTCTTCGCAACCGTAACGAATGGCATTTAAAAGCAAATTGCTGATCAACTCGTAAATCAGAGTTTTCGGCAAGGATAGTTTCGGTAGCGGATGGTATTCAATTCGAACGCTCTTTTCGAGGATCTCAACCTGATTGTCCTGTAGAACCTGCTTCAGGATATTGTTCGTATCGACCGGTTCGGTTGGCGCGGGGAGGTGTCCGACCTTGGAAAGGTCCAGCAAGTCCTCTACCAGGTCCAACATGCGATAGCCTTGCTTCTCAACTTCCTGCAGTAACGTCTTCCCCCCGTCACCGAGCCTTTTGCCATACTCTTCCCTGATCAGTTCGGTATAGCCAATAATCCCGGTCAGCGGTGAGCGAAGGTCATGGGAGACGGTCTGTGCAAAAGAATCGAGTTGCCTGTTCAACTCCAACAGTTTTTCTTCCGCCTCTTTCCTTTCGGTAACGTCACGACACACTGCGAGTTTTTCTATCTGAGCATCGGGAGTATGCAAAGGAGTATGGATGATTTCGTAGGTGCGCTTGTTCTGTGTGAATTCGCGCTCTTCGTTTGTGGAGCAGCCTTTCAATACTTCGCTCCATGGGCAGTCTTCACAGGGCTTTTCTTGATTGTGCAGGGCTTCATAGCAGGTTTTGTCCTTGCAGGGCCCGAAAACTTTCAGCATTGCTTCGTTGAGAAAGGTTATGCGAAAGTCCCTTGTCACAATATAGGCCATATCTGACATTCCATCGAGAACGGTTCTGAGGCGTGTCCTTTCTGTCTCTAAGGCAAGAGTCCGCTTGTTGATAGTTTGTTCGAGCTTCTGTCCGTTCCGACGTAATGTTTCTTCCTGATGTTTCTGCCTGGATATATCGACGAATGATTCGATGCCGCCAATTACGTTATTGTTTTTTTTGAGGAAATCGACGTTTTTTGAAATAATGATCTCCTCTCCGGATTTTGTTCTTATATGACATTCGGCGCCGATAATAGGCTTTTCAGGTGAGTTGGCGTCAAAGAGTCCACAAGCATTGCCACATTCGATTCCTTCGAGAAAAGAGCAGTGTTTGCCAATAACCTCCTGGGAAGAGTAGCCCGTCATTCTCTCTGCTTCCCGGTTCCAGTAGACGATACAGCGCTCGTTGTCGACAAGGAAAAGACCGCTTGGGATTGTTCCGAGAAGCTGATCCTGAGACAAGATCTCGAGGAAATGTTTGGTTTTTTGTTCCATGAGAGACCAATGTGAAAAGACGTTTATCTATGAATAGTTAGGGATGAATTTACACGCCGCAGTATGATTGGGTCAAGTTGATTATTAGATGCCACTAAGACTTGATTCTTCGACTGGGCCTCAATAGATAAGCTTTACTGTCTGACTTGTTTCCTGAGACTGTTATCTGTTTGAAGGAGATGGATGTCTGCCACTTTCCTGATGAATTTCAGTGTGTATGCGACAGGGTGAATTAAAAATAATGGTTTTTTGGCTTGTGAGATATTTTTGAGTTGGATGTGTTATAAGGTTCGCGTAGTGTAGCTTCACAAATAAAAATATATACCGATAAGAGCAAACCATCTGAGAAGGTGGGACGCAAAGCCTCCGATCCTGAACACGACCATAGTTGTGAAGGACAGCGGGGTTACCGAAGTAGCAGCAAATGCGCCCCCTCGTCCTTAATGGATGTGGGGGTATTTTTATTTCAGATTGTAAGAGCTCAAAATCTTGTTCCGAACAAGGAGTTTTCCATGTCCCCACGTAAAATTATTCTTGCCACATTATTGATGACTCTGTCCCTATCTTGCAATGATGGAGTTGCGGCAACGTTCACCTCCTGTTACAAAAAAGTTTGCGCGGTTATTACTGCTCCGGACCAAGTTGGTCCAGAGGAAGAATTCGAAATCCAGGTCGAGGGCTACATTGAGAACGCGACAGATTGGGATATTTCAGCATATATGCTGTTCGAAGACGCGAAGTGGAACTACAAGGCTGATCATATGTTGGAGTACTCTGGTGAATTTCTGGATGCCAAGGGATTTAACTGGGGGGGGAGCTTTGTCAAAAAATACAGGTTTAAAAATCTTGACGAAACCAAGATTTTCACTTTTGTGTTTGGTTCTCGCAGTTGGGAACATGGTTATTACGATGTCGCAGTTGAAGCTTCTGTCGAAGCCGCTGCACCAACCATCAATGTTGCGTTTGACATCAAACCGCAATCTTGTCCCAATCCACTGAATGCAGCTAAAAAAGGGTTGTTGTCTGCTGCTATTGTGGGCTCACCCGACTTCGATGTTAGACAAGTTGACCCTGCGACTATACAACTTGCAGGCGTCGATCCTGTCCATTTCTCTTATGAAGATGTGACAGAACCCTACTACCCTTTGACGGAAAAGGTCTCTGAACTTGACTGCACAGATGCAGGCCCCGATGGCTATCTTGACCTGACTTTGAAGTTTCGGGCTCAGGAAGTGTATGCCGCGTTACAGAGTCTACACGCTCGATCGTTGCTCAAAGGAGAGACCCTGACTGTCGAAATGACCGGGGCCTTATCAGGTGGTAGTGATCAGATCCCTCTGACGGCCATTTATGGAGAGGATGTCACCCGGATCAACGCTAAGAAGTGATCTAGTGAAGGCTCTTTATGATGAATGATCGGTATGGCAGGGTTCAAGCTCCTTCGGTCATGGAGCTTTTGCGTGACCATAGAGTGGGTTGTCGCTTTATTCCCATCCATGTTTCGCGAAAATAAGGCGTGCCTCGTCAGACTTCAGAAAGTTGATGAAAGCCACGGCCTCTTTCTTGTAGGTGGTCCTGTTGGTTAAAACTACGGGAGTATAACGAAGGGCCTCTCTCCCTGGGATCTCGATGAAATCCGCATCTTCCGAGATCAAAGCGTACCAGGATTTATAAGTGACCCAAGCGTCGAGTTCCGGAGAACTTATCCACGCGGAGAGCCCTTGGCGTCCTGTGTATTCGAGCCGGTTGACGTTATCTAACCCTCCAGATGAATCTGCATAAAATCGTCTCATCCTTTCCAACTTTACGTCTAACAAATCAACCTCTTGCCGACTCAGGGCCTCTGTCCCACTTATGTTTAGAGGGTTTCCCTTGCGAACAATAATGCCAATCCGCCGCGCGTGTAGCTTTTCTGCCGTACTCAAGTCCAGGACGCCCGGATTCTGAAGGTTGAACTCTTCCAGCATATACTCCGCACCCCCATAGTAAATATCGCCATTTTCAGGAAGCTTTCGCTCCAGATCGTAAGGCAGGGCTTTGATGACGGCAACATCGACGCCACCCTTCTCCAGAAACCGGTCGGCACATTCCTGAAGGACCTGATGTGGCCCGCCAGGGCCATAAACGTGCAAGACCTTGTTTGACGCATCTGTTGACGCGGTTGCAGTGGCAACCAGTAAAATGAATCCCCCACAAAGTATCCATTTTGCAAATGACATAGACATTGTCCTTTTGTGATAAGACGGATGACCTGGTTGTTTTGCGTGTTATCGTCCGATTGTGCCTGTCAGATGACGTTTTTAAAAAACATCGTTCTTCGCGCAAATAGCTGATTTACAAGAAAAAGTGTGGTTAGCCAGGGCGAACCTTTTCCTATGTTGTAGAGTAGGAAGCAAATCTTTTGCCAAGATTGAGTAATGCTAATGATTTTTTACAAATTGTATGTTGTTAATCTTGTAGGGTTTGTATCACTGCTGGAAGTTGTTGGTAACCATCGAAAAAAACGCAGATTCCGATATGAAATGAACGAACAGGTGTAAATTCAGGGGAGGGTGTGTGCGGAAGCCGGGCTTGAACCAGAGAACCCGGCTCCCTGGCTATTTTAGATAATTCTCAGGATGTTGCCATTGAGCAGATTCTTGCGAGGGGCACTGGCCTGCGGACGAGTAATGAATAACCTCTGTTAAGCTTTGGAAGTCAAATCTTGATTTTTCGCCAGACTTCGAGAACCTTGCCGATCATTCTCGTTTCCGGGTCCGGTTTGAAAGGTGAGTAAACCGGGTTGTCTGAGACAAGAAAGACCTCTCTTTCCTTCAGTCTGTATTTACGCAGTATCGCATCTCCCCACCGGTTGTTAACTAAGACGATGTCGCCGTTTTCAATAACTTCTTCCGGGGAGAAAGTCACAAGGTCTCCGTCGCGGATGGTAGGGGCCATAAAGTCACCATAAGCGATCGTGGCATAGCATCCTTTCTGGACATTAGGGAGCATTACATAATCTTTGATCCCCTCTTCGTTGATCTGTTCCGGAAACCCTGCAGGGATCTTTTTGAGTAGAGGTGTTTTCGTCGCAATGACGTTCTTTGTTGCATCACCTACGCTGTTCGATTCGCGGAACATGTCTCCTATGCCAGTGTAAAGCCATGCCTCATTTATTCTGTAGTAGTGGCAGAGGGCGATCAGAAGGGTTTCCGATGGGCTTTTTTTCTCTCGCTCAATGCCGCTGAGAAATCCTTGAACGATGCCAACTGATGCTGCAAATTCCTTCTGGGTGAGACCTTTGGCCTGGCGGGCGGCTTTTATTCGTCTGCCAATTGATGCCTTCCGGGTGTTGTTTTCTTCAGTCATAATAACCCATAGTAATAATTTGTTGACAAAAATATCACTCAGTGATATATAAAGGTATCAAGTATGGGAAGTTTATTTTCCATGTGAGGGGAAATATTATTAGCTTTCACCAAGATAGCACGCAAAGAAGACGGGTTCAACTGGTAAATCACTGTGAGATAATCTCTTGAAACAGGAGAAAGATATGGAAGGGGCACATAAGCGATTGGTTGAAATTTCGAAACTGATGCAAGGGGACAGAGAGGGAAACTTCCTCATGGAGGAGGTCCTCAACGCCTGTTTTGATTATTCCCTGCTAGAGATGAATATGAAACAGACGCTGGTCGAAGACAGGTCCGACCAACTGAACAGGTTGACTGCTGTATTGAAACGTTTCAACGTGTATGTTTCGGAACACTTCGCGCCGTTCGGTAAAGGCCTTTTCCAGGGCACCGACAGCGAAGTAGCTTTATGGTCCGAGGACTTGACCAGCCAGATAATGACAAACAGACCGAATTGAACCGTTGCTGATGAGAAACAGAAAAAGAGACGAAGGTGATTTTTTGATTCGCCTTCGCCGAACTCTCTCCTTGCTGCTCTTTTAGAAAATTCTTCTATTTGTCCAGATGTACGTCCATCTGCGGGAAGGGAATATTCAAGCCCGCTTCACCAAACTTCCGGTAAACATTTTCCAACATATAAAAGTGTACAGACCAATAATCGGCAGCATTAACCCATGCTCTGACTGTAAAGTTGATTGAGCTGTCGGCAAGTTCTCCGAGTTCGATGAATGGTTCCGGATCTTTCAATACCTTATCATTAGTCTTTAAGAGTCCGCTCAATACCTCTTTGGCCTTGTCTATGTCATCTCCATAGGCAATACCAAAGGTCCAGTCCACCCTCCTGGTTGCTTCCGTAGAATAATTCACCATGGACGATGTTGACAGTCCGCCATTGGGGATAATGATGGTTTTGTTGTCCGGGGTTTTCAGAATAGTATTGAATATCTGAATCGCGTTGACGGACCCTGCATAGCCTTGTGCTTCAATAAAATCACCGACTTTGAACGGTCTGAAGATGAGGATCATCGCGCCACCGGCAAAATTCTGCAGTGTTCCGGAAAGGGCCATGCCAACAGCGAGTCCTGCTGCACCAAGAATGGCTATGAATGAAGTCATCTGAATGCCCACCATGCCCAGGACACTCACAACGACTAATACCTTGAGCAAAGTTCCTACGAGGCTTTTGAGGAACGGTCTCAGGGATGGGTCCACTTCATTCTTTTCCATCCTTCGCCCTAAACCATTCGCAATCATGTTTGCTAACCATAGACCGACAATAAGAGCTAGAATTGCACCAACCAGCTTGGGGCCCCAAACCACCAAGAGATTGATCAGAGTATCCACGTACTGGTTATTCCCCATTAATGTATTTTCCATCTGTACCTCCTGGGTGAAATTTTAAATTAAAGAACTTTGACCGCATAATGCCTAGAGATAAGTAGAATAAGGTTACAACATAAAAAGGAGAAATCAACAAAAGTTAAAGGAGTTGCAATCAAGAAAAAGGGTTCGGGAAAGAAGCGGCGGGAAAAATGAACTGGGAGGTTGTGTAATCGCAAACTTTGCAGAATGTTCTCTGAAAATCTGAAGTATCAGAAGCAAAGTTAGCAAGAGGATGTCGTTCAGTTGGCCGGTAAAGCAGAAGTGATGCGGTAGGAGCTGGTGCTCAAGAGCCGAGAACTCGCCCGGGGGAGCCCTCATCAGCTCAACGCTCAGTCTACCTTTTTGGGCTCGAAGTTTTGAATTTTCTGTTGTGCTTCTTCAATCAAATAGGGGTGCAGTTGTTTCTCCAGTTTTTTAAGGTTTTTCTCAGCGTACCGAAGCCCTTGCTTGGCGGCTAAAGCAGTCCATATGTAAGCTTTAAGTGGATCCTTTGCGACTTCCTCGCCACAGCCGTTTTTGTATATAATCCCTAAATGGCTCTGCGCAAGTGTATGGCCTTGTGAAGCCGACTGCCTGGTCCATTTCAAGGCCTTGCGGCAATCGGAAGGGACTTTCGTCCCTGTGCGATACATAACCCCAAGAAAATAGGCTGCATCTGCGTCGCCACGTTCTGCCTCATTCTCGAGTTGTGTCGTCTCCAGCCCCCAAACAGGTTCGGGAGCGATCGTAGCGTTTATCAGGATAAGGACCAGGCAAACACCTGACCATAAAATGTATTTTGATGCTGTCATTGTTTTTGCTTTATCACAATCATTTGTTAGGAACCTCTTTTCGCGATTCTATGACGAAATCAAAAAGTGATCTCATCTTCTTGACCCTTTTTAGATAAATTTTTCTCGGTGTTTCTTCCAACTCCTCGATGACAGGCATGAGTTTGTCACATCTCTCCACAAGGGTTTGCAACTCTTCGGTTGTGAGGGTCATGGACCTGGAAGTCTTGGAGGATATCTCGGTGAATTCTTCCTTCCAGGTCACACTGGTGGGGACCTCTTCAGCGTGAAGACCGAGTCCCAGGTAGTCAGCAACAGAGGCGGGCATCGCGACCTGACTGAATACAAACAGTAAAAAAAAGACAATGGTATAGATTCTGTTCATCTCAGTAAGGACTTACACCCGGGTGACAGCGATTACAGTCATCAATGGGAAAGGCCACGTTCAGGTGGCATACGCCGCAGAATTGTCCCTTCAGTATTGCATTCATCCTGAAATGTTTAGTGCCTTTCTTTTTGATGTTAAATACCGTTGGATGGCACATGTCGCAGCTCATCCATTCAAGATGCGGTTTGTGAGGGAAATATGCTGGAGGGATCCTTCCCATTTCAGCTACAAGCTCAACCTCCCTCTCAAAAGCCATATCAAAGGTCTCCTCCTTTAAGTATCGGCGCGGAGAAACCAGCCCGCGTTGGAGGGCCTGTACCCAATCAATACCATTCCCGAACTCGGTCGTCGGAAAAGGCTTGTTACTGAAAACGATGAACTTTCCCCTGATGTTGGAACTGTCATCATTATGACAGCTGAGACAGGTGTCTTGATGACCGAAGGCAGTTTTGCCATTGTGGCAGGCTCCGCAATGGCGGCCCTTTTTCATCTTCTTGTGAGTCATCTCCGTTGTGTTAACCTTCATGTTGAACTCGAGCTCATTATGGCAGACCTCACAAGTGTATTTTTGGCGATGAGACCAGTGCGAGAATATCACTGGCAACTCATTCTTCTGTGCCGCTACCCGGTTGATCAGGACGTTGCCGTACTCTTCAGGCGGAGCCATCGGCGGGAGGCTGTAAAACCCCCTTGACCACACAGGTTGAGTAATGGAGACCAGTCCTGCACATACCAAAATAAAGAAAAGGCTTAGAGTTTTGTGTGACATCTTTTGCAATCCGCTTGAGGGAAAGCGACAGTGTCATGACAGACGCCACAATATCTCCCCTGAAAAAGATCAATCATCGAGTACGTAGTCGCCCCTTGCATAACGCCCATGAAAATATCCGGATGGCAAACTTCACAGCCGTTCCAGACTGTGTGTTTTTCATGCGAGAAAATGATGTCTGGCATACCCTGTACTTTAGATTTTATTGCGAAGTCATCAACGTCGGCGAGGTCAGCACCTTCCGCTGAAAGGCCTTCGATATAATTAACCGGAGCGATGAGTCCTTTTGCTTCTGCCTGTTCCCAGTCAATACCGTTGCCTTGACGTTCTTTAGGCATTTTTGCTTTAAAGGTATAAAATTTATCTTCAAGACCTGGCGTTTCACCGTCATTGTGGCAGCGTTGACATCTTTCGATTGCCAGGTTTGACGAGTCCTCTGAGCAGGAGCTGAATAGCGGCTTATCATCATGCATGATCTTTCCGTTATGGCATGTACCACAGAAAAATCCACGGATGTTGTCGGAAGCCCTGACTCCGGTGCCATTTTCCTCCATCGCAAAACCGATGTCGACATGACATACACGGCAAGTTGCCCTCGCCCGGTGCAGCCAATGGTCAAAAGTCACAGGTGCGAGTCCGATTTCCGTGGAATAATTGTCAATCATGACCCGACCATAGAGGTGTGGCCTGACACGCTTCTTTTTCTTCCCGTCCTGAGCCTGAACAAAGCCAGCAAAAAGAAGGACCAGCAAGAAAACCAGAATAAGAGCGCCTGTTTTTTTCATAGAGAATCCCCGTAAATTAAGTAGTTCATTGAGTCATTCAGCAAATTAAATGCCACTTTCAAAAAGCAGACAATAACCAACGTTTAAATATTACGCCATAACATCAAGAACGTAGTGGTTCCTGATTGACAAGTCTCCTGAGCATTAAAGATGATTCCCCTCGGTTTTTCTACAAGGTATACATAGTAACATATTTTCAGACAATGTCTTTTGTAATCCAATCCAGGAGCTTACTGCGTGTGCCAGGGAGAAAACAGTTATTCGTTGCAGGGCTTTCCCCTCACTATCACTATTTATAATCAGTTTGTCCGACAACATTGATCTTGGTCTGATTTTGATGCAACTCAATTCGAGTACAAATTAAAGAGCATTAGGGCTGTGAGTGAAAATAGCTGGACATAACAAAAAAACATTATGAGCCGTTCCGGCTTTAATTTAAATACACGCCTTAGAGAATCTTTTATCCCAAGTCCACTCTAATAAGTCTTTTAGGGAGGTGAAAGAAAGCCTTTTGACGTAGGTTCCTGAGGGGCGTTTGCTGAGTTGTGGCAGAATAAGATCAATTACGTTCGTTAAGAAAAAATTGATCGTTGTCATGATTCGGTGTAAATTCATTTGGTATTTTAATCAAGAAAATACTTTTTCTCTCCTGAGATTGAAAGTCACTACAAGTAGTTTCTGAAGGGGGCGAAAATATGTCGAAACGAATTATTGCTTCAGTTGTCATGCTCGTGTCTGTCGTCTTATTCTCTGTGTCGGTTCTTGCTTCAGGTAGCGGACATCATTCGCATGAACCCGAGGTAACCAAGGTGGCGTCTGATGCAAATGTGATTACATACAAGGACAGTAAGGACGGTATCGATGCCTACCTTGAGTTTTGTGATTTTGTCAGCAGCAAAGAGAGTGCCTCGAAGGGTTTTGTCGTGAAATGTCACGTAAACGCTTTTCTGAAAAATGCAGAGACAGGCCAATATGTTACCCCGACAAAGTTGGCGTTACGCGCTACTATTGGCCATGACCAGTTTGGCGAGGCGAAAGTGATGCTTCCAGTCGAGGATAACCGTCTGCAGACAGATCTCATTGTTAAGAAAAAAGGTGAGCAACACTATCTGCTCATTGCTGAAATTCCGGACGTCGGGGTGCGAGAATTTCATTTCCACCATGTTTATTGATTGAAAATATAAGAGTGGATTCCATGGCGTGGTCCTACTGAGTGATAAAGCCGCTACCGATTAAGGTAGCGGCTTTATTGTTTGTCAATACACGCCCCACAATAATCATGGATTACTTAAAGAGTATTACTGTGGGCTGCTTCCATAGCAAGGATCGCCCTTTTACGAAGAGTCCCCCATCGGTAGCCACCGATCTCTCCGCCAGCTCTGAGAACTCTGTGGCAGGGGATCAGATAGGCAATCGGGTTTTTCCCAACAGCGTTGCCGATAGCTCGTGATGCTCCCGGATGTCCCACCGTATCTGACATGGCGCTATATGAGACAGCCGCCCCCTTGGGTATGCGTAGTAAGGCTTGCCAGACTTTGAGTTGAAAATTCGTTCCGTGAAGCAGAATCTTGAGTGGTCCCTTGGCAGAAGAAAGTGTTGGTGAAAAAATACTTTTAACAGTTGCCCCTGTTGTTCCCGGGCTTTCATGCAGGGAGGCTTTCTGCCATGTGTCTCTCAGGGACTTCAGGGCCGTTTCACGGGAGCTCTCTTCAACGAAACCAAGAAAGCAGATGCCGCGCGAAGTCGATGCAAGCAAACACTCTCCGAAGGGTGTGGGGTGGAATCCATACTTAATAATCATGTTCATGCCAAGGGTCTTATACTCTCCCGGTGTAACGGCGTCGACGCTGACAAAGAGGTCGTGCAGACGACCTGGGCCGCTGAGCCCTACCTCCAAAGAAGTGTCGAGCACCGTGGCTGAATTACGCAATAGTCTTTTGGCGTATTCGACCGTGAGGTGTTGAATGAACCGCTTTGGACTCACTCCTGCCCAACGTTTAAACACGCGTTGAAAGTGGTAAGGGCTCAACCCTATATGTTCAGCGACCTCCTCCAGGGAAGGCTGTCCAGGGGCCTGCTGCTCTATGAACAGGATGGCTTGTTCTATCCGTTTGTAATCTGGGCTATCCACTAAAAATTCTCCATGACAGATGTTTGCAGGAGATGGAGAGTCGTCTTCACCATCTTTCAAGAGACATCCTTTCCTCTTTAATAGAGCGTATTTCCATATCTTCTCTTTGTGGGTACAGCATACGAAACTGTTTTGAGAAGAACCACCCGATTCTTGCTGTTATGAAAATATCCTGCTGAAGCTGATCGGTATGATCTCCGTTAGCCCCGATTCCGTTCAGAAAAAGGTCAGGGAAAAGAGGGTGGGTCGGAGAAAAAACGATAAGAGCGACCCTGGGAAGGTCGCTCTCATGTAGCTTGTGATCAGGCTAACAGGATCAAATCCAACGACTCCTCTTTTTTTAGGAGAGTATAGGGCCGCTAAGTTTGTGCCGTAACATAAGGGTTCTTCAGGAATTAAGAGTTGCTACTCTGGCAACTCTTCTCCAGAGCCGCCTGCCGCCTCAGGGAGGTCTTTGAACTTTGGCAAGCCATCTTTCATGGGATGAACCGTCTCCTGGTAGTGAACATGAAAGCCTGGCTCAAAATTCAAGCCCTCAATTAATACGGCAGGAACGTCAACGACGCCCATTGTTGGATGATCTATGTAAACATGGCCACCGCAGATTTTGCACCATTTGCGGTTGCTTGTGCCGACTTTTTTCTCGGTGGCGGCGGTTTTGTCGTATGCGACGATGTTGTCTACGCCCCTGGTGATTTTGAAACTGCCCGGTTGCCACAAGGTAAAGGCGTTGACCGGGCCCGCAGACCATTGTCGACATGACTCGCAATGACAATAGGCCATGGCTTCTGGTGTGCCACTTAAAGAAAACTCAACTGCACCACAAAAGCAGCCACCTTTATAGTCTTGAGATTGGCTCATCGGTCTTCTCCTCTCTGTTTTTGCAGTCAAAGGCTATCGCCGAAATTCTAGTCGTCAAATTTGATTGGTGTTTGAGGCCGGGTGTTCACATGCAACGTGAAGATGTCCGGTCGGGAGTAGTGGCCGGCAACATCAAGGACTCTTCTGGAAGAAGCGACTTTCTGCAGATCAATCTCAGCAAAAAGAATCCCCTCTTTTTGATGCATGGGGCCGGCAGTAACCTCACCGTCTGGTGAAATCACAATTGAATCACCCGGGTTTATCCACTCGTCATCGTCAGGATACATCATGCCCTTTTCCGGGAAGTCAGTCGGAAGGTCGCGGGCCCGCATGAGGTTGCCACAGCCGACCACCCAACATCGCCCTTCACGGGCAATGTGCTGCAGGCTGCCAATCCACTTGTCCCCACTGTCGTAGGTTGGGGCGATATAGATTTCCACCCCTTGAGCATAGAGAGCGTACCTTGCCAGCGGCATGAAGTTTTCCCAGCACAATAATGTGCTGATACGACCTGCCGGTGTGTCGAGGACTTTCAACCCCGAAGCATCACCGAAGCCCCAGACCATTCTTTCGGGATTGGTCGGCATCAGTTTTCGGTGTTTGTTTAATAGTTCGCCATCAGGGCCGATCACGATGACAGTATTGTAAAGGGTGGATCGACTGAGCCGGTTGTCCCTCTCTTCGATGCCACACACGATCGTGACATGGTGCTTTCGGGCCGCTTCATATAAAGGGTCCAGATCCCCGGAATCAAGATTGACCGAGTTGTCCAGCAAGCGGTTATAGAGCTCTTCCGACAGGTTCCAGTCCCCGCCTGGCCTGAGACGCCAAATCCATGAAGGGTAGCCGGGGATGAAGGCTTCTGTAAATATGACGATGTCGGCATTATTTTTGGAAGCCTCTGCAATGGAAGCAGCAGCGCTCGCAATGGACTTCTCTTTGTCGAGAAAGGCAGGGGCTTTTTGCACTACGGCCAGCTTGGTCATCATTGGCCTCCCTGGTTTTTAACCGTTTCTTGATTAATACTTTGCAGCATCTTAATTGCCGGCTCCGTTACTTGTTCGCTGCTGAACCAACGGCTTTGAGCTTCCTGTTTATGCCTCAGTATTTTGGGCTACTGATTGTAACCATACCACCAAATGGTGACCAATCAAGCGGCCTTTTGGTTTGGGACTCTTGCGGGAGGCCTCTGCCTTTGGCCTCCAGGCCTTCGGGATTAAAGGGTTTTATGTTTTTCTTTGTTTTTCGGCATGTTATCGTTTTCTTCACTTCAGTAGGGTTTTGAGTCCTTTGGGACTCCATGGCACGAGGGGGCCTTTCATGCAGGAAAACCAGTCAGATCATCAGCAATCTGTCAGTTGCTCGGGGACAAGCGACATGCCCGAGCCTGTCAATATGTTTTTTGCCTCTATAGTTATCATCTTCATTGCTGAGGCGTTGGTCATGCTGCTGATTTACTCTCTGGAGTTATCAGGGCACTTTCTTATCGGACTCGTTGATGCAGTGCTTCTGTCCCTCGTTGTTGTTCCCACCCTCTATTTCATTTTTTTGAAACCGATGCGTAAAACGATCTTGGCGCTTGAAAACTCGGTAAAAAATCAAAAAAAACTAGAAGAAATCGATCAACTCAAAAGTGATTTCATTTCGATTGCTGCCCACGAGTTGTGCACGCCAGTCTCAGCTATTATGGGTTACACCGAGGTCTTGCTTGATGACGTGGAGTCTGATAAACGGACAGAGTACTTGGAAGTCATTCATAGTAAGACACAAGCTCTGGAGCGGATCATCGATGATCTGGTGATTGTGGATCAGTTCGAGAAAGGGGAGAGCCTGTGCGTCGTGCCTGCGAAACATGATCTTGTGAAAACGGTTAATCAGGCCTGCAAGGTTTACCAACTGCGTTTTCCCGAATTACCGATCCATCTTGATCTGCCGGAAGAGCCCCTGATCCTGTTATACGATGAAATTCGCATCAGTCAGGTTCTCGACAACCTGCTTAGTAATTCCCTCAAGTACTCCAACGATATACATGACGTGATCGAGGTGTCGGTAGTCGACCAGGAAGCCAAAGCCCTGATCCGCATCAGGGACGAAGGAATCGGCATGACTGCGGACGAAGTCAGTCAGATCTACGGCAAGTTCTTCCGTGCCCAAAACGAGAAGTCCGTCGTCGGCGGGCTCGGCCTGGGGATGGCGATTGTTAAAAACATTGTCGACAGTCACAACGGCTCGATCGACATTGTCAGCCAGGAGCATGTCGGTACTACCGTTACGATTACTTTGCCGAAATAATCCCTGGTCGCAGAATGTTTCCCCGTGAGGCGCGCAGACACGCAAGCTCGGCCGCAGAAATGCACTGGAGAAAAACGATGGAGCGGGGAGGTGCTGGCTGCTGCTTAGTCGTGTCCCTGATTGACTTCTGCAAATCCAGAGTTGGGTAGTTTTCCATCTTCCGAGCCTCATATGTAACTCCTAATGAGATGCTTGTCAAAGCTCGGTGCTGGTGTTATTTTAAGCTCGTAGCATTAATTCAAATGAGCTTGCCAAGGAGAAAAGGAATGAAAAGACCTCTGGTTGTTTGGCCACTGACCCTCGTCGCAATGGCAGTTTTTTTAACCGCTTGCTGTTGTGGCGGCGGTGAGACGGAAACCGTTGTTGTTGTCCCCGCAGAAGGTAGCGCGGCGCCACAAGCTGGTGCGACCGCCGGACAGCAGCTGCAGGACCTCAAGGGAGCTCATGATCAAGGGGCCCTTAGTGACGAGGAGTTTGAAAAAGCCAAAGAGAAGGTTCTCAAGCAAGAATAATCTCAAAGACTCCTTATGGACGGGCTTGTAGTAAGTACAATCATCACGAAGAAACAAATACTGTCCTGCACAGGGGACCTCGCACACTATTTGGCGAGGTCTTTTGTTGTATTTCTCATCCTCTGCCTGCCATCACAGGGGCTGACATTTGAAACCCACGGAATGAAGGGGCCTAAGAATCCTTTCCCTCACACCGTGGTTGAAACAACTGAGCCGACTCAGTCGACTACGCTAGCGGCCCTTCTTCTGGGCAGTGTGCGATTTTTCCAGAAACAGATTTCCCCGATCGACGGCCCTCGCTGCAGCTTCTCACCGACCTGCTCGCAGTTTGGTTACGAAGCTGTTCATGATCACGGCCCCGTGTTGGGTGTTGTCATGACCGCTGACCGCCTGATGCGCTGCAACTACTGGACCGAAGAAGGCCTTGATTATAATCGCCTGTCTAGCGGTGCCCTGTATGACCCGGTTGCTAACAACCTTTTAAAAAAACCATGACTCGATACCGTAAGCTTTTGCACATCGCACTGACTCTGCTCCTTGTCCTCCCAGCCCCGACCTGGGGTGCAACGCAGAGCCTGCTTCTTACCGATGACCTGCAGATGTCTTTGGGCGATGCCTTCATGGCTGAAGGTGATTACTATCGGGCCATCACGGAATACAAAAAGCTGACCTTCCTCTTTCCGGATTCGGAGCGTCTGCCGGAAGCTTTTTACCAAATCGGCAAGGCCTATTATAAAGGAAAGGACTACCAGTCAGCGATCATGAGTTTTGCCAAAGTGCGCCAGCTTTATTCTTCCAGCAATTTCAGTAGTGCTGCCTTCTACGAAGGTTTAAGTTACGAAAAGCTTGGCAGGCATGATGCGGCAGCTTTGGCCTTTGAAAGATCCAGGTTTTTTGATGAAAGCCATCCGGATGCCGCCAATGCCCAACTGGGCCTTTCTCTGAATGCCCTCGATAAAGATGACGTTGCCGGTTGCCGGGCGGGCCTCGATGAATTCCAGGTGAGCTACCCGCATGATGAACGTGTCCCCGGGATTCAGGAATCGTTCCGCTTGCTTGATGAATATGAAGCACAGCCAAAGAAGTCGCCGACCCTGGCTGGAGCCATGTCAGCAGTAATCCCGGGCAGTGGTCAGATGTACGCCGAACACTACAAGGATGGTCTGATGGCTTTCGCGGTCAACGGGTTGTTCATTGCCGGGACAGTTGCTGCGCTGGATGATGAAAACTATGCGCTGGCGGCGATTGTCGGCGGTGTTGGCTTTCCCTTCTATGTAGGCAACATCTACGGCGCGGCCAATGCCACCCGGAAATGGAACCTGTCGCTCTCAAGGAAACTTCACGACGAGCTGTCGCTTTCTCTGAATTATCACTATTAATCACGACCGGATGTTCACTTCATGTAAATGCTGGGCGGGATAGATAGTCCAGATCCATTGCACCCTATTCCAGAAGACTTTGCTATAATTCCGGGAACATCCAGTCCCCTTATAAATCATGACAGCAGCTGCTTGGCTTCTTTCACCAGACGTTTAGAAAAGGTTTGTAACGGTGCAGAGGTCAAGTTCCAACAGTGCCAGTATAATTTGACCTCTGCATTTGCTTTTTCATGAATCTCTACGAGCTCTCCGCTCTTGCGCAATGCTTCACTCTGCCAATCAGGAACCATTCCATACGCGTATCCTGCGCTGATCATCTGTAAAAATTGCTCGGGCGCAGGGACGTAATGTATCGCCTGAAGTTTGGTTGATTTTCCTGAAACCTGTTTTAGGCTCTTGTGGTGTAGTGCATCCTTGCGATTGAAAATTACGGCAGGTGCATTTTCAAGTTCTGGTTGTTGCAAGCCGTTGGGGAACCATCGTTGGATAAAGGTTCTCGTAGCGAGTAACCGGTACGTCATGGTCCCTAAATATTCAACTCGGCATCCCTGTATTGCGGAAGCCTTGTCACTGATACAACCTGCAACAACTCCTTCCTTAAGTAATTTATGAGTTTGCTCCTGGTCATCAACATGTAAATCGATCAGTAACTCACCGTTATTGAAGAGAGGCCCTGTGGCATGAATAAACCAGCTTGCCAGGCTATCAGCATTAATCGCGACCGAAAGTTTGACGCGTTCGACGGTCTTTGAACTTCCCATCTCTGCGGTCAGTCCATCTTCCAGCAATTTTACCTGAAGGAAGTGTTTGAGAAGAAGTTCTCCGTCTGCTGTTGGCTTTGGTGGTGCTGCCCTTGAGAGGAGAATTTTGCCGGCACGTTCTTCCAGCAGTTTAACGCGCTGGGAAACAGCGGACTGGGTCAGGTTCATTGATGTGGCTGCTTTTTCAAAGCCACCCTCCTGCACAACCATTGCAAACGCTTCTAGCAGCCTGTAGTCAATCATAAATATATATTAGCAAAATTAATGATATAGAAAAACAATTAATTTTACTTTTTATGGCTCGGGCAGTACGATTTGCAAAACCAATATCGAGGAAAGGAATGACCATGATGCCATTTGTTCAGGGCTTTGGATTAGGCGGCAGCTTGATCGTAGCCATCGGAGCTCAAAATGCATTTGTACTGTCCCAAGGTGTGCGTCGAAATCGTCCTGTGACGATCGCCTTGGTCTGCGCGTGTTGTGATTCTGTCCTGATTTTGCTTGGAATTACTGGCGTCGGTACTTTTGTGGCATCGAATCCCCTGCTTGGTTATTTTACCCTTTGGGGAGGTGTTTTGTTTCTTGCCTGGTATGGAGCGGTTGCACTCCGCTCGGCGTGGAAAGGTCACTATCTCGAGAGTGATGTCAACGAAGTCCCAACGATGCGAGCCGTCATCACGGCTACCCTGGCGATTACGTTACTCAACCCTCATGTTTACCTGGATACTTTGATTTTGCTAGGCAGCATCAGTAGTCAATTTCAAGGCATGCACAGACTGGTTTTTGGCGCTGGAGCCATGGTCGCCTCTTTCTTGTGGTTTTTCTCCTTAAGCCTTGGCGCCGGGTTTCTTGCTCCGGTTTTTCGCAAGAGACTTGCCTGGAGGGTTCTGGATAGCGTTGTCTGTGTAGTTATGTGGAGCATCGCTGCGTCGTTGGTTCTCAGCAAAGTACTTTAGATCAACCCCAAAGGGTTTTTCTGGCAAGGGCCCTTATCATAGGAGGCGGTAATGATATTATTCGTTTTTTTAATGTTCTTCCCTTTTGTTCTGGCAACAATCTGTTCGATAAAGTTCCGAGCCTGGGAGAGTGGCATGCACATGATCAATGCCGATTGGATGGGTACTTCGGAAAAATTCAAGTTTGTCGCCCGTTGGGGATTATGATTTTTGAAAGGGACTCTCTACACCGTTAAGAAATCATTTCCTCCGGACGGGAACCAGTGGTAATGAAGGAGAGCGCCCTTGGGAGGGGCGCTCTAAATGTAAACAGGGGTCGGGATGACCGGATCGAATCAACGTCTTCCTGATCGCGAAGTCTTTGAGCTAATCTCGTGACATGCTTTTAGACATCAGTTGCTAATTGCCACATAGCGATAAAGCTTCGGGTGCTATTTCGCTATGGATAAGTGGCATAAACTTTGGTCCTGCCCAACTTGTCAAATGAAATCACTTCGTAAGGTTCAGTCGCACCATCTGGCATTTCCATGCCTGGAGACCCAATCGGCATACCGGGCACACTCAGCCCGATGATGTCCGGTCTCTCTTTGAGCATTCGCAGGACTTCTTTACTGGGTACATGACCTTCGACTACGTAGCCATCGACGATGGCTGTGTGGCAAGACTGGAGGTAGCCTGGAATATTATATCGGGCTTTAATCTCAGAGATTTTTTTGCTATCCTCTGCTTTTATGCTCAAACCCTCGTCTTCCAGATGTTCCATCCAGCCACCGCAACAGCCTCAGCCAGGTGACTTGTAGACTTTGACTATTGTTTGTTGACTCTGTTCATCTGCCAATGGCTGTGAAACAAAAACCGCGACCAGCGCAATGGCCAAAATAGACACTGATAAAAAACGTAACATTGTCGCTCCCTTTCGCATGCATTAATCCATGCTTTTACCTCTTGCTGACATTGTACGTGAAAGTCATGACTAAAGGCAAAGTTGTCCAGCGAAATGAATGTAACTCAGGCTCTCCAGTGTGGGGCAGGATCAGATGGTTTGGTTCTTTTGCTCTTCCGGTAAATCGGCAGGCAAACGGAGGGTGACAGTCGTGCCTTTCCCTGCTTGACTCTCGATGGCTATCTCGCCGTGATGCTGCTCAACTATGTTCTTTACAATCACCAACCCAAGCCACCCCGTTGCCCTTGACCCCTATTGCTTTTGTGCTTTGCCCTGCGCTCCTGCATGGCCTGAACTTCCTCGTCTGACATGTTCGCGCGACGCTCATGCCTCGCTTGGCGTTGTTCTTCCGACATATTGTAGCGTTTTTCACGAATCGCCTGACGCTGTTCTTCCGTCATGTTCTCGCGCCGTTCCCGTAAGGTCTGACGTTCTTCTTCTGTCATGTTCGCACGACGTTTGCGCATTTTCTGCCGGTCTTCCTCCGACATGTTCTCGCGCCGCTCCTGCCTCACCTGGCGTTCTTCTTTCGTCCTCTTCTTGAATCATTTATGCACCGCTTGATCGGAATTTTCACCAACCAATCCCGCGTCGCCAACGTCTGCCAATACGCTATTGGCTAAAAAACTGAACATCACAACCATAAGAATTGTTCTACCTTTTTCATGGTCAAATTCTCCTTGTCCTGTAATGAGTTTACGTTATCAATGTTAGCTATGACGGATGTATGCAGGATTGGTTTACAAATAAAACTCAACGGAGGAGAAAGTTTTTATGGTGGGAAAGGCTGAGCTACGGTGAGACTCCCTTTGTATCAATAAATTTCTTGGGGGACTTTTCAGTTGTCAATATGCTGTTAAGATTGATGCCTCCACCTGAAAACTTGCCTGAGAGGTGCGCATGACTCAATTTGACCCCTTGCCGATTGCAAAAACAGAAAACTTTTTTGGCGTTCTTCCCCGAATGGCTAACCGTCACGGATTGATCGCCGGTGCGACAGGAACGGGCAAGACGGTTACACTTCGTACGTTTGCGGAGCATTTCAGCCGCATTGGTGTCCCCGTTTTTATGGCTGATGTTAAAGGTGATCTGTCCGGGTTGGCTTACGCTGGAGGCGATCACCCCAAGGTAATGGAGCGGGTCAAGACTCTTGGGCTCTCTGGCTTTGAACCTCAGGGGTTTCCGGTCGTTTTCTGGGACCTCTTCGGTGAACAGGGCCATCCGGTTCGAACGACCGTTTCTGAGATGGGCCCACTTCTCCTCGCTCGATTGCTTGATCTCAACCCGACCCAGACTGGCATACTCACCCTGGTGTTCAAGGTCGCCGATGATCAGGGCCTGTTGTTGCTCGATCTCAAAGATCTTCAGGCCATGATTCGCTTTGTTGGTGACAACGCAAAGGAGCTTCGCACGACGTATGGCAACATCTCCACTGCCAGTATCGGTGCCATTCAACGCTCATTGCTGACCTTGGAACATCAAGGCGCGGAGTCTTTTTTTGGCGAGCCAGCCCTGAACCTGGACGATCTTATGCAAACCGGACCAGGTGGCCTCGGAGTAATCAACATCCTTGCTGCAGACAAGTTGATCCAGACACCCAAGATTTACGCTACCTTTCTGCTTTGGCTCATTGCAGAGCTTTTTGAACAGTTGCCGGAGGTAGGTGATCCGGAAAAACCACGCATCGTTTTCTTCTTTGACGAAGCCCACCTCCTTTTCGATGATCCCCCAGAAGCGCTGATAGACAAGGTCGAACAGGTGGTGCGATTGATTCGATCCAAGGGAGTCGGTATATATTTTGTTACCCAGAACCCACTAGATGTCCCGGACGCAATTCTAGGCCAACTCGGCAACCGGGTGCAGCATGCCTTGCGAGCCTTCACACCTCGAGACCAGAAGGCGGTAAGGGCTGCAGCTCAGACGTTCCGACCTAACCCCCCTCTGGATGTTGAACAGGTGATCAGCGAAGTCGGTGTCGGTGAAGCACTGGTTTCTTTTCTCGACGCCAAGGGTATCCCACTGCCAGTAGAACGTGCTCTGATCTGTCCTCCCGCCAGTAGACTGCGCCCGTTGGATATCGAAGAGCGCGACGAGGTACGAAAAAGATCAATCATCGGCGATTTTTACGACCAGGATGTTGACCGCGAATCGGCATACGAGAAGTTAATAGCGCGAACCGAACAGCAGGAGAAAGTTGAAACACCATCGACTCGACGAAGCCGCTCTCGAAAGGGCAGCTCAGCGGGGGATATTTTTGAAGCTGCGGCTAAAAGTGCCGCCCGCTCAATTGGTACACAATTTGGTCGACAGATCATTCGCGGGGTGCTGGGTTCACTCTTTGGCAAGAGACGTTAAGAACCGATGCCGGTGCAGGTGTTACCGCACAATTGATTTCCGAAAGGCCAATAACGGCAGAACACGAAAGGAGACAGTCTGATGGCAGCAAAATTTGAGTTAAAACAAGCAAAAGACGGTCAATTCATGTTCAATCTGAAGGCGGCAAACGGTCAGGTGATTCTGACAAGTGAACTGTACAAGCAGAAGCCGAGTGCAGAAAACGGAATTGAATCGGTTCGCAAAAATGCCAACCGCGAGGGGGCCTTTGAGACCAAGACCAATTCCAGGGGAGAACCATATTTCATACTCAAAGCAACCAATGGGCAAGAGATTGGTCGCAGTGAGTACTACTCAGGAACTTCTGCCATGGAGAACGGCATTGCATCAGTCAAGACGAACGCACCTGATGCCAAGGTTGATGACACAACCTCTTGAGTGTGGCAACTATCTACAATAACAGACATCGCAAAATATAAAGAGCCGATTCCCTCGGCCTTGTCGTGATGTTGTGTAAATGTTCTTTCTTGCTTTAGGTAAAGCATAGAGACGCTTCCATTTGATTTGAAGCATCTCGAGCTTTACCTTAAGAGTGACCATACCAGAGCCGCTCTCGCCTAAATAATGCTCAGACTGATTCAGTCCGACCCAGATCCTCTTACACCCGAGCCCTTTTGCATGTTTTTTCTTTCTTCGACTGCTTGTCTATATTGCTCCCTTCGACGATCTTCCTCACGTTGCAAATGGAGCTCTTTTTTGAGTTTGTAAAGCTCTTGGCTTCGCTTGTATACATCTTCCTGGACAGCCCATCTTCTATTGTTTTTTCCGCCCGTGTAAGATGCGTAGGCGATCCCATGGGCGAAGATGATTGCCACCAATACCACAGCGATACAATTGTATTTTATCATGGCGCTTCTCCTTAAGAGGAACTACCCTTTGTGTATTAAAATACGGCGGATCTCCTCTTTCCACTCTTCCTCAGTCAACTCTTCTTTCAAGAGTTTCCTGTCGAGTTCATCGAGCATTTCTTCACGCTTCTGAGCTGATTCTCGAGATGCTTCCATTAGTTTCTCCTCTCGATATTGGAGCTAATGTGTTTCTTAAACAGCCTGCCGCATTGCTCTCAGGTTCCGGTGAATGATGCAAAGTTATTCAACATCTTTGCCCTGATAGATGCTGGTGCTCCTCTTCAATCGCTTCATAGTGCCAACCTGTAATGCAGCATTCCATTGCTATCCTGAACATCACCTCTTGCTTCATGGTTGGTCTCCTTTCGTGATCTAATCTTTCTTGCACACCAGTATGAGTAAGTACATACATACATAGATGAATCAAAAAAAACTATGCTTTTATTGCTTGCAGGCAAGCCAGGATTAGCAGTTCCATTTCGCTCTCTGCATGTTTTATCTTCCTGACCTGTTCTTCTCGTAAAAACATAATCATCGGTGCTCCAGCTAAGCCTATCAGTGCAGTCATCGGTAGTTTCTTAAAAACACCTTGAGCTCTCCCTTCATCAAGGATCGCCACTAAGGGGTATCGCGAGACATCTTCGCCCAGCTCGTATCGAAAATCAGGCCTTTGCAACAACCCTTCTGGAGAATTGATATATTGTTGAAAATAAGCAAGCTCATTTGGGTGCTGCCTTGAAAGTTTAATGACCACCTTAAGCAAAGTAGCCACCTTTTCCTGTGCGTCCAACTTCTCTTCGATTTCACCCCTGCATTTATCCTGAAAACGTTGATTTACCTCATCGTATGTCTGACGTAACAACTCTTTCTTATTTTTAAAAAGGCGGAACAACGTCAATTCCGCAGCGCCAGACTCTTTTGCAATTTGGATCGTAGGCGAATCTGCAATGCCCTGTTTTGCAACGACATCAATTGTCGCCTGTATTATTGCTTCACGCTTGCCCATAAAACTTCCTCAAAAAGATAGTGACTACTTACATACTTCATGTCCGATGAAAGAGTCAAGAAAAAACATGGGAGACAAAGAACAGGGGAATTACACGAAAAGTCTCTCAAAGGGTGTTGTCTTTATTAACAGCTCAGGTTGATACGGATGCCGGGTTTGCATCCAATACGTCGGGAGTTGGTGAGAAAGCCAGCTTAATCGGGAGCGTAGGACAGGTTGAATATTGCTGTCGTCCCTTGACCTTCGACACTTTCGACCCGAATGCTTCCGCCATGGGCCTCAATAACCTGTTTGACGATGCTCATTCCCAGGCCCAGTCCGCTGATCGCTGTGTTCGATGCATCCGCTCGGTAAAACTTATCGAAAATCTGAGCGAGTTGCTCTGGATTCATCCCGACACCTCGATCTTCAATTCTGACCTCCCAGCCGTCTTTCTCTTCACTGCCGCTTATAGTGATATCCTTACCCTCGGGTGAATACTTCGCTGCATTACTCAAGAGATTCTCTAGCGCCTGGTTCATCCGGTGACGATCGATCAAAAGCAAGGGCATTACAGGTTCGTTCGGCAGGTTGAGAAGGAAAGTGTGCCCCGAATGATGCGTCCTGAAGGATTTAACTTTTTGGCTGATAACCTGAACGAAATCAACCTCTTGCAGGGCCAGCGGAATCGGAGCGCCTCTTTCTATGCGGCCGACATCCAGAAGATCTTCAATAATGCGACTCAAGGCCTCGCCATTATCGTAGATCTCATTGATGAAATCATGCTTCTGCTCGTCTGTGAATCTTTCAAACTCATCCGGGCTACGCAGAAATTCAGTGTATCCCATCATCGTGCTCAGCGGGGTGTTCAGTTCGTGGGCTGCCGTCGAGATGAATTCGCTCTTGATTCGATCCATTTCGATCAAGGCTTGCTCTGCGGCTTTTTCAGTGGTGATGTCGCGAATGACAAGCAGAATGCACGGTTCTTCGTTGACGTTAAGAACGCTGGCAGACACCAGGCCGGTTTTGATCCGGCCGCCCTTGACACGAAAAGTGGCCTCATAATTGTTAACCTCACCATGGTTCTGCAGCATCTCCCTGAATGGTTTTCTCTGGCCCTGATCGGTCCAGAGGCCAAGCTCCTCGGAGTTATGGTTGATTGCTTCGTCTCGCGAAATTCCCGTAGCAGATTCGAATGCTTTGTTGGTGTCAATAATTGTACCGTCTTGAAGTTTGGCAAGGATGACAGGGTCCGGATTTGATTCGAAGATTTTACGGAAGCGCTCTTCACTCTCACGCATTGCCTTCTCGGCCTGTTTGCGCAGGGTTATGTCCTGAAAGCTTTCAACCATGCCGATCAATTGGCCGTCAACATCTTTAAAGGGTCTTGCCGTAACAATAAAGTCGCTGACCTCTCCATTGATATTTTTTGAAACTTCCTGGGTGACTTCCTTCTGGCCCTCGACGATCAGTTTAAGGGGGCACTCATCTGTGTGGCAATGGTCTCCTGGTCGTGACTCATAGCATTTATTCGTTTCTGAGGAATCCGTATTCCTGGGCCAGAATGAATAGTAGGCCTCGTTAGCCCGGAGCAGATCAAAGTTGACCCCTGTAATGTTAATGGGGTTGGAGTTATTCAGTATGTTTTCAAGGGTATTCCAGGACTTTTCAAGCTCTTCTGTTCGCGTCGCTATCATCTCTTCCAAGTTGTCCTTGTAATATTCAATCTCCGAATGAACTTTCTGGAAACGATGGAAAGAAATACCAAAGGCGAAGATAACAACAAATGCTGTTGAGTTAACAGCACCACTGAAAGGAGCAATCTGCTTCCAGATGAGCTCCATGTCGTTCAGCAATAATATCTGTTTGATCAAATGCCCGAAGGACCGGGACACTGAAAAAAACAGGATAGCCAGAGTGAAAAGAAAAATATAGTTACGGAAAACATCGTCAGGCTTTTTTTGGATCAACCGCCATGAGAGAGCAGAACACCAACAGGAAATCAGCAGCATCAGAACGGTGCCAGAAATGTCAACGAATACAACAGGTCCCCAAGGAACAATCATTTCGACATCTCCCACTTTTTTAAAGCAAGCAGCAGGAAAGTAAAAGAGGGGACCAGAATTAAATGGTCGAGTCGGGTCAGATAATAAAACGCATCCTGGAGGTTTTCGATAGTGAAAGTCAGGATGCTGGCATGGGCCTTTGTAAACTTTTCTTTTGCAACAAACTCGTTCAGCCAATGGCCTGAAAAGGTCGTCACATTCCACAAAATAAGCAACCAGAGAAAGACTTTAAACTCTCGCCAACCGACTCCCTCCTGACGTATTACATAAAGCCGATAGAGCAGATATCCCATCCCGAGAGTAAACAGGAAATGGCCGATCTGATGCGAAACCAGCCCCTCTGCTCCACCATGCGCCTGCACCGCCCATACGGGATTCGCTTCCACTGCCATGGTAAGAAAGATGAGTGCGGATAGTAATCGTCCTGAAGGCATGTAGACCGTTCCCCGATTTTAATTAGTTGGCTTATTACAGAATTAATCTACGTCAGAAGTTGGCTCAGGTAAAGGCCGGTACTCCATTTGTCAGATATCCCAGTCCGTTCTGGAAAAGGATCAGAGAACAAAAAAACAAGAAAGGCCCCGGTAAGAGCGCACAGTTTTAATCTCTTATCGGGATGACTGGCTTCGAATCAGCGGACCCTGCACCCTAAGCAAATGCGCTAGAATCTGGCACATTTCCAAAAGCAATTTTTTTGTTTTTTATCCTCTGGGGTAAGCGATCCCGGATGTTGTTATCGATTGCCCCAGCCAGTTAATCACCTTGCCGAGATGGCGCATGTTTGCCATGCCCTCCTCATCATCCCTCACTTCTTCTTTGTCGCGACCAACACCTATGTTCCAGTAGGTTGAGCCCGGGATAATCATCCTCGACATTTGGTACATGTGGTTGATGCTGTCAAAGACATGGGTTGCGCCACCTCTTCTGACTGCCACGACAGCGGCGCCGATCTTTCCTGTAAATGCGTGGTCATTGGCATAGGCAACAAATCCTGCTCTTTCAATCAACGCTTTTAAGTCCGCGGATACCGCCGCAAAGTAAGTCGGGGAGCCGAGAATCATAGCGTCCGCCTTGAGCATCTTAGAAAAAATCTCGTTGAAACCGTCAGTTTTAATAATGCATTCGTTGTCTTTGTTTTCGAAGCATTTGTCGCAGGCAAGACAGCCTCGGATTGCTGTTCCACCGACTTTTACCAGCTCGGTTTCCCATCCGCTGTCATCCAGTTGCCTGAGCGTCTCCTTTAGTAGTATCTCGGTATTCCCCCCTGACCGGGGACTCCCATTTACAGCAATGGCATACATATGAACCTCCTTAGTTCTTAGAAAATCAGGACAGCTGTTTGCATGACAAGCCAGACTAGATAAGGTCTAGGCTAACAATTTATCCCGAAGCCGATATGATAACAACCCTCATACTAAGATTCTCCCAGCTTCCGACCAGAGCAGATTCGTAAACCATAGAGGGCAGGTTAGATGTATCTGATAGTCCAATTACACAAAGTAATTTCTTCTGCGGACCTGAAGACGATTGGAGTCCAAAAGAAAAGAGCGCCCATGGGAAGGTCGCTCTTATCTGAATACTGGTTGGGATAACTGGTTTCGAAACGGCAAGCCCCTGCTCCGAATTTAGATTGACTCACCTCAAGAGTTAGGTGGACCAACTTAAATCTGTATATAGGAAGAAGAGGAGAAACATTCACCTTTCTATAGGGATAACTGCGATATGAGACATTTAATGATTTAGACGCTGACAGACAAGGCAGGCTTGTGTTGAGGTCGTCAGTTGGGATTTTTACAACAACCCTGAGAACAGGATGGAGGTAAGAACCAAGATGCAGGTGATCCAGGCAACCTCCTGCAGTAACTTTATCGTCAAACTTCTCCCCACTGGAGCACCTAACGTAAAACAACTCCTGCGCTCTGCCCCGTCGTAATCATTTGCACTGCGATGACTTCGGATAATGTCGCGGCCGACAACAGCCCAACCATCCGAGCGCATGAAGCTGGTTACAATCCTTCCCTCCAGAAGCTTGTCCAGCAAATTAGGTTTGATCATGCCTAACCTGCCATCAGCGTACATAACCCGTATTAGCATGCTGTCCTGCGCCTCCGTATAAAAGATAAAACAATAAAACCGCCACTCAACAATAAGTCGAGATAGCGGTTCAGGTTCTACGTCAGATATCGTCCTGCGAATCTTCTGACCATTAAATCACCCCAATAGATTCAATCATATAAGACGCTATCACTATATATTGCAATGGCAGAGATGTAAAGATTTCGGTTTTATTTGCACCTTCAAAATGGTTATTGTCGTTATATGGCTGATCAGTGGTACGGGCCGACTTTAAGGCTTTGGCTATAATTAGCTGTCGTTATATAAGACCCTTTCCCTTAAGATTCCTGATCACACCTTCGACATAATCCTGTGTCATGTTTTTGATATCTGTTTCATCGATTACTTCCAGTTGAGCCGACCAGATTCTCTCCTCGGTTTCCAGGTTGTACAATACAGATTCAATCGTCAAGGTAACGGTCTCGTGAGCTTTTGGCTGAATATTAATGACACTATAGCTTCGGCTGTAATAGCCTCCCCAACTGTTATACCATGGGTCAATATAAAGAGGGCTTGGGGCGACCTTGACAGCCTGTACCCCAGGGCCTGGAGTGCTTTCTTCTATTCGTTTCCTGATCAGTCTGGTCAGCAGGACCGAGTCGCAACCATTCGCAGTCATCGCCTGGATAATGTCCTCCCGGTTGCTCTCCTTGTCTTGTGGAAGAACGTTGTGACTAGGAACCGCCCGGACGCCGTTGCCAGACAACTCTCTCATAAAAGTTTCCTCGAAAAGCCTTCGAACGATATCTTCTTTGGCGATGCCGATGAGATAGACGTTCTCGATCTTCCCTGCATAGTCAGGTTTTACCCAAGACTCTTTCACTGTGGTGCTGGAACAGGCGGTAACCAATAGCACGGTGAGTACAAGCCCCAGAAGATGTTTTAAAGTAGTCATGGTTTCTTTCTCTCCCCCCGTTAAATCATCTGATTTGTTCAACCATAACAGACTCATAGAAGTTTTCCTATCTCATTTCTCGACCTCTATGTTCTGTCGCACCGGCAGTTTTTTAAAGCGCCCAGGTGGTGACTCGAAGTAAAAGTGTGGATCGGAGGTGGCTGGAGACAAAAAAAGATAGCGACCGCTGGGAAGGTCGCTCCCATGCCATTAATGGTTGGGACGGCTG
>CAZXBD010000226.1:0-24141 GCA_964638305.1 uncultured Geobacteraceae bacterium | reverse complement strand
CGTGGTCTTGAGCCCGGCCGCAACAATCGTTTCGTGCGCCTGTGGACCGAACCGGCGGTAAAGCGCAAGGGCTTCTGCCAACTCATCGTCTTCCTCGTGTTTGGCCGGTTCCGCCGGCAGCGAAGTGCGCATGGCGGTGATCCCGTATTTATTGGCCAGGCCAGTGGTTATGGCCGTCAGGTGAGGGAAGATGTGGCAGTGCTGGTGTCCGTCAAGGTGTCCCGGTCGGAGCCCTGCGCTAAAGATTCGTTCAATCTGGGCTGCCAGTTCATTGCGTACGCCGACGAGGTCACAGTTGCCGGTTATCAGACATTTACGCAACCTGACTTTGCCGGGCAAGAGGCCATTTGCATCGGTCAACCCCTCAATCCGACCGGTCAGGGTCGGGCCGTCAGACAGGTTGAGATGGACGCCGATGGGCAATCCCGC
Organism: uncultured Geobacteraceae bacterium; assembly: GCA_964638305.1. Lineage (GTDB taxonomy): Bacteria > Desulfobacterota > Desulfuromonadia > Desulfuromonadales > BM103 > M0040. Next base: position 23,712 of record CAZXBD010000226.1, on the reverse strand, counting down.
TTTTGCGGCGAGCGAGGCCGCACTGACAAAAGAAGGCCCGTTTGCGAGCAGTGAAGCGCTGGTGACAATGCCTTCCCGGAACGCTCTGAGGCAGCCGCGGTCACGCTCTTCGCACCAGCCGAGGTCGTCTGCATTGATAATCAAAAAAATCATGGAGAGTATATTAAGACAGGGAGAGCTTCCAGGCAAATGCTTGTTACATATCCTGCGAAAATGAAGTCTTTTGCCTTAGATCTTAAAAGGCGGTTTCGTCAAATGCCCGACTCGCAAGATTTTGCTCTCCAGTCCTCTGATTTGTCCGGCGCATCAGGTCCTCCTGGGTGAGCAGTTTTTTCAGTCATTTCATGACTTTGTCGTGAAGTGTCTGCCCTGAATTATTGTCTCTGCGTAGTTATTGTTAGTGTGGCTTGATGTTTGCATTTAAATTAAAGAGTGCTTTTAATAAATAGTTAATCTTTGTCACAGGTTAAGTCTCGTGGGGGGGCTGGCGTGGGTATCTCTTCAGCGCACAAGAAATTAATCTATCTTATTTTTGCCCTGTCAGGCAGCGTTGCGCTGATCTATGAAATTCTGTGGGCCAAGTATCTCTCGCTGACCTTCGGCAACACCATGATTGCGGTCAGCGTGGTTGCGGCGACTTTCATGGCCGGTCTGGCTTTTGGCAGTTTTCTGCTCGGGCGCTATGTCGATAGGGAAGCAAACCTTCTTAAAACCTACGCTTTGCTTGAGCTCGGCATCGCCCTGACCGCTTTCCTCTTCGTTCCGACCCTCGATCTCATTGAGATTTTCTACGCCTACTGGGTACAGAAGCTGCCGAGTCTCCCCTGGATAACGACCAGCATTCATATCTTCTTCTCCGCCGTACTCCTGCTTCCGCCGAGCATTTGCATGGGCGGGACCTTCCCGCTCATGTGCCGGTTCTTTGCCCGCAATAAATCGGGCGCCCAGATCGGACGCCTGTATGCGCTTAATACGCTGGGCGCAACCGTCGGGACCTTCTCCGCCGGTTACCTGTTGATCCCGACTATCGGGCTCTCACGCACCGGTTTTCTGGCCATTTTCGGCAATCTTGTTATCGCTGCCCTCTCTCTCTCTCTGGCGAAGAAGTATGGCAAAAAAGACGCTGATGGAGTAAAGCCGGAGGTGAAAGCCTCCCAGCACCTGAGGTTGGTCACGCACCGACCGATCCTGCTTGCCGTTGCTATGATCGGCTTCTTGAGCCTTGGCTACGAGATCCTCTGGACCCGGGTGTTTCTCCTTTTTCTCGGCAACACGAGCTATTCCTTCTCGCTGATACTGAGTGTCTACCTGATCTGCATCACCCTCGGTGGTTATCTCTATACCTACCTCAGCCACCCGGGGATGAACGAGAGGAGGCTCTTTCTTGCCCTCAGCTCACTGATGGGCATCGCCATCCTTCTGACCGCCCCCTTCTACGACCAACTGGCCCATCTGTTCCAGTTCGCCCATGAGCTCTCGGGCGAAAATTGGTGGCTCCTTTCACTGCTCTCGTTCATGACGGTGTTCTGCGTCATTAGCTTGCCGACCATTCTCTCCGGGGCGCTGTTGCCGGCAGCTGTTGCAATTATCAACCCCGGAAAAAAGCACACCGGCCAAGGCGTGGGCATGGTGGTCCTGCACAACACCACCGGCGCCGTTTTCGGCAGTCTTGCCGCCGGGTTCATCATGGTGCCGGCTTTTGGGTTGCTGAACAGCTTCAAGTTGTTGGCGATAATCAACCTGGTCGTAGTCCTGAGCCTTGGTTTTCATTATCGCAAAAAGGGCAGGGCGGGGCGACTGGCTCCTGCTGTTGCTGTCGCCGGAATCCTGCTTGCATTAATGCCGATCTCATGGAACTCAAAACTGATTAATAGCGGGGTATACTGCTACGCATCGAAGTACGCCAAGATGGGTGGGTTAGAGGGTGTCCTCGCTATAGAAAAAATCCTCGAAGTCATAGAAGGGCGAGATTGCACCGTTGCGGTTCATGAAGAGGAAGGGGGCGGCGCCCGCTTCTTCTCTGTCAATGGCAAGACCGATGGAGGCACCGGCAGTGACATGGCGACCCAACTCCTGATCGGGCAAATCCCCTTGATGCTGCATCAGGCACCAAAAGATGTCATGGTGATTGGTCTCGGTACGGGCCTCACTCTCAAAGGTATGAGCTCCCACCCGGTCGCATGTATTGATTGTGTCGAGATCTCTCCAGAGGTGGTGGCCGCGGAAAAATATTTCAGAGAGTTTAATGGCAATGCCCTTGCAGACCCGAAAGTCAACCTGTCCGTCAATGACGGTCGTAATACGCTCTTTACCAGCCCTAAAATGTACGATGTCATCGTTTCCGAGCCTTCCAATCCCTGGCAGAGCGGCAACAGCAACCTGTTTACCGACGATTTCTATCAGATCGCAGCCGATCGCCTGAAAGACGGTGGGTTGTTTTGCCAGTGGATCGGGCTCTACGATATTACGATTGAAAACCTGCAGATCGCCAGCCAGACATTTCTGCATAATTTCCCGAATTCACTCGTTTTCAAGGCGGGTTCCGACCTGATCCTGATCGGATCAAAATCCCCGCTAAAAATCGATTACCAACGAATGAAAAACCGATTTTCCAATGACAAAATTGCCGGAATCATGCGTGGTATCAACCTCCGTTCCCCGGGCGACTTGATCGCCAAGCATTACCTTTTTGATGAAAAAACCCTGGCGGCACTTGCCGGCAACGCCATACTCAACACCGACGACCGGCCGGTATTGGAGTATTCAGCACAGCACAATATTGGCGACAACACCCTGGGTGTTCTGCAGATGGAGAATATGGCGGCTATCAACGCGACCATCCCAGCGAAAACCATGCTGCCGGTGCGTAATCTAGGCCCTGACAATCATGATACAGCACAAGCGCTAAGGGAGATCGGCTCCGGTTATGCGATGATGGGAGCAAACGATACCGCGAGGCATTTCATGATGAAAGCCGCGTCCATAGAATAGGTCAGTAAAATATCTCTATCGTACAACCAGATCATCTGAAACATGGTTTAACTTCCCTCTCTTTTCTTAATTTTCTGTACGGGACGCAGAACGACCGGCGTTCGTTTTTCAACTCTTCTTTGTGCTCCAGTTCCACGACAATCCATTGCAACTTCTGCTCGAATGGTGTTGTCGACGGCTCCGGATCATCTCCGTAACATTTCAGGGCCTGATACAGGCAATTTTCTTGGAGAAACCTTTCTGCCAAGGTAACATCCGTCTCATGCAATCATCAGGGCAGAGACATTCCGGATTCCAGGTTAAAGGTCTGCATTACGGCTGGGTCGTCGCATTTGTCGGTACCCTGACGGTCTTCGCCTGTCTCGGGCTGGCCCGTTTTGCTTTTGGCATGCTGTTGCCGTCAATGCGTGAGGCCCTGGCAATGTCCTATGAGGAAATGGGCTTCCTTGGCACTGGCAATTTTGCCGGATATCTCGCCGCAGTGGCTTTGACGCCCGTTCTTCTCCGGCGTTTCAGCCCGCGACAGATGGTTGCTTCCGGTCTACTGCTGATCTCAGTGTGTCTCTTCGGTATGGCCTGCAGCCAGAGCTACCTGGTGGCCCTGCTGCTCTACACTACCGTCGGCTTCGGTAGCGGTTTTGCCAACATCCCGATTATGGTTCTGGTCTCCTACTGGTTTCGACGCGAAAAACGTGGCCGGGCGGCTGGCATGATCGTTGTGGGCAGCGGCTTTGCTATTATGTTTTCGGGCTTCGCCATACCTCTCCTTAACGACACCTTTGGCCGGGATGGCTGGCGAATCAGTTGGGCTCTGCTGGCTTCAATCGTTCTCTTGATTGCCGGACTCGCGGCTTTGTTGATTCGTAACGCTCCTGAGGAAAAGGGGCTGGAGCCGGTTGGCCTAAAAGAGGATGCAGAGTACGATCCATCGACCAGCAAGGGGGCTGTCAGTCCGGTACGAATTCTGACTCACCTGGGTGTGCTTTACTTTGTCTTTGGCTCGACCTACGTGATCTACGGGACTTTCATTGTAACGACTATGGTTGAAGAATATGCCTATGCTGAAGCCAGTGCCGGTGTGTTCTGGGCGTGGGTGGGGTTCTTCAGCCTTTTCTCTGGAACTTTCTTTGGTTTGCTGTCTGACAAGATTGGCCGGAGACGAGGGTTGATGGCTGTTTTCAGCGTACAGACGCTGGCTTATCTTTTAGCGGGTTCAAACCTGGGGACTGTGGCCCTGTTCGGCTCCGTTGTGTTGTACGGTGTTGCGGTCTTTGCCATCCCTGCAATTATGGCTGCTGCTGTTGGTGATTATCTTGGCAAGGCGCGTGCTGCTGCTGCGTTTTCTATCATAACTTTTTGTTTCGCTATTGGTCAGACCCTTGGTCCGGCCGTGGCCGGAATGGTCGCGGAAGCGACCGGGACCTTCACCGGATGCTATTTGGCTTCTGCGGTTTTAACCGGTTTTGCGATAGTCTGGACGAAATTTTTGCCGGAGCCACGTTCAGCCGGCTGACCTGCGATGTGCAGGGTATGTTGCAGAGGTCGGAAGAAAAACAATACAAGGAGTGGAACTAAAAATGGGCCCGGGATTTCCCCGGGTCCATTCCTTTGTGACTTTGAGTTGTTGCTACAGCTTAAAATCTGAAGGTGGTCCGAACGGTCGCTGTTTGAGTTGAGCCTTCTCCGCTACTGTGACCAAAAGCGTAGCCGCCCTTGATTTCCAGCGTGTTCCATAGCGGGATAATCAGCTCGGGAACGGCCTGGATAATATGTCGGTCATTGAAGTCGGTGCTATAGAGTATTTCGAAGGCTGTTTTGATGAATCCTTCGGCGTTGTAGACTGCTGCTCCGCTCAGGTTCATCATGTAAAAATCATCGCCATCATCACTCGGGTTGAGGTCGTCTGAGTCATAATAAAACCGGCCATCCATGCTCGCCTGCAGGCGTATGTCTCGATCTGGCCTGGCGTTGTCGATGTTGAAGCCGAGGCGAAACACTCTGCCGGTGTGATTGTATATGTCATCGATGGTGGTTTCAAGGCGGGCGGTCCGGTTACCGTACCCGCCATAGACCGAGGAGTTGATGGAGCTTTTTTCCGTCGTGGTCAGTTCTCTCTGGATAACCAACGTGCCAAAGTCGAAGACGCCGCCGTTGCCGTCGATATCAATCTTTTCCCCGGTTGAAACCAGCTTGGCATCGCCATCAGTATAGAAAGGGATTTCAAGGCGTGCTTCCCATCTTTTATTCTTTCCAAAAGGGACAATGATTTCGGCTGTTGTGGTATAGCCATCGAACTCTTCTGCTTCTTCCAGGCGCACATTCCTGAAGTTGTCGTACGTCAGGTTGACTGTGATTCTCTGCGCGTTCCGGGCATTCCTAGAGTAAATCGGTTCCAACTCGAACTGGTTCTGTCGCGCTCTCCTGTCGCCGTCGTCAGCGAAGGCCGTCGTTGCAAAACAGAGAATACAAACGATAAGAGTTGACAGGTTTTTCATTTTCAAAAGCTCCATGTTTGGGAATCTGGCTGGGCATTAGTTACTCGAAGGAGACTCATTTGCCTTCGGGTCACCCCGCCTTAGGACTCCGGTTCTATGCAAATGGTCTTGTCCGTACTTTTAGCCGACGACCTGCGTGTTGTCAAACCTTAACCCGCTGTTTTTTGGTTATGTAACCAATCAAAACAAATAGTGTTATTTGCTTTTGCGATGGTGCGGGAAAACTTGAGAAAGATTGTTGTCTTTGTCAGAAAGTTTTGTAGTCCAGATCACACCCGGAGAGGGATAGTGTTCGCTCTGGACAGGGCGGATTTAGTCCGTAACGGATCGTTTGTGCTGCCACGACCTCTACTGATAGCTCTGTGATGGTTTGAGTTTGGACGAAAAAAAACGGGGCTTTATGTACAATCAAAACCCCGGAGGCAACAGCGGGTGATGGAGCTTATGGTCGCGGCGTGACAGTCTGTTTTCGCTCGGGTCTTAAAACCTCCTCCACAGGTCGGGGAGGTTAGAGTCACGCTACGTTGTGATTTGCACTCTAGATGATCGCATGTGACAGGAGTGTGGAAAAAACGTGAAAAAAACGTGAAGGGTTATTTTCTGAGAGTGACGGTAAAACAGCAACCGACCGGTTTATTGTCGTGTACGACAATCTCCCATTGTTCGCGCTCGCAAATACGTTGCACCAAAGACAACCCGAGGCCCATTCCGTGCCCGTTCTTGTTTTCTGATTCGCCGCGGTAAAAAGGTTTGAAGATAGATTGCTTGTCAGACGTGGGAATCCCCGGGCCCGTATCGCGAATTTCAAATTCTTTGGAGCGGGCAATCAGGGTTATCCTGCCTTCTTTGGTGTGGTGGATTGCATTGCGTATCAGATTGTTGAGTACTGTGCGCAGCATGGACACGGGGAAGAGCTCATCCGGTGCCTCCAGCTCTGTGGCCCGATTCTCCAGAGTAAAGGAGAGACCTTTCGCTTCAGACTGCCGCTGCCATAGATTGAGGTCTTTCTGGATGATGCTCGACAGCGTCGCCTGCTCCTGCTCGGTTTCATTGCCACGGGCCAGGATAAGAAAAGCGTCCACCAGTTCCTGAATTTCGCCGGCGGCTTTGCTGATGATGTTTATGCGCTGACGTGAGTAGTCGTCAAGCTGGTCTTTTTCGACCAGCAGTTCACAGGAGCTCTTGATGACCATCAGGGGAGTGCGAAGTTCGTGACTGACATCGCTGGTAAAAAGTGTCTCGCGCAGTAAAGACTCCTGCAACATGCTGATGGTTCGGTCGAAGGCTTGTGCCAGACGGCCTACTTCATCATTGGTGTAACCGGATGATATTGGCGGGGCATCAAGGAGTAGCTTCTCACGGTTGTGTACCTGCTGAGTCAGGCGTTGTACGGGGGCGATGATCCGTCTGACCATCATAATACCGAGGACCAGAGAGGCTATGACACTGAGGAAAAACCCGGTGATGACAGTGGCTTCCAGGATATTCTCGTGTCTCTCCAGGGCGGTCTGCTCCTGTACGAGGTAGAATGGCCGCTCTTTTTCTTCCCGCATCATCACGTGGAAAGAGGTCTGTTCGTCTTCCACCTCGTTAAAGCCTGGTTCCAGATCTTGCAGGTAATACGGCAGGCCCTCTGTGCCGCTGTAGAACCGGGTCCCCAGGTCAAGCCGGGGTATTTGGCCCTGCTCGTAATCGACCAGGATTTCGGGAAATTTACGGTTGAATTCTGCTGTTATCAGATCTTCTTCGACGATGTCGATTGCGGCCATGATGCCGAAGCTGAAGAGACCGCTCACCACGGTCGTCAGCACCACGAATGAAATGAGAATTCTTTGCGACAGAGGAGACTTAAATTCCATCGTCATGAACTTTCAGGCAGTAGCCGATGCCATGTACCGTATGCAGTAAGGGAGTGGTAAACGGTTTGTCGATCGTCTGTCGAAGAGTGTGAATATGGCTGCGCAGACTGTCGCTTCCAGGCAGGAAATCTCCCCACAAAAGTTCTTCAAGGACTTCGCGTTTCACGACGTGGGGGCTGCTCTTCATTAACTTTTCCAGGATCTTGAGGCCAATCGGACTGAGCTTTAAAGTTGTCTCCTGACGGGTGACTTCCAGACTGTTCATATCGTAACTCAGATCGTCAACCATTAAGATGTTTTGCAGGCCGGCCTGTCCTCGACGCAGAACGGCTTCGATCCTGGCGTGCAGTTCCGGAAGAGAGAAGGGCTTAACCAGGTAGTCGTCAGCACCGGCCTGGAATCCAGTCAGCTTGTCGTCGACACTGTCCCTTGCCGTCAGCATGATGATTGGGGTTTGCAGCCGAGCATCCTGACGTAATCGCTGGCAAAGGGTTATACCATCTATTCCCGGCAGCATGAGGTCGAGAATGATCAGGTCGAAGGGCTGAGTCACCGCGAGGTGAAGACCTCCCAGTCCATCATAGGCGCAGTCGACCAGGTAGCCCTTCAACTCGAGGTAATCGGCAATGTTCTGGAGGATTTCAGGCTGATCCTCGATAACCAGTATCCGCATGCGAACGAGTCCCCGGGTTTTGGGTTGCTGAATAGTGATGTTTTTATGTCCCGCTTGCCAGCTTTATTCCAGCGGTCAATTCTGATAGATAATCCGCTGATTGACTCAGTACGCAAATGGCTCCAGACGCACCTCGGGCAGCAGGCTCCTGGAGCCAGTCAGGTACTCATCGACGCAACGGGCCACTTCGCGCCCCTCGCTGATCGCCCAGACCACCAGACTCTGCCCTCGCCGGCAGTCGCCGGCGGCGAAGACGCCATCGACTGAACTCATGCGGGTCTTTGGATCGGTCTTGATGTTGGAACGCAGGTCTGTTTCACAACCGCTCTGTTTGATCAGTTCTGAACGTGGTCCGAGATAACCCATGGCCAGCAGTACAAGATCACATTTCCAGGTCTGCTCACTTCCAGGAACCGGCTCCGGCCGACTGTCTACCCAGCGGACCTTGACAGTCTCGAGCCCGGTGACAGTTTTATCCCTGCCGATAAAGCGGGTTGTCATTATCTCATAGTTGACATCACCACCCATAACGCGCATCTCCTCAACTGAGGTGCTGACGCGCATGATGCGTGACCATTGCGGCCAGGGGTTGTCCGCGCTACGTTCTCCTGGGGGATGCTCGAGAAGTTCGAAGTTAAAGACGCTGGACGCCCCTTGGCGCATCGATGTGCCGATACAGTCCGAACCTGTATCGCCGCCGCCGATGACAATAACTTTTTTCCCCTTGGCACTGATCGTCTGTTTTTTCGGGTGCAGGGCGGCGATGTTGCTGTCTCCCCAGTTGGCACGATTTTGCTGCGGCAAAAATTCCATCGCAAAGTGAATCCCCTCAAGATCACGCCCTGTAACCGGGAGGTCGCGCGGTTCTTCAGCACCGGTGGAGATAACCACTGCATCGTAGGAGGACTTGATCTCGTCAAAATCCACATCCTTGCCAACTTCGCAGGAGTAACGGAATTCGATCCCTTCGGCGACCAGCTGGTCGATGCGGCGCTGGACCTTCTCCTTGCGCAATTTGTAGTGAGGAATACCGTACATCAACAGCCCACCTGCACGATCTGTTTTTTCGATGACAGTGACGTTATGGCCAGCGCGGTTGAGTTGCTGGGCACAGGCCAGGCCGGCGGGGCCGCCTCCGATGATGGCAACAGCCTTTTCGCTGCGCTGAGTCGGTGGGCGAGGGACGATCCAGCCTTCTTCGAAGCCTTTGTCGACAATCGAGGCTTCGTGTAGCTTGATCGTGACCGCAGGCTCGTTGATGCCAAGGACACACGAGGTTTCGCACGGCGCCGGACAGACTCGTCCGGTAAACTCCGGGAAGTTGTTGGTGGCGTGTAGCGCCTGCAATGCCTGTTTCCACTGGCCCCGATAGACCAGGTCGTTCCACTCCGGTATCAGGTTGCCCAGTGGGCATCCGGTCATGCAGAAAGGTACGCCGCAATCCATACAGCGAGAAGACTGGGTCTTGACCTTCTCTTCGCTGGGGTAGTTGTATTGCTCTTCGTGATGTTGTAGTCGCGCGTTGACCGGTTGCAGTGTCTTGTCACGTCGTCCATGTTTTATAAATCCGCGTGGGTCACCCATGAGTGGCCTCCTTCTCTCTGTCAGCCATGGTTGCGCGTTCGGTCAACACACGACGATATTCACGTGGGAAGACACGAACGAAACGCGGCAGATAAGCATCCCAATCAGCAAGAATCTCAGCGGCGCGTGGTGAGTTGGTCTGTTCGTAGTGACGAGTAATAGTATTCTTTAGCCATTGAGCGTCTTCGTCATCGTCGTACATCTGCTCAAGATCGATCATCGCCGGGTTGCAGCGGCGACCGAAACGATTGTCGTCGTCCAGAACATAAGCAAAACCACCTGACATGCCAGCGGCGAAATTACGTCCGGTGCGTCCCAGGCAGACGACGTGACCACCGGTCATGTATTCGCAGCCATGGTCGCCCATGCCTTCAACAACCGCAGTGGCACCAGAGTTGCGGACGCAGAAACGTTCACCGGCTTTACCTGCGAAAAACACCTCGCCACCGGTGGCTCCATAGAGGACTGTGTTGCCAACGATCGAATTCTCTTGCCAGATGAAAGTGGCCTTGGGGTCGGGGCGGATGCTGATCAGTCCTCCAGCCATCCCCTTGCCGACGTAGTCATTTGCTTCTCCAATCAGGTGTAAATCAATACCGGGGGCCAGGAACGCTCCAAAACTCTGTCCGGCAATGCCGGTCATCTTGATGCCAATGGTTCCTTCGGCCAGTCCTTCTCGGCCGTGTTGCATAGCGACCTGACCCGAGAGCATGGTAGCAAAAGTCCGGTTGGAGTTGCGGATCGGCATTTCAATTGAAACCTTCTCCTTACGTTCCAGAGCCGGTGCAGAGAGCTCGATCAGCTGGTTGTCCAGCTGCTTGTCCAGGCCATGCTCCTGGCCCTGAATACGCCGGGTAGCGATTTCGTCACTAACATCGGGTTTGGTCAAGATTCGCGAGAAGTCGAGTCCCTGGTTCTTCCAGTGTTTGATTGCTTCGTCCATTTCAAGATGCTGGGTCTGGCCGATCAATTCATCCAGGGTTCGAACTCCCAACTCGGCCATCAGCTCGCGCACCTCTTCGGCGAGGAAGGTGAAGTAGTTGACCACATGCTCAGGTTTGCCGGTGAACTTACCGCGCAGGGCTTCGTCCTGGGTGGCGACACCGACCGGGCAGGTGTTGAGGTGACATTTACGCATCATAATGCAACCGACGGTCACCAGGGCCACAGTGGCGAAGGCATATTCCTCGGCACCGAGTATGGCAGCGATGATGACATCGCGTCCGGTGCGCAGCTGACCATCGGTTTGCACAATGATGCGGCCACGCAAGTCGTTGAGGACCAGAGTCTGCTGAGTTTCTGCCAGGCCGATCTCCCAGGGGATACCGGCGTGTTTGATTGAAGAGGACGGCGAGGCACCAGTGCCGCCGTCATAGCCCGCAATGATGACGCGTTCAGCGTGGCCTTTGCTGACCCCTGCGGCGACGGTGCCGACGCCGACTTCACTGACCAGCTTGACGGTGATGTCGGCCTTGGGGTTGCAGTTTTTCAAGTCGAAGATCAACTGGGCCAAGTCTTCAATCGAATAGATATCATGGTGCGGTGGTGGTGAGATCAGGGTGACTCCCGGAACACTGAAGCGCAACTCGCCGATGTAATCGCTGACCTTGTGACCAGGCAGCTGTCCTCCTTCACCGGGCTTGGCCCCTTGAGCGATTTTAATCTGTAACTCATCGGCATTGACCAGATAGTGAGGAGTGACGCCAAAACGTCCCGAGGCGATCTGTTTGATAGCGCTACGGCGCAAGTCGCCGTTGCTGTCTGGAGTATAGCGCCGCGGGTCCTCGCCACCTTCGCCGGTGTTCGACTTGCCACCGATCCGGTTCATGGCGATGGCCAGGGTCTCATGGGCTTCGGTAGAAATCGAGCCGAGGCTCATGGCGCCGGTACAGAAACGTTTGACGATGGAACTGGTCGGTTCAACCTCTTCCAGAGGAATGGACTGATTCTGCCCTTTGAACTTGAATAGGCCCCGTAAAGTGCAGAGCTGCTCGCTCTGATTATCAACCTGGGTGGTGAAACGTTTGAAATCATCACGGCTGCCGGAACGCACGGCATGTTGTAGCAGAGCGATAACCTCGGGGTTCATCAGGTGAACTTCGCCCTCTCGTCGCCAGGAGTATTCAGAACCACGATCGAGGTCGCGGTTGGGATCCAGCTGCTCGGCGTAGGCGTCGTGGTGGCGCATCAGGCTCTCGGTTGCGATCTCCTGTAGTCCAGCGCCGCCGATGCGACTGGAGGTGCCGGGGAAATATTTTTCAACAAATTCCTGATCCAATCCGACAATTTCAAAGACCTGGGCGCTGCAATAGCTCTGCAGGGTGCTGATCCCCATTTTTGAGAAGACCTTGAGCAGACCCTTACCGATCGCTTTGATGTAGTTCTGGGTGTACTGGTAGATGATGTCGGTCTCTTCGTCAGCCTGGTTGTTGCCGTCCTGGCTTGGAAGCATCCCCTGGTTGACCATGTCCTGCAATGTCTCGAAAGCCATGAAGGGGTTGATCGCCGTGGCACCATAGCCGAGCAGCAGGGCAAAGTGGTGAACTTCGCGTGCTTCACCCGTTTCAACAATGAGTGAGCACTGACTGCGTCTGCCTGTCCGGATCAGGTGATTGTTGATTCCGGAAAGAGCCAAAAGCGCCGGTACGGGGGCTTTATCTTTGCCGACTCCGCGATCTGACAGGATCAGCAGGGTGCGTCTGGCGTCAACGGCCGCCTCGGCCTCGACAAAGAGTTCCTGCAGGCGTTGCTCCATAGATTCGGGACCTTGGGTCGCGTCAAAAAGAGTACTCAGGGTGGTACCGCGGAAACCGTCAATGTCACTATGCCGAAGCTGTTCAAGCACATCGTTGGTAATGACCGGGTGGTCGAGTAGCAACATCTTGCAGTGTTCCGGACCAGGGCTCAGAATGTTGCGTGCCGGTCCCAGGTACTGGTTCAGGCTCATGACAATTTCTTCACGCAGGGGATCAATCGGTGGATTGGTGATCTGGGCGAAGAGCTGTTTGAAATACCAGTAGAGCAACTTGCTGCGCTTTGAGAGGACTGCGACAGGAGTGTCGGTCCCCATTGAACTGACCGGCTCCTGAGCGTTGATAGCCATTGGCGCTATGATCTCGCGCATCTCTTCAAGGGTATAGCCGAAGCTCCCCTGTTTGCGCCGCCGCACGCGGCGACTGCGCACCCGCTTGGTGGCCGGGGCAGGCAGGTCGTCGAGACGGATCAGATGCTCGCGTACCCATGTAGAATATGGCTGGGCCGCGGCGAGCTCACCTTTGACCTCGTGGTCTTCTTTAAACTCTCCGGTTTCGACGTCGATCAGGATCATCTTGCCGGGGGCCAGGCGCTCCTTACGCAGGATCTTCTCGGGTGCTATATCCAACACTCCGGCTTCCGAGGCATAAATGATCTCATCGTCGCTGGTGACCCAGTAACGCGCCGGACGCAGGCCGTTGCGATCGAGGATCGCGACGACCTGACGACCATCACAGGCCACGATATTGGCAGGGCCATCCCATGGATCCATCATGGTGGCATGATATTCGAAGAAGCCTTTAACATCGGGGCGCAGGTGAGCTTTTGAAACCCAGGCCTCTGGAACCATCATTGCCAGTGAGTGGGCCAGGCTCCGACCGGTGACAAGCAGTAGTTCAAGAGCATTGTCGAGGCAAGCGGTGTCGGAGCTGCCTTCGATGATGATCGGATCCAGATCTTTGACCGCATCACCCAATTCTGGATGCTCAAGCAGGGCAGTACGGGCTCGCATGCGGTTGATGTTGCCGCGCAGAGTGTTGATCTCGCCATTGTGGGCTACGTAGCGAAAGGGTTGCGCCAGATCCCAGGTCGGGAAGGTGTTGGTGCTGTATCTCTGGTGGACAAAGGCAATCGCGCTGACAAGGCGCTCATCGTCCAGTTCAGGGAAAAAGGTGCTTAGCTGCTCAGATAGCAACATCCCTTTGTAAAGGATAGTCCGGCTGGAAAGTGAGCAGACGTAGAACATCTCCTTGCCGGCGAGTTTGTTGTTGCGGATCGCGTTTTCGGCGCGCTTGCGAGCCAGGTAAAGCATCAGCTCGAACCTGTCGCTCTCGACTTCGCCGCGACCAACAAAGATCTGCATGACCCATGGCTCAACAGAACGGGCGTTGCGGCCGATGGAGCTGCTGTCTGTTTTGATCCCGCGCCAACCAAGAAGGCTGCAACCGACGCGGGCCAGCTCACGATCAAACGCCGCGATGCACGCTTCACGACAGGTGCCATCCCGTGGCAGGAACACAATTCCGGCACCGAACTCACCCGCCTCAGGCAGGTCAAAGTCGCAGACTTCGCGATAATAAGCATCAGGCATCTGGATCATCAAGCCTGCGCCATCACCGTCGAGTGGGTCAGCGCCCACGGCACCACGATGGGTCAGGTTGCAGAGGATTTCGATGCCACGCTTGACGATGCTATGACTTTTGCGGCCTTTGATGTTGGCGATGAAACCGACGCCACAATTATCGTGTTCGTTGGCTGGATCGTAGAGGCCCTGAGCGGGCGGCATACCTATATGTGCTGTCATGGTTGATCCTTATTATTGAGAATGGAGAAGCAAAACGCGCTGTATCCTGTGAACGGGGGCATGGATGGCGTCTTTGAGGAGCAAATGGCCCGGATGGGACTCCAGGCGAGCGAGGACATCCATGCTGCAGACATCATGAAATTGATCTGCAAACTTCATTCAGTGGTTCCTTCAGTGGTTCCTTCAGTGGGGGGTTGGGCTTGCGGAGATTGAACCCCGAACTGAGCCTGTAAGTTACTGTCAATGCTGCGCAGATGCAAGTCTTGTTGCGGGAAGGGAATTACAATTCCTTCGTCACGGAACATCCGGTCGACGATTACGGCCACTTCGCTGCGGATTTTCATGCGGTCATCGATGCTGTGGACCCAGAAGCGCAGTTTGAAATCGATAGAACTGTTGCCGAAACATTCAAAGATCGTGTTTACTTCCGGGTAAGTGAGTACATCAGGATGTTCTTTGGCCGCTTTATTGAGTACTCCCAGAACCTTCTCGAGGGGACTGCCGTAGGCAACCCCCACCGGCAGGGTGACTCTGACCACCTTGCTGCTGAATGTCCAGTTGGTCACTTGCTGTGAGACCAGGTCGGCGTTCGGCACGATGATCTCTGAACGATCGAAGGTCTCGAAGACCGTCGAGCGCAGACCGATCCTGGTGATGACGCCCCACTCAGTGCCAATGGTGATGGTGTCGCCGATCTTGACCGGTCGCTCGAAGAGCAGAATCAGGCCGCTGACGAAGTTGCTGACGATATTCTGCAGACCGAAGCCGATGCCGACCCCCAGCGCGCCGGCCATGATGGTGAACTTCTGCAGGTCAAGGCCCGCCATGCTGACGGCAACCAGGAAGCCGATGGTGAAAAGCCCATAGTGAGTCAAACGCTTGAGAGACTCCTTGACACCGATATCCATTTTCCTCGGAGTCATAAATTGTGATTCAGCTAGAGCTTGAACCACCCAGGAGATGAGAGTGGTCAGATAGAGGACGACGATCACCATCAATACCATCTTGACGGACAAGATGAATTCACCGACGCTGAACTCGTAGTTCAATAAAGTTGCCCGAGCTTCGGTCTGATTGTCGAAAATTTGCCAGATGACCAGGAAATAGAGCCCAGTGTTGACCAGCACGATGATACGCATCAGGTTCTGCAGCTTTTGCGTCGCCTCTTCTATCCCGAGAGTTTGGATAAAACTCCGGGTTTTCACCCACGGCGAAGAGATAAACGCATGGATACCACCATCGGCCAAACGCAAGATCATTTTTAGTATGATGATGACGATAAAGGAGCTCAGGGTCGCATCGATCAGGTGCGTGGTCAGCGTGGCAAAACCAAGGAGGGCTGTGGTCAGTCCGACCACGGCCACACCGCACCCCAGGTAAATGCCGAACCATAATTTTTCATGTTCCCGACGATGCTTGCTTATCAGCGGCCAGGATGCCAGGAGCACTGTTACGCAGAGGAATACCTGGAACATTTGTAGCAAAGGGGTCGGCAGGCCGAACACCTGGAGTGTTTTGGTCAAAATAAAGAATGTTGCGATGATACGGATAACCCGTCTGGTTAGTTGCTCCGGGTAGATGGAGTCAAGCAGACGAATCCCGGCGACTATCATGACGAAGCCCACCAACAACAGCCAGATAAGCGGGGCATTTGTGTACGGGACTCCCCAGAGGACCATGATGGCCAAAGTAATGAATATAGCTCCGGAGAGGGGCCGACGATACAGGAATGCCCATTCCTCGGTCAGCGCATTGCTCTGCCTCTTCCGGTAGACCAACAAGATTAAGATGATGATGGTGCTGATGGCTTGTAGGGCGAGAGTCCAGGCGTGGCGTTTGAAGAACCCGTCCGGTAGACGAATATTTGAAGTCAGATTCTGAGCGAAGCTGGTAAAGAGGTTCTGGTCGATCTGACGGTAATAATCGGCCTCAAACAGTGAATAGGCGTTACGGCGGAACGAGTCCAAGCGAAGATTGTCCATGGTTGTTTCGATAAGACTGAGGCGACTGGCTGCAATCTCTTGAGCGGGGGAGTACTTCTGTTGAGCTTTGACCAGCGTGCCTCCCACATTGGTAATCTGATTCAGCAGATTACCAATGTGGCTCAGAGTCCGGGTGAAGGTTTCCCGGGGGAGCTTGACATCGGTCTTGTGTAAGAACTCCTGCCACTCCTTCCAATTGCTTTCTTCCTGTTCCCAGATTTTGCGCAACTCTTCGAGACTTTTTAAATGCTCGTTGATGATGTCCAGGCGGCTGTTCTGTCGATCTGTGATGTCACTGTAATTGATCCGTGCACTGATCAGACGGTTGATTTGCCAATTGCTGGCTTCCTCCCACGGGCTGTACTGCTCTTCAAGTTTTTCCAGAGCCGCGACCTGTTCGTCGAGCCTGGTATAGATATTGTCCAGATTCTCAGCCTGTCGAACTTGAGCTTCTGCTTCAGAAATCCTGGCGGCGACCGAGGTCGCCCGTGGAATGACCTCGTTGAAGCCGGGAAAGGTTTCCTTTTCAACGACGGGATGCTCCTGGGTGAATCCCGTTTGGGAGAATATCAGACAAATCAGGAAAGCCAGCCATATCCCTGGCTTCGCCGTTCTCAGGGCCACTTGATGGAGATAGTCACGCATATCTTGCCTTTGGTTATTGGTTGGTGGCCCGCTTCGGTGAAAAAATCTGGAGACCAGGCCAGTCGACTGGTTAATTATACCGACAATCGGCTAAGTGAAAAGGAATACAGAAGATTTTCCTCTTTATTTGTACAAGTAAAAATGGTCAAATCTTTGATTTTCACGGCAACCTTTTTCATAACGAGACGATCGTTCCTGGCAGCCTGTAATGACGGCAGAAGGAGCTCCGTGCTGACTTTGTCAAAGCGCTTTACAGCCTGCCCGGATTCGGCTAGACTGCCATCTCAATCTGATGCAATGGAGGTGTTTTCATGTCAGTCAACAAGGCAATTCTGGTCGGAAACCTGGGAAAAGATCCCGAGCTGCGTTACACGCCATCAGGCACAGCAGTCTGTACTTTTTCCATAGCGACTTCCGATCGTTTCAAGAACAAGCAGGGTGAGCAGCAGGAACGCACGGAATGGCATAACATAGTTGTCTGGGCCGGTCTAGCAGAGATCTGCGGCAAGTACCTGACCAAGGGCAAGCAGGTGTACATCGAAGGGCGAATTCAGAATCGTTCCTACGATGATCGTGATGGCAACAAGCGTTACATCACCGAGATCGTTGCGAATGAGATGCAGATGCTCAGCCGTTCCGGTGATCAGGGCGGTGGCAGTGGTGGCGGTCGACCGACGACACCGACCGAAGAATCCTCTTCCGGTCCGCAGGAGCCGCCGTTTAACCCCGATGATGATATTCCGTTCTAAAGAATACTGAACATCTTGAAAGCTCTACGGGCAAGGTTTAACGACCTTGCCCGTTCTGTATGTTTATCGTTTTTTTCCTGTTTACGCAGTCAGATGGTTTCTGGTAACTTGTAGTCCTGTTGATTGAATGGTTTGGGGGTTTTATGTCACTCGAGCAAAGACGCAATCTGCTCATTGAATTGCTGAATGATTCCGAGGACGAGGTACGTGCCGCAGCGGCCGCAGCGCTCGAACGTCTGGAGTCTTTTCAGGACCTCTCGCAGATTATTCAGGACCTCAAGTCTGATAAACGAGGACAAAGAGTTAAGGCGATCTTCGCCATGGAGACAGTCAAGTCTGCTGAGGTCTTTCCGCACTTGATTGCGCTGCTCAAGGATGCTGACGAGGATATTCGTGGGGCGGCGGTTCAGATTCTGGGTGCCAAGGCTCATCCGAAGTCGCTGAACAGCCTGGTCAAGCACCTCAAGGATCCTTCCCCTTCTGTACGTGTTCACACTGCCGAAGCACTTGGTCATTTTGATGATGTGCGCCTGGCTCCTTATCTGGTTTCACTCCTCGCGGATGATGATGAACAGCTGGTGATCAGCGCTGTCAGATCCCTTGGGCGCATTGGCTCTGCCGACAGTGCTCCGGCGTTGTCGAAGTTGACTAAGGACAGTAGGACAACGGTGCGGATTGCCGCAGTTCAGGCGTTAAGCGAGGTGCCTCTTGAAGAATAGAATCCGGGGGGCTGGTTGCCGGGGATTAAGGGAAATAATAAATGCCGGAAGAGGAATCTTCCGGCATTTTTCTCTTTAAGGTTACTGTGGTGGCTCGAGATCAAAAAAGTCCGTGACATCGATGCCCTTGGTATGCGGATCGACCTCGGCTACGATTTTGCGTGGCTGAGTAGGCCTCAGTTGTAACGTGTGTGGGTCCTCGAGGAGTACGCCGGCCGGATTGAAGATGATTTTGACGTCGACCATGCTGGTATTCTGCGGGTCGACCCTTATGACCAGGCCAATCTCGTTGTTGTCGAGGCGAACCAGGCTGCCCACCGGATAAGGCCCGAGTGATTCCACGAATTTTAAGACGTGGTCGGGGTGCAGTGATGAGCCGGCAATCTCCTTGAGCCTGGCAATTGCCTTGCATGGTGTGAAGGGTCGTTGGTAAGAGCGCAAGGTGGTCATGGCATCGTAAGCGTCGGCGATAGCCGCCATCTCCACGAGCGGTGAATCGATGTCGCCATGTGTTTCCGTGGGGTAGCCGGAGCGGTCGTAACGCAGATGGTGGCCAAGGACAATCTGCATAACTTCAGGGGTGACGTCTTCCATCTCCTTGACGATGTCGGCACCGTAGTCCGGATGCTCCTTGATCGCATCAAATTCTGCCTCGGTCAGACGTCCGGGCTTGGTGATGATGTCGACATCGACACGCAGTTTCCCCAGATCATGCAGTAAAGCACCGAGCCCTAGTGTTTTTAACTGCTCATCTGTAATGTTGCAGGCACGACCGACGGCGAGGGAAATCACCGATACGTTCACCGAGTGAGTGAAGGTATAGTTATCGTAATCCTTGAGCATTGACAGGGCCATCATGGCATGGGGCTCTGTTATGGTGAGCTTTGCCATGCTTTTGACGACATTGATCGCTTCTACGGACGAGGGGATTTCGCCCATACGCACGTCTTTGAAGATCTGGTCGACAACCTTGAGGGCCTTACGATAGACCTTTCGGGGCTGCTGGTCATCGTCATCAGCCTCGGCGGCAACGGCGCGAATCTTTTTGACCCCTTGTGAGACCAGTGCGTCGGCAAAGTCCTGTCCTTTGCCACCGCCAGAGTGAAGCAGGTGCAGCAGAGACTGGATCTCGTTGGCCGAGAGCCCGGCCATAAATTCAAAACCGACCAGTTCTCGGGTTTCAAGAAGTTTGGCAATCTCCGTTGCAGCAGAGAACTCATCCATGAAAAGGTGGTCCTCGACGAAGAGCGTGCCTTCCAGGACCCCCATCTTGATCAACTTCTTGTGTTGCAAGAGACTGAACAGGCCGTTCTGCAATGTCTCAACCTGTTTGGTTGTGGCGGGATGATTGACAGCGTAGAGGCGAAGACCTTTAATTGCTGCTGCCAGAACCTGTACAACCTGCTTTATTCCATCGACATTCATGTGTTTGCCTTGTCCAGTTGCTTGAGCGCCTGGGCCGCAGCCCTGGCAACAGACGCGTTGCGATCGTTTGTGGCCTTCTCGAGTGCCTTCTGTGTGCTTTCGTCGGCGAGGTCTCCCAGGGCGTCAGCCGCCGCAGCTCGAAGCTCATCATTAAGCTGGCGGTTCATCCAGCGTTTTTTCTTCAATATCTTTACCAGCTCTGGAGTTGCTTCAGGGGCGTGAATCTCCCCGAGAGCCCGGATGGTATCTTTTCTAAGGTCGATTTCACGTTGACTCCAACCCTTTTGCTTAAGTAGTGCCAGCAGGGTTGGTACCGCAGCTGTGGCACGAAGCGCTCCGAGTGAAAGAACCGCCTGCCTCCGCATTTCCTGATCATCGGCAACCGCCGTTTTTTGCAGTATGTTTATGGCACGCTTGCCGCCGATCTTGGTCAGGGCCCGGATTGTTTCCCGGCGCACACGAATCTCGTCATGCTGCAGCAGCGGAGAAAGGACAGCCAGGGATTCCTGACTGCGAATGTCGCCGAGAATGGTTATGCTATTGCGCACCACAAACCAGCGCTCATCCTCAAGGTATTTGTTGACACTCGGCAGCACTGCTGCCCCGCTGCGGACGATGATTTCATTTAACCCCTTGCGCTTTGACGCCGACTCTTCGTTCGCCAGCATTTGCATGATTCGGCCGGAAACCCGCTCTCCAAGAAAGGAAAGAATCTGTCCCAGAACGGTACGGACTTTCTTCTCCGTGCCTTCGTCAAACAGATAGTCGATCAGGTAGTTGGTTGTCTCATCCGTGGACAGTTGGCCAAGTGCAAGGGTCGCACTGCCCTTGCGTTCTTCCGAGAACTCTTTCCCCGTGGCACAGCGGCAAAGGAGTAAAAAGGCTCTTAGAACCACTGCGCGGCTTTCGTCAACGAGTTGTAGCCGCAGCAGGGGAATCAGCTCCTGTAGGGAGTGGTCGAAGTTGGAGTCGTCCTTTTCCTGCTCCATCCGGGTCAGGAGTGTTTGCAGAGTGAGCGCTTCGGCCTGAACCTGGTTTTTGTCGATTTCGCTCTCGTCGGTAAGGACTGCCGACGGGTCGAAATTCTCGTCCTCGGGGAGAGCTTCAATCTCCTCTCTACGCCCAAGGATCTCGTCGAGGTCGCGAACGTTGGTCCAGATCGTCGTTAATCGGGCTTTTTCGAGAATTTTTTGAATGCCACCCTGCTTCTGGAGGATTTGCGGATCGAGCAGCAGATACTGCACGAAATGGTGCAGGTCGCTGCTGTTGAGGTCAGACATAAAAGACAGATACTTAATGCGGCGGGCGAAGCAGAAGGTGGCGAGCTGTGTGAGAACCTCACTCCCTTTGGCGACCGGGGTGTCATCGAAGATAAAACCTTCTTTGTGTACGGTCAAAAAGAGGTAGTTGCCATCAGAAAGGATCGGCACGAAGCCGCGTTGGGTTTCTTCTGCTGCCGCTTTCAGGGCCGGGTGCCTGGGAGGGTAGTACCTGATCGCTTTGATCTGCTTGATCAGACCTGTCAGGGCTTTCGCGATCTGGTTGTGTAGTATGTTGGCGTGCTGCATGTTCTGCTTCCCGGTTCCTGCTCATCATGTTGGTTCAGTCTTTGACAAACTTCAGGGTATTCTAAATGATTTTATGTGCTTTGACCAGTACAGAGCTTCTCTTCATCTGTTTGCTTGTTTAAGTATCTTCCTCTGACTTGTCGATAATGCAGAAGCCGTGGTCATGGATGCCCTGATCTTTCGCCATGTACATGCTTAGGATAATGTGCTTGAATTTCTGCTCTACCGCCTTGCGTCTGATTTTCAATGTCTGGGTCAACTCGTCAACTTCGGTCATGAAATCGCGAGAGAGAAGAGTAAAACGCTTGACGTGCATGAAGCCGGGCTGGCCGAGTTGTTGAGCATATAGAGAGTGTTGGCCATGCTTTCTGTGTGGTAAACTGGCACACTGACGCCGCCGCAGGCTTGAATGGCTATGTCCGCCCAGGCCCAATCGGGCCCATTGGGGGCCATGATAGCGGCCCGGTCGCCTCGGTTGAATCCATTAGCCAGCAGCCCTCTGATGTGGGCATGCAGCTCTTTTGCAAAATCAGTCCAGGTGATATCATGGTACGCGTCGCCGCGTTTGACCCGACAGACAGGGTGATTCTGGTATCTCTCATTTCCCGAGAGAACCATTCTCGGGATCGTGTCCGGCAAGCCGGTTCCCGCAGGTTTATTTTCAGGAGATGTTTTTGACATGGTTCTTGGCCTAACTGGAGGCATTGCCTCGGGGAAAAGCGTTGTTGCTGACTGTTTTGTCGAGTGCGGCGCCATTCTGGTCAGCGCCGACCTCCTTGCCAGGGAGGTCGTCAATCCCGGCAGCCCGACTCTCGCTAGACTGGTCGAAACATTTGGTCCGGATATCCTGACCCCCGGAGGCAGCCTGAATCGTGAGATAATGGCGCAAAAAGTTTTCTCCGACCCTGTTGCACGGCGAAAGATCGAGACGATTACCCATCCGGCGATTGCTCACCTGGCCGAATGTCGACTGACCGAGTTGAGGAATTCACCGCATGACCTGATCGTCTATGAAGTGCCCCTGCTCTTTGAGGCCGGGGCGGAAAGCCGGGTTGACCAGATTCTGGTGGTCATTGTTGAACCGGGCGAGCAGATGACCAGACTCCGGCAGCGGGACCACCTTGATGAAACCGAGGCAAAGCAACGGATTACCGCTCAGTGGCCCCAGGCTGACAAGGTACAGAGGGCTGACTATGTGATCGACAATTCCGGATCTTTACAGCAGACCCGTGCTACGGTGGCCGCACTTTATCATTATCTCACCCTGATCAATTCCCCCGGGTTCTCGATCTCCTGAACGAATCGGGTCGCCTGAGAAAACATCGTCCGGCGAAAAGGGTTGTCTTTGCTAGTGAGAACATGGGCAACGTCAGGCCCGTACTGTCCGTAAACCTTGACAGAACTCCCCAATAAACTTACCAGATGGCGACCGCTCTCAATGTCCACGGTTTCATCCCCTTCTCCATTAAAGGCCAGGACCGGACAATTAACCCGGGGCAGCTGGTTGCGAACCTGTTTCAGCAGTCGATTGATCTGGTGGATACCTGAAACAGGTCTGCGCTTGTAATAGCGCATATGGAGCTCATCCTCTAAGGGTTTCTCGTGGTATGGTCGAATCCAGCGGAGCCACCCGGCGTAGGGTGCGAGTCTGTGGAGGACGCGCAGATACGGAGAAAAAAGGACCAGCCCGTGAGTTTCCCGCACTTTCGCCATGACTAATAATAACAGGCAGCCGGTACTCATGCCCATCCCGTAAATTGACTGGAAATCCTTGCCCAGGATCTGGAAGCCCTCGTCTACGGCACTTAGCCACTCTTCCCATCTACGCCCGTTCAGGTCTTCCGGAGTGGTCCCGTGTCCGGGCAGGCGGATCGCCAGACTGGCAATGCCGGCGTCTGCGAGAAACTCCGCGAGCGGTCGCATTTCCCATGGTGTTGCGGTGAAACCGTGAACCAATAGGGCAGCCGTCTTCGCTCCCGGGGGGCAAAGCATAAAAGGCAGGTTGCCGGAATCGGCAACGCCGAGGTCGTGTGAAACGCGACGGAGCGCACAGCAGTCCTGATGAGTTTCCGAGCAGTCGAACTGGCTGTTTGGGTAGGTCATTATCGCTCTCTTAAGCCCCTTGATTTACAGGGGAATCCTCATCTCAGCATATCATTCCAGCCGTTTGTGTCAATTGCCAGGATGGCTCACAGTGATGGATTTATTAAGGGGCACAATACATCTGCATTAATGCATCGTGAACCAGGCACAGCACGCGGTCTTGATTGCCGCATCGGGTCTTGATCACCGCATCGAATAAAAAAGCCCCCGCAGTAAACTGCAGGGGCTTTGAGGCTGAATGAGAAAGGTCTCTTTACTATTTGTGATAGCCGAGGCGGGTCGAAAGCTCTTCAGCAGCAGCCAGAACCAGGGGAACCAGTTCGTTGACAATTCGCCCATGCTCAAGGCGCATGGTCGGCCC
>CAZXBD010000225.1:0-12754 GCA_964638305.1 uncultured Geobacteraceae bacterium | reverse complement strand
CTTCAGTTGTCATGTCGCTGGTGTACGGTTTTATCCATCGCGCTGCCCAGCAAGAGTGCAGCCCGCAAAGCGTGGTTGCCGACCTCAACTCATTTTTACGTGAATTTGCTCAACGCTCTGCCCTTCTCGACCATTTTTTTTCGACAACGCTTTTCTTCGGTGTTATCGACCCGGAGAGCTTGACGATGCACTACATCAATGCCGGGCATCCCGCCGGCCTGGTTCGTCGTAAGGAGGGTCTGCTCCGGTTGCCGGCGACCAGCCATCCCGTCGGCTATTTCGATCGGACAGAATTTCAGGAAGATACTTTCCAATTTGCTGCCAATGATCGATTGCTGCTTTACACCGACGGCCTTGTCGACTGTAACAATCCTAACGGAGAAATGTTTGGTGCCGAGAGACTGGATGAGGCTTTTGCAAGACTTGATGGTGATTATATGGTATTTCTGGAGCGGCTCTTTGATGAGGTTGACGAGTACCTTGCCGGGCAGTCACCCTTCGATGATTGCACGGCCCTTGTTATTGATTTTCCGCAGAACATGTTGAAAGGCAGGACGTGACACAATGCTGTTAGGGGGTAAACGAACCGGAGTCAAGCAGGTTGCCATTTTAACTCGCAACCTGCAATTCAATCGGCTGTTGAGAAGAATTCTTGCCGAGTGGAGATTCCTCTCTGTCGATGATTTGTCTGCAGCCGAGGTGGTTTTTGCTGAACGTGGGTTGGCTTTGCCGCCGCATGATGACCAAGTGGTCTGGCTGACCCCCATGGAGCTATCAGAAGAAAGTTTTCTTACCGTCCCTATTTCAATGACCGAGCTGTATCATTTGCTTGAGTCTCGTTTTTACACGGTTCCCCGTCGTCATATCCGCGTGACCATGGACGAAGCCGTTGACCTGAAAATTGAAAATGATTGGTTAGAGGGCCAGCTGATTTCTCTCTCTGACCGTGGCGGGCGTATTGTCTGTGCCCGGGAAATAGCGCGGGGCACATTGTTGCACATTGAAGTGACCTTGGCGGGTAAAACCCTGCGAATCCCTGCAGAGGTTCTGTATTGTGTGCCTGCCGGTGATTTTGCGGGCCGGACCCAGCCTCAGATCGGAGTCCTCTTCAGACTGCTCGGTGACGTTGATTGCGATATGCTGCGACGTTTCATTGAAAAAACCTGTGTTGTCAATGCCTGCGCCAGCGAGGGTATCGCGATTAACGATCCCTGTGTCAGTTGGCTCGACGTGCCGGGCGACCCTTGGCAGGCTTAGCTCATCTGAGCATTTTGCCAAACAACCCCTTTCTCTTTTTCTCCGGTTTCTCCTTGCGCAGACTCATCAATCGCAACTCGCGGAGAGCTTCGGTACAGTCTGGATCGCATCGGACCGCCCTCTCGAAACGACGCTGAGCTTCTTTCACATTGTGCTCCTCCTTACAGAGGTAGCCAAGATATAAGTGCGCCAGGCCCAGCCTCGGACTTAATTCCGTGACCCGAATCAACTGCTTGCGGGTTTCGCTCATGACTCCAAGGCCATCGGGATTGGCTTTGTAGGCGGCCCAGGTCTTGTACATGAGGTATTCCGCTTCATTGGGACTCAATTCCAGCGCTTCAGCAAAAGCCTTTTGCGCTTCTTTATATTTTTTTTCCTCGAAAAGACTCTTCCCTTTCTGGTATGCAACCTCTGTACGAACGATCTGATTCAGGTTGTCATTTGGGGAGGGCGAAACTTCCTCACTTTCCCTGATGTAACGTTCCTTGGCATTTTCATCGGCCAGAGTTTCGTGAGCGTCGCTGATGCGTTTGAAGAGAGCATTCACCTTGTCCGTCAGATCGAGCAGGACATCCTGTTCAAAGAAGCGGTCAGGATGATATTCCTTGACCAGATCATGGTAGGCTTCACGAACCTGTTCACTGGATGCAGATTTACTGACGCCGAGCAGCGTAAAGTAATCCTGCTCCATCATCACGGCATAGTCCTTGAGAAAGCTGTTTCGCCGGGTGCGGATATCTTCTTCTGCTTCGTCGCGGGCCGAAGCATCCGTTGTTATTACCGGTTCGGAGGCGCTGACCAGGATCCCGGTAGTCAGGAGAGTCGCCAGGAGTGACTCCGCCTCTTTACGTGACAATACGTGGCGTTTGAGAATGTCGGATAGCGTTGAGCTCCCTTGGCAACTCGCCATAATGCGTTCTTCTTTGGCAGTGAGCTGAATTTCCTGGAATCGGTAGAGGGGGTTTTCGGCAAGTTGCGGATAATGATCGAGATGTGGCTCGAGTATCTTCAGGACTTGTTCACGACTTGCGTATTCGCGTAACCCCTGTAGAATCAGGTTGGCTGGTGAAAAATCAATGCTGGTCACGCCCTGTTTAAACTCACGCGCCTGTACGAATTGGTAACTTCCTTCGGACCAGGAAAAAATGTCGAGCAACTTTTCCAGGACCTGGGTCCGCAGAACATCGTTCAGCTGGTGCGGATTGATCAACCCCATATCGATCAGTGCCATTCCGTGCCGCTGACCGCTCTCTCTGGCAACGTCCAGAGATCTTTTCAACTCTTCATCGTTGAGATGCCCGGTGTCTACAAGTATCTGGCCTAGAAATTCGCGCACCATGTTCGAACGCGCGAAGATCGGATAGCCGTCGCGAATGTATATAACTTTTTTGACGGAGTCGTTCTGTAGGTGCAATAAACCGGTTGCTCGCAGGCTATACAGATTATGCAGAATCCGGGGGAAGCCGGTCTCCGAGAGATTCCCCTTGATGCTGAGACGCTCGGCATTTGGTGTCAGAGCCGGGGAGCCGATCAGCGCGGTGATCTCTTCGTGAAGAGCTTTCAGCGGGAAAGGTTTAAGCAGGTAGCCTGTTGCACCATACTGCTCGCGGGCCTCACGGCTGTGGTCGGCCTCTTTATAGAAAGCGGACATCATTATGATCGGCAGATCTCTGGTTTTTGGCAGGGACCTGAGCTTGCGGCAGAGTTGCAGACCGTTGGTTCCCGGCAGCATAACATCCAGCAGGGCCAGGTCAAAATCGTGCTTGTCCAATTCCTGCAGGACGGTCTCCGCTTCCTCAAAGCTATGGACCTTGTAGCCGTGAAGGCGCAGAGCCTCGGAAAGCAGTCGGCGTATATTCGGGTCGTCATCGACGATCAGAATCTGTTTGATATCCTGCTCAGGGCTCATGTCTGGGCTTCTCCGTGTCGTTCATGATGCGGTTGAATATATCCCGAATCGTCTTGGTTGTCCTTGCGTAATCTTCCCTGAACACTTTCTCTTGCGGTTCTGAAGAGTCCGGATAGCCAAGATGTCGGGCCAGCTTTGCCAGATATTCCGGGTCGGCAGTCAATTCGTTAACCGATTGGTCGTGCACCAGGCGAAGCTTGTTCTCCAACCGTCGCAGGAACTTGTAACCAGTTACGAGATTCTCATAATCCATTTCTGATAGCAAGTTTTCAGCCTGCAGGAGCGTCAGGGTCTCCAGGGTGTTGCGGCAGCGCAGGACCTGTCTCTCGCGACCGTATCGCAACTGCAGGTACTGGGCGATAAACTCGACGTCGACCATGCCACCGCGCCCGGTTTTAATGTTGCGGTGCTGTGCATTCTCCTTGCCGAGTTCGTTCTCCATGCGTTGGCGCAAGCGGCGGATCTCTTCGGCGAGATTGTCCTGGAGAGGGCGAGCGTAGACGATTTCGTTGGTCAGAGCGTTATAGCTTTCAGCCAGTTCCGCAGAACCAGCGACCACTCTTGCCTTGATCAGCGCCTGACGTTCCCATGGCGCCGCCGAACTCTCGTGATATTCACGGTAGGCTGGCAGGGAAGATACCAGAGGCCCCTGGTTGCCGGACGGTCTCAGGCGGGTGTCGATCTCGTAGACGTGTCCTTCCTGGGTCATCAGAGTCAGGATGGAAATAATCCTCTGGGCCAGTCGGACAAAGTACTGCTGGTTGGTCTGAGGTTTGAAACGTTCCGGGTCGGCACCGTTTGCTGGTCGGGTTTTGCCCTCGCCCTCATAAATAAAGATGATGTCGAGATCGGAATGATAATTCAATTCCATTCCGCCGAGTTTCCCCATGCCGACAATTGCGAACGCCGCCTGGTGAGACTCGCTGTCACCGTCCTGGCAGTAGGGCAGGCCGTAACGTTCCAGCAACTCTTCCCGCGCTATCGCCAAGGCCTGTTGCAGACAGACGTCAGCCACCAAAGAAAGCTGGCGGGTCGTTTGCCCCTGGGGCGTATGACCATGTACGTCGTTGAGAGCGATCCGCAGGAATTCTTCATTGCGGAAACGGCGCAGAGTGTTCAGCTTGTCCTCGTAATGAGAGGCGTTGTCAAGTTGCTCTGACAGTTCTGCAGTGAGGTCCTCAGCTTCTTTGACGTTCTGGGCATAGCTTCGTGAAACCAGCGAATCGAGGACTTCCGGATGTTGGATAAAGTTGCGTGAGAGGAATTGGCTGGTGGCGAAAAGAGAAACCAGGACTTTGATGATCTCCGGGTTCTCGGCAAGCAGAGCGTAATAAGTCCCGCGTGCGCGCCGGCACGTTTCAAGGAATTTTTGCATGTTTGCCAGTGCCATTGGCGGATCAGGACAGTTCATCACCTCCTGAAAGAGCAGGGGGGCAATCCGGTCAAGCTGTCGATGCGCCCGCTCGGTCAGATATCCCTTTGTGCCGCCCTGGCGAAGGATTTGCAAGCTTTCATAGGCCGCCTCCGGCGGCCGAAAGCCCTTTTCTTCAAGAATGTCCATACAGAGGTCCGGCTCGGCGTTGACATCGAAGAGAAAGGTGACCTCGGAACTGACCTGGGAGGGCAACTCTTCATCGCTGGTGTAAAACAGGTCCCTGAAAACAGCCGAAACATTGTCCCTGTGCTGCTGCAGGACAGCAATGAACTCATCACTGTGCGTAAAGCCGCACCGCCTAGCCAGGGCCGTGAGCTCTTCCGGACGGGTCGGCAGGTTGTGAGTCTGTTGCTCATGGACCACCTGGATGCGGTGTTCTGCGGTTCGCAGGAAGCGATAGGCCTCACTCAGGTTGTCCCTTTCCACGGTGGTGATCAAAGCTTCTTCACAGAGAACTTCAAGGGCTTTCAGGGAGTTGCGTTCTCGCAAACGTGGGTTCTTGCCGGCGTTGGTCAACTGCAGGGCCTGAATGAAAAACTCAATCTCACGGATGCCTCCGCGCCCGAGCTTGAGATTAAGCTCGCCTTCCTTCTCGCGCATCAGGCTGCGGTCTATCTTCTGTTTCATGGTTTTGATGTCGTCGATCATGGCGTAATCGAGATGACGACGGTAGATGAATGGATCCAGCCGCGCCAGGAGTCGTTCACCGAGTTCTATTGATCCGGCGACCGGGCGGGCCTTGAGCATTGCTGAGCGTTCCCAGCTCTGCCCCCAACTTTCGTAATATACTTCTCCAGCAGCGATGGAGTTGGCCATCTCTCCACTGTTGCCTTCCGGGCGCAGGCGCAGATCAACTCGGAAGACGAAACCGTCCTCGGTTGCCAGGCCGATCGCTCGGCTTATCAGTTCAGAGAGTTTTACAAAGTATTGATGGATTGAAATCTGGTTACGCTGTCCGCGAATGGGGTCGCTGATGCCGGTGGTTTTGCCACGATCAGAACTGTAGAAGTAGATCAGGTCGACATCAGACGAAAAGTTCAGTTCGCAGCCGCCGAACTTGCCCATGCCGAGCACGGTGAAATCAGCGACCTCTTGTCCTTCATCATGCTCGGAATCGATAATGGGTAGGCCATATTCAGACTGAAGTTGAACGCTGCAGACTTCAAATGCTCTTTGCAGGGTTGCTGCCGCCAGTGATGAGAGTTCATCGGTGACTTCTTCCAGTTCTGCGATCCCGCAGAGGTCGCGACCGCCGATGCGCAACATCTCCTGCCCCTTGTAAATGCGAAGACCGCGATGCAATGTCGCAGTATCTGCCTCATCAGTGATCAGTTGACGCAGTTCGATACACATCTGCTCTTCGGTTTTTTTGTTCTCAATCTGGGACTGAACGAACAGCCCTTCAAAAAAGCGGGCTCTGCGACAGAGAAGTCCTGCCAGAAAAGGTGAGGCTCCAAGGATTGTAAGTAGTTGATTCGATGTTATTGGCTGACTGAGAATCGTGGTCAGTCGTTCTTTTTTAACTGTGCCGCATAAACGCTCGAGGTTGTTGAGGGCCAGATCGGGGTCAGCAGTTGTCAGCGCATGCTTGGCGATGTTGATGACAAACTTGGGCCTGGTAAAGATTTCCTGCAGAAGAACCAGGTTGGTTGCGGTCTTTGTCGGCTCTGTAAAACCTGCTTGTCTGACCGTTTCTGCCAGAGTTATTTCGTCACCAGTCAAGATTTTTTCGAGCCATGTCCGAATTTCTGAAAAAGTCATCAGACCATTTATCCACTCTGCTGGACGTAAGCGGCCAGCTGCTCTGCGTAGTTCCCTTGGGCGACGCCATGTTCGGTGATAATGGCGCTGACCAGACGGGCCGGTGTGACGTCAAAGGCCGGATTTAAGACGGCAATACCCGAAGGTGCAAGCTGTTGTTCACCGATGTGGGTCACCTCGCGAATGTCGCGTTCTTCAATCGGAATCTGCGAGCCGTCGGGGATCTGCAGGTCGATTGTTGACGTTGGCGCAGCAACGTAGAAGGGGATGTTGTGTTCCTTGGCGAGAATGGCCACTGTGTAGGTGCCGATTTTGTTGGCAACATCGCCGTTGGCGGCAATGCGGTCAGCGCCGACAATTACGGCGTTGATTGCGCCTTTTGACATCAAGTAGCCAGCCATGTTGTCGCAGATCAGAATTGTCTGGATATGGTCTTTTTGCAACTCCCATGCGGTTAGCCTGGAACCTTGCAGGAAAGGCCGGGTTTCGTCGGCAAAAACGGCAACATCCTTGCCCGCAGCCACTGCCGCGCGAATGACACCGAGGGCCGTGCCGTAGCCACCTGTGGCCAGTGCTCCAGCGTTGCAGTGTGTTAAGATGCGCGCCTGCTCCGGCAGGAGTGTCGCGCCATGTCGTCCCATGCTCATGTTGATACGGATGTCTTCTTCATTGATCGCCATGGCCTCATACTCGAGGCCGATCTTCAGGTTGTCAACCGGCTGATCGACGTTGGCACGCACCAGGCTCTTCATGCGCTCTAAAGCCCAAAAGAGATTGACTGCCGTTGGCCGGGTTGCAGCCAGGACGTCACAAACCTGCTCAAATTCGCCGATGAAGTCGGCATAACTCTCTGCCTCAATATCACGAGCCCCGAAGTAGGCACCGTAGGCGGCAGTAACACCGATTGCCGGTGCACCACGAACCACCATGCTGCGAATTGCTTCGGCGACTTCCTGGTAATCTGTGTATTTTAACCAGGTCTCTTCAGTGGGCAGAAGGCGCTGGTCGATCAGGCGCAAGACACCGTCACTGTATTTGATCGGCCGAATGCCGCCGGCATCGGGGAAAGCACTACAATTACTCATATCTTGATCCTGTCCATCGATTGATTAAAGAGCTCAACAGAAGCTATTGAGATAAAGGGTTTGCTGTCTTTCCAGCCCCTAGCCCCCACCTTGCAGTTTCTTTTTCAAGAGTTGATTGACCATGCCGGGATTGGCTTTGCCCTTGCTGGCCTGCATGACCTTGCCAACGAAAAATCCGATCAGCTTGTCTTTGCCGCCCAGGTATTCAGCCACTTGGTCAGGGTTGGCCGCAATGACATCGTCCACCAGGCCTTCTATTGCCCCGGTGTCGGTGACTTGTTTGAGCCCTTCCGCTTCGATGATCTGATCGGCTGTCCTGCTGTCCTGCCACATCTTCTCGAAGACTGTTTTGGCGATCTTGCCGGAGATCGTATTGTCGGCGATCCGCGTCAGCAGACCGGTGAGAAGCTCTGGTGAAACCGGCACGTCGGCAATAGATGTTTCGGTTTCCCTGAGTTTGCGCAGCACGTCACCCATAATCCAGTTGGCGCAGGTCTTGGAGTTCTTGGCCAGAGTGACACAGGCGTCAAAGTAATCGGCAAGAGCACGGTCTGACGCGAGCACTTCGGCGTCATAGGCCGACAGGCCGAGTTCTTCGACAAACCGAGTGCGTTTTGCCTCGGGCAATTCAGGGAGCGTTTTACGGACTTCCTCGATCCACTCCGGGCTGATCACCAACGGCACCAGGTCGGGGTCGGGAAAATATCGGTAGTCGTGGGCCTCCTCTTTGCCGCGCATCGATCGGGTCATGCCGGTGTTGCTGTCAAACAGGCGGGTCTCCTGAACGACCTTGCCACCGCCCTCGATCAGATCAATCTGGCGCTCAACCTCATATTCGATCGCCTGCTTGATGAATCTGAAGGAGTTGATGTTCTTCAGCTCCGCCCGAGTGCCGAACTCCTTTTGGCCATAGGGGCGAACCGATACATTGGCGTCGCAACGGAAGCTGCCTTCTTCAAGGTTGCCGTCACATACGCCGAGATAGACGACGATCTGATGCAATTTTTTCAGGTAGGCAATCGCCTCGTCGGATGAGCGCATATCCGGTTCTGAGACGATCTCCAACAGCGGTGTGCAGGCGCGATTGAGATCGACCAGGGAGTTGCCGGAGGTTTCCGGGGTGTCGCCGTGGACCAGCTTGCCGGCGTCCTCTTCCATGTGCGCCCGGGTTATGCCAATGCGCTTGCTTGTGCCCTCTTCCGGGTCGATATCCAGCCAGCCATGTTCGCAGACCGGTAATTCAAACTGGGAGATCTGATAGCCTTTCGGCAGGTCCGGGTAGAAATAGTTTTTACGGGCGAAGATCGAACGAGGCGCGATCTGACAGTTGGTCGCCAGGCCGGCCTTAATGGCATATTCTACGGCCTTCCGGTTGAGGACCGGCAGGGCGCCAGGCAGCCCGAGGCAGACCGGACAGGTCTGCGAGTTGGGAGTCTGCCCGAACTCCGTGGAGCAACCGCAGAAGATCTTGGTGTTGGTGGTCAGCTGGACATGCACTTCCAGGCCGATGACAGTTTCGTAACGTTGATTCATATGCTTAAACCTTTTGCTCCTGGTTTTTTTAAATTTGGCGCTACAACCCAAACCAGGGCTATAGGCATTTAACGCAAAGGCGCAAAGAGTTAAAGGAAAGTCGCCAGGGAACCCTTGGCTCAACGATAGGCATAAGGCTTTTCCCATATCCAAAACAGACAGTATCTAAGTTTTCCTTTGCGTCTCTGTTAGCTTCTCCTTGCGTCTTTGCGTTAACTCTTTCAATGTTATGTTTTTTATGTATATAGCGGCATTAAAGCTCCGGCTTTCTTTTGTGCCATTCGGTTGCCTGCTCGAAGGCATGGGCCGTGCGCAGTATGGTTGCTTCATCAAAAGGTTTGCCGATCAATTGCAGGCCGATTGGCAGTCCTTCGGTTGAGAAGCCGCAGGGCAGGCTCATGGCGCAGGTGCCGGCCAGGTTGACCGGTATGGTGTAAATATCCGAGAGGTACATCTGCAGCGGATCGTTGACCTTTTCTCCCAGAGCAAAAGCCGGTGTCGGTGCCACCGGGGTCAGCAGGGTGTCAACTGTTTCAAATGCGTTTAGAAAATCCTGGCGGATCAAGGTCCTGACTTTTTGCGCCTTGAGATAGTAGGCATCGTAATAGCCCGATGAGAGCGCGTAAGTACCAAGCATGATGCGGCGTTTGACCTCTGTGCCGAAGCCGGCGGCCCGGCTCTGCATGTACATGTCAATCAGGTTCTCGGCATTGTCAGCGCGCAGTCCGTAGCGCACACCGTCGTAACGTGCCAGGTTGCTGGAGGCCTCGGCGGTGGCGATCAGGTAATAACAGGCAACAGCGTAGGCGGTGTGCGGCAAGGAGACTTCGATGATCTCGGCCCCGAGGTCCCGATATGTTACGACCGCCTGCTCGACGGCTTTGCGGACA
Organism: uncultured Geobacteraceae bacterium; assembly: GCA_964638305.1. Taxonomy (GTDB): domain Bacteria; phylum Desulfobacterota; class Desulfuromonadia; order Desulfuromonadales; family BM103; genus M0040. The sequence goes on along the minus strand of CAZXBD010000225.1, from coordinate 2,884 downwards.
TCGTCATCCAGGCCATCGACAAAATATTCCTTTGGCAGGCCTATCTTCAAACCTTTCAGCTCGCCGGTCATGCCTGCCTGATAGTCGGGAGTCGGTGTGTCCACCGAGGTCGAGTCGGCCGGATCGTAGCCGGCAATTGCCTGTAGCAGCAGGGCACTGTCGCGAACGTCCCGCGTCACCGGTCCAACCTGGTCCAGCGAGGAAGCATAGGCGATCACGCCGTAACGGGAGACCCGACCGTAAGTCGGCTTCAAGCCGACCACACTGCAGTGTGACGCCGGTTGCCGGATCGATCCGCCGGTATCGGTCCCCAATGCTGCAACCGCCTGGCGCGCAGCGATACTGGCAGCGCTGCCGCCTGATGAGCCTCCGGGAACGCGGTCAAGGTCCCAGGGGTTGCGAACCTGACCAAAAGCGCTGTTCTCGTTGGAGCTGCCCATGGCAAACTCATCCATGTTCAGCTTGCCGATGATGACAGCTTTCTGTTCCTTGATGCGGGCAATCGCCGTGGCGTCATAAGGTGATATGTAGTTATCCAATATGCGCGAGGCACAGGTGGTCCGCAAGCCGAGGGTGTTGAAGATGTCTTTCGCCGCGATCGGTAGACCGGTCAGGGGAGAGGCCTCTCCGGCAGCAATCACCTGGTCAGCCGCCAGCGCTTCGACGACGGCCGTCTCGGTGCAGGGAGTAATGAAGGTGTTGATCTCCGGGTTGGTTGTCGCAATCCGGTCCAGGTAAGCATTCGTCACCTCAACCGAGGAGAGCTCACGGTTGTCCAGTTTGTTGCGCAACTCAGCCAGAGTCAGGTCGTAAATCGTCATAGTGGTTTTCCGTGATAAGGTTGTTTATTCAATGATCCGTTGGACTCTGAAGGCGTTTGCCGATGCATCCGGGGCATTGGCCAAAGCCTGCTCGGTGCTGAAGCCAGGCCTGATTTCATCCGGACGGAAAGCGTTTTCCATGGGGACCGCATGAGCTGTCGGCACGATGCCATCAGTGTCGAGAGTGTTAAGCTGTTCCACGTAGTCGAGGATTGCGTCCATCTCACCGGTAAGCGAGTCGAGCTCCTCTTCGCTCAAAGCCAGGCGAGCGAGACTGCTGACATGTTCGACTTCTGCACGAGTAATTTTCATTTTCTGGTAAACCTCCAAGCGCTTGTTACGTCTAAGAAACCAAATAAGAAAATTAGCACGGGCTTCATGACATGGCAAGCAAGAGAAGCTGTGTTGAAGGGTAAAGGAATTATTTTATCCTTCGAGTGACAGCAAAGCTCTTGATGTCGGCGTCAGGCGGCTTTTTGTAGACGAAAGATAACCCTTAGAGGGGAGGTCAAATCATGTTGAAGTTTTTAAAGAGAATTTCTGTCGTTATGGTTGCCGTCGTGATGTTGTGGGGTTGTGCCCAACCTGCCAACAACACGCAAAAGGGCGCTGTGTATGGGACCGGAATCGGCGCAGCGGTTGGGGCCGGATTGGGTCAGGCTATCGGTGGAGACACCAAGTCAACTCTCATCGGAGCCGGTATAGGGGCTCTGGCCGGCGGTGTCGCCGGTGGTAGCATCGGTCGTTATATGGACAACCAGGAGGCGGCTCTGCAGCAGCAGTTTGCGGCGTCAGAGGCGGCCAGTGTCCAGCGCAACGCGGATGTCCTGGCGGTTACTTTCAAGTCGGATGTACTCTATGATGTGGACTCGGCATCGCTTAAACCCGGGGCTTATACAGAAATCAATCGTGTGTCTCAGGTGCTGGTGCAATACCCGCAAACCGATATCCAGATTGCCGGGCACACCGACAGCAGCGGCGCCGAGGCTTACAACCAGGGGCTCTCCGAGCGCCGGGCCATGGGGGTGCAAAACGCCCTACTTAACCAGGGCGTAGTCCCCGAACGCATGCAGACTATTGGTTTCGGCGAGAGTCAGCCGGTCGCCGACAATTCAACAGCAGCGGGTCGCCAACTGAATCGTCGGGTGGTGATAACCATCGCGCCGCAGCAAAATGGTGCGTATTGATCCACTTTCACTTTTTTCGTGCGATGTCTGATAAATAACGGTACTAAAACCAAAATAAGGATTTAACGCGGAGTCGCTGAGAGCGCAGAGAAAGCTGTAGAGTTTGCCCCAGAGGACAACACCATACTGAGCTTCTCTACGTTAACATGTTATTAAAAGTCCTTGTTCTTTGTTTGAGTCATAGGCCGAATAATAAAAAAGCGCCTCCAATAATGGGGCGCTTTTTACTGCCTATCTGTGTTGACCAGAACTATTTTGCCTGGTCGTCCTCGTCAATTTTGTCAGGTTCCTTCTCGGATTTCTCGTCGTTGCCATCTTTAACGCCGTCCTTGAAATTGCGCAGCCCTTTACCCAGGGCGCCACCGACCTGTGGCAGTTTGCCGGCACCGAAGATGATCATGACAAGTACCAGGATTATAATCAGCTCTGTTGTGCCCAGTCCGAACATGGAGTTGACTCCTTAGAGTAGGTTGTGTGAACCCTCATCATAGCGATATTCAGGGAAAAATCAACAGGTTTGAACCTCTTTGCGATTTTCCAATAAACAAGCCGAGGAGACAAAATGGAATGATTATCTCACCTTTTTTGATTTGCTCTCATGTTCAATGGTTGAAAAATGGGTTTGGTTGATGCCAATCCTCCAGTTAATTGATAAACCCCGACTTGGATTGGCTTTGGGATTTGTTTTGCGTGTGGGTAAGTTTGAGACTCTTTGAAGTCGTTCAATAGATTGGGGCGACAGATTGTTAATCTGTTGCTCTTTGTACAGGTCAAGGACATAGGTAACCTATGTCTATAAACCGTACCCTTTGTCTTTTTAGGGCTAAAAGCAGAACCGGCGGGTCGCGTCCCGCCAGACGCCATCCTTTTTGTCCA
>CAZXBD010000224.1:0-9644 GCA_964638305.1 uncultured Geobacteraceae bacterium | reverse complement strand
TTTCCAACCGCATTCTGTCGAGAGTCATGGACCTAGTTCCTTTGACCGACTTTGTCTAAGATTGACGCAGCAAGCAGCGGGATATTGATTTCATGGTGACCAACAATCGAGTAGCCCTTACCACTGCCAGAGGTTGGCCGTTTAACAACATTCTGTAAAGGTCGATAATGTTGATTCATATCGAAGTTGGCCGTCGTAAAGTTGTCGACATGATGGCCAAGATTCTGGGCAATGGACAAAGCCTTCAGAAAGACTTCAGGCATAATGACTGCAGAGCCGACATTGAGCCAGACCCCTCCATCACCGAGGTCTGCAACCACGGAAGTAATCAACTTGAAATCACGGAAACTCATCTCGCCGGTTACCGCACCATCCATCTCCGGATGCTGGTGGATGATATCCGTGCCCATTGCGACATGTGCCGTCACGGGCAAGCCATTTTCGACGCAGCTGGCAAGCAGGCTGTATTCCCGATAAGGGTGCTGGTGTTCAATAATCCATTCGCCTATGGCCTGTCCAAAGCCGAGACCTTTTTCCAGACCTGCCCTGAGGGCCCGGTTCATACCTGAACCCGTCTCGTCGGAAAAACCGAAATCACCGGTATGTAGCACATCGCCGACCTCTTCAGAAGTTGCGCCGACCAGAGAAACTTCGAAGTCATGAATGGCCGCCGAGCCATTCATCGCCACGGCAGTGATGATATCGGCATCGATAAGTGACTTCAAAACCGGTTGCAGGCCACATTTTATAACGTGCCCACCCATGGCCAAAACAACAGGACGGTCTTTTTGACGAGCCTCAACGATCTTATCAGCGACAGCGCGTAGCGAATCAGCACCGAGCAGGTTCGGCATGGCATCAAGCAAGCCGGCACAGTCCATCCCGGACTCAACAGGCCTACCAAAATGTTCCTGCACGTTAACCTTGTTATTGCGGGTCCTGATGGAATACGTTTTGACTGCCGATGTGTCAACCGGGTTGTATTTCTTCACTGGTCATCCAATCTGCACGAGTTAAATATTCGTCATGGCTTAAAAAAAGATCTTATAAACTTTCGACAGTAACTACCATGCAAAATTACCCGCCAATCACGTTTGAGGGCGTACCAGAAATATTCACGACAAGCAGCTTTGTCTCCAGCCAGAAAACAGGTTCTTGATAAAGAAAGCAATCTCTGTACTGCAAACTTGTCCTTGAGCGTTTGGAACTCACCTGGCAAACGTTGGGGGTCAAATATTTCATCAACGACCTTCAGCCCAATGGACTTGGCTAATTTAACATTATGACGCAAACTGTCGCTATGTTTATAGACAAATGAAATCGCGCCTTCAACTCTCACGACAGAATAATTTGCCAAAACGAAGGCAAACATTGCCAAGTCTTCAGAGTTTCTGAACTTTTCTGGGTAGCGATAACGGCTAAAGATATCCCTGTGCATCGCAACAGAGCCATTTGATAAAATGACGCTTTTATCTAAAACGTATTGTTTGACACGATCAAAGGGCTGCTTCGGAATATAAGAGGACTGACTAAATGTTTTTTGCCCATTTGGACCCACAGAGATATGGCCACCCACGGCCATCCCCAAACCCGGGTTGTTTTCTATAACTCCTCTCAACAAATTCAAAGCTTCATCACAAAAGGCGTCATCTGCATCCAGGAATATTAAATATTCTCCGATTGTATTATCAACGCCAAAATTGCGTGTTGCAGCAAGTCCGCTGTTAGGACGCGTAACATAACGTAAGCGCTCTTTGTCCTCTGTTTTCAATTCAACTAAAAGTTGCTCAGTATCATCAGTAGATCCGTCGTTTACAACGAGTAGTTCATAGTCACTACCGGACTGCCGTAAGACAGACTCCACCGCGCGTCGTAAAGAGTGTGCATAATTATAGGCAGGGATAACAACGCTAAACAAAGGATCGGTCATGAGCTCACTCAAGCCAGCACGGATATAGAGAGTTTATTTATCTCTGGTTAATAATTATATATGGCTTGTGGCCGACTTTTTCACCAGCACATTTTCCATAACCAGATACTGCAAATCCGAACCATAAATCATATTTAGAGCATCTGTGGGTGAACAAATCATGGGCTCACCGCGTCTGTTCAGTGACGTGTTTAAAACCACACCATTCCCCGTCAGCCTTTCCATCTCTTCCAGCAAAGCATAATAACGCGGGTTGGTGTCCTTGCTGACAACCTGGGCACGGGAGGTTCCGTCCTCATGTATCACTTCGGGGATACGTTCATTCCAGGCCGGATTGGCCTTGAACGTAAAGGTCATATAAGGTGCAGGGTGGTCGGTCTGTAGAATATCTTCGGCAACCGTGTCCAAAAGACTCGGGCAGAAAGGCCGCCACCTTTCTCGATACTTGATCTGTTCATTGATGCGGTCAGCAACGCCTTTGAAACTCGGACAACCGAGGATGCTACGACAGCCAAGAGCACGGGGACCGAACTCCATACGCCCTTGGAACCAGGCAACCGGGTTGCCGTCAGCCAAAAGTTGAGCTGTCGTTTTGACTGGATCATCAATTACTTCCCACATCGGACGTTCCGGATGTTCCTCACATGCGGCAACACACTCCGCGCTGGAATAATTCGGCCCAAGATAAACGTGGTGCAACTTGTCAACCTTGATTCCATGCTGATGGGCAGCATAAGAGGCCGCACCCAGTGCAGTTCCGGCATCGGAAGCCGCCGGTTGCACAAACAGTTCCTTCACATAAGGCAGATCGATGATGTACTGGTTGAGCTTGACATTCAGGGCGCTTCCACCGGCGAAACAGAGCTGGCCAGTCTCCTGCAGAATATCCTTGAGATAGTAATCGATCATCTCAAGCGACAATTTTTCAAACAAGCGCTGCACGCAGGCTGCATAGTCGATATACGGCTCGTCAGCACTGTCTCCCTGTCGTCGCGGTCCGAGCCACTTGATCAGCTCCGGGCTGAAATAATAGCCTTTGCCATTTTCCTTATAGCGTCGGTGCCCGATCGTGTTGACCAACTTCGTATTGATGGTCAGCTCACCATTTTCAAATTTGGCCAGACGAGAAAAATCATACTTTTCAGGATCACCATAGGGTGCCATTCCCATAACCTTGAACTCGCCGTCCAGCATTTCAAAACCGAGATACTCGGTCATTGCACCATAGAGGCCACCAAGTGAATCAGGATCGTAAAACTCCTTGATCTTGTGGATCTCGCCATTTTCGCCGTAACCGAAAAAGGTCGTGGCATATTCACCCTTGCCATCGATGCCGAGGATGGCACACTTCCCTTCAAAGCCACTTAGATGATAGGCGCTACTGGCGTGGGCCAGATGATGCTCAATTGGCATGAACTCGATATCATCCCAGCGTATGCCAACCTTGTCTAGCATCGCTTTTACTTGTGAGACGTTACGATGATAGCGCCGATTGCCATTAAAAATAGCAGTCAGAGCCCGGTCCGGTGCATACCAGTATCGTTTTGCATAGTGCCAGCGTTCGGGGCCACCGAGACCAACCTTGGCATAAGGAAAAGCAACAACATCGACCTCTTGTGGTTTTATCCCGGCAAAATCGAGACAGAACCTGGTTGACTCAAGAGGCATATGGTTTTTCGCGTGTTTATCGCGCAGGAATCGTTCTTCTTCGGCAGCGGCAACTAATTTGCCATCAATATAGAGGGCAGCAGAAGGATCATGAGTTAATGCACCGGAAAGACCGAGAATAACTTTAGGCATAAGCTGTTATCTCCCTGGGAGAGTAAGGTTGTTTGATTGCCTTGTAGTGTTGTATGAATCAATTTTTTCTTTGACCAATTGAATCCGGTCTTACCTGGGCAGATGTTCATCGAACCATCGCAACAATTCTGGCTGTGATCGCCAGTTGTGCAGAAACCTCTGTCTGTCCTCCTGATAAAGCTTCTTGAAGCGGCCTGGCGACAAACACTCGTGCATCGCATCAAGATCGAGAACCCATGGCGTATTTTCTCCGGGGAGAAAGTTTGCGGCCTTACAATCGCCGTGGTGAATACCCAGTTTGTATAACAATTCAAACAAGTGGACAAACCCCCTGGCCGCCCGCTCTTTGAATGAAGCCTCTAAGGTGTCATCCTGGAAAAACACTTCGGCACGCGGCCCTTCAACAAAGTCGCAGACATAATACCCTGTGGAACGCAAAGGGCCAAAACGTTTTTCAATCATGGCAACGGCCTTCGGTGTCGGTATCCCGGAGATTTTCAAACGGTGGGCGTTCCCCCAGGAGATCCACGCACGAGTCGGCCGGAAGCAGCGACTCATAACATGCCAAAAGCTTTTGATGTTGTAGCGCTTAATAACCCAATCGTATTCGCCAATTTGAACGCGAACAACTGTAGATGTTTTCCCATCTTTGAGTTTTTCTCCTTTGCTAATGAGGGCGTCCGGATCATCTAAAAGACAATTCAGTGCATCTCCTTGCACATCACGGCGTGAGATTGCTACTTTGTTTGCTCTCTTTATACGTACAAACTCTCTACAGGATCGATAACATTTATTTACGTATTTAAGCCGTCGCTTACGCCTAACATCAGGAAGGTCCGTTTTCAACCTGGCCAGCAGTTGCGTCTCGGACATTTTGCGGCAACTTAAATAGTGCTGGCCGGCTGACTCAATCAGGACATCGTCCTCTGGAGAAAGTTGCGCAAAGAGAAGAGCAAGATTCTTGCTGCTGGTCTTCAAATCTAGCCCCTCACCACTGGCCCGGACAGACACGGCATCGCCATCAATGGCATAAAGTTGTTGGTCTGTGACCAGGAAATTTTCAAGATGCAGGTCTTCCTGAACCAGGCCCGCATCATGCAGTGTTCCAACCAGCTCAACCAATTGACGTAAAAAACCACTCTTCGATTCCGCACTTTTCAAAGAACTCCAGACTTCCAGTGCGGTCTCGGCCTCAGGCAAAAAATCAAAAACCAAAACTGGAGTGCCATCTTCGAGTTGACCGGAGAATAGTAACTCGGGAGTGGATACATGAGCATTTTTGAGCGCATCGACACCAGCCTTCTCTCTATCCCGGTGCCTCAAGGCGCTCCTTGGATCAAGAAACAGTTTGACAATGACGGAACGTTGCAGCCAGGTTCCTTTGTAGACAAGGCGTTTACCAGGCAAGCTTCGCAACACTTGTTCGCAATGAACAACATTTTCCCCGGCAGTGTCTTTCAAGTAAATTTTATAGGGGCAGATTCTGGCGATAACAGTCACCGTGATAAGAGCGGGAGTCCATTACAAAACGTCGTGATGACGTTTGTTGAGAATGAGGTTGTCGTTTAGCAAAAGAATAAAGATCATTTGGTGTCAGCCATGACTCAACCAAGAAGAGTTAATCCATCATCATTCATAGTAATCCCACACCCTTTTATGAAGCCTTGGATGTGACTGTTTTTGGCAATCCTTACCTGTTGCTCCAGAGTAAGAGACTCTTTCCATCTACAATCAAGTTTTCGCTCCTTCGTATCCCTGTATTGGTGTTTCGTAGAGCCATGATGTGTGAAATTCCAATATTCCTCCTGCCCTGGCTCATATTCTTCCTCAAGCCAACCCATGAGGTCAGTCAAGACCTTACCTTCTTTCAAGACAAGATCATGATAAGTCAACGTAAAAGAATCAAGATCGAATTTTTTTATAAAATTGAATATTTTCCAATTCTGCTGCAGCCACTTCCCGACATAAATGTCCGCAGCATCACCAAAAACACCCATTCCCATGTAACGTGGTGCATATTTTAACAATTTCAGACGTTCACGCAGCACATTCAATTTTTCATCTAACAGCCAACGCCTCACCAATGCCCTTGGATCACGAATTAGAAAAACAAACTTTTTCTCGTAACGCTCGTCAGCTAAAAACCTTTGTGCCCAATAAGTCTTTTTGGAAGTGTCTACCAGGCCACAAACATTATTATCAACGTTAGAGAATATCGTTTCATAAATATTGTCTATATTTTCTGGATTGATTCCTCCTAACACCGGACAATTTTCATGACCACCACAGATTCCACAATATTGTCTTCGAGTATGCCTGTTATTTCTAAGCCCCTTAACTTCGCCGATGTGCAGAAAACGAGAATGACTCCCGATAACAAGAGAAAGGAGATGTGAGCCAGAATAATTGGTAGACAAGACATAGACTATCTTCTTCATTTTAGTTGCGTCCCTCCACACTAATAAAACGACTCATTGACTCTAAAAAATTGCTTTTATGTGTTTCTAAGATATCGCTATGACTGAAGTAGATATCCATGAACCTCTCCACACCAAAACATTTAATCGACTCCTGGTCGCATTTATATCTGGTAAGATGCCTGAAATTTCTCAGGCGCATATCTATCGAAAGGCCTTTTGAAAAAATCTTCATGTCTGCAAAATCGATCAAGCCAAAATTGTCAAGAGAGTCCGAAACGATAATATTGCTCAAGTGTATTGAGCGAAAGAAAACTCCTTTATCGTGCAACCCTGCCAAAAAAACAATAAACCTGCTCATGACATCGTCAGAAGAAGCCTGACTCTTGAGCACATCCCTGAGCGTTTCACCGGGGATCGGGTGATAAAAAACCAGCGATCTCTTGATGGGCTTGCAATAGAGTAGATCTTCAATTTCAACTGTTTTTACACCAAGCTTCTTCAGAGTATGCGCGTTAGAGACAAAACGGGATGCGTAGGACTTGAACAATGCAGACGAGAGCAACCTTTTCTGGCGGAAAAGTTTGACAATAAGGCCATCATCGGTCTTAAGGACTTTGAGTCCGTGCCGATCCTGCTCTAAAACCACTGACTTGTCGACCAGTCGTTGATATTCATGCAGGGCAAGAGATTTCAAGGGCAGGATTAACTCCAGGTCAGCAAAATTTGTCCACTAAGCTGACTTAGCACCGAAAAGACCTTTTTCAACGAGGTCACAGAGCATATGGATAATAAACAGGTGTGCTTCCTGAATTCTGGGGGTCTCATCGCTTGGAACGGTCAGATTTGAGTCGACCATTAAACCGATCTCGCCACCATCACGGCCAAGCAAACCAACCGTTTTAGCCCCAGAGCTTTTACCGACCTCAAGAGCGCGTTTGATATTCTGGGAGTTCCCGCTGGTGGAGATGCCAATCAAGACATCACCGGGGCTAACGAGAGCCTCAACCTGTCTTTTAAAAACATCATCGAAACCGTAATCGTTACCGACAGCCGTAAGGATTGACGTATCAGTCGTCAGGGCAATCGCTGGCAAGGCTTTGCGTTCCAGCAGAAACCGTCCGACAAGTTCTGCTGCAAAGTGCTGTGCATCGGCAGCAGAGCCTCCGTTTCCCATGGTTAAGACCTTGTGCCCTGATTTGAAAGCTTCTATCAAGACCGCAGCGCAGTCGGCGACCGGCCCAGCAAGTTTTTCACCGACAACCTGAATAACCTCAACATGTGATTCCAATTGACGATGGATCTCTTCAACCATCATGTTTTCCTTTCTATGCGTATTGAAGCTGTCCCGAGCCGACATAACTTTCCCAATGATACCAGAATTTTACAAACTACCCGTAGTTCTTCTGGAATTTCCGGTAAAGCTTGACCGCCTTCCTGTCGATCCTGGCCCAGAAGCCGTCAATCTCTTTAACAACCTGCCGCACAGGCTGGTTTGTATATGAGCAAAGGAAGCGCAAACGGTCACGCGTTGTCAAACCAGCATCCATACTTGAAAAATGCAGCCCGGCCATATCCTTGTCCAGCCATCGTGACGGAATACATGGACGAACCTGGGTGCGGTGTAGGTCAATAACATACAAGGGGGGTTTATCGTCGAGGTTCTCTTGTCTCAGCCAAGCTTTTGGCAGCAGGAAATGGCAGATATAAAAATCCCGGTGGTTTACGCCATTCTGGTGCATGGTCCGGGCAATTTCGGCCACCCTTCTTATGATCGCACGTTTCATTCGTGATGTCAGAGGGTAGTCCTTACTCTGCAGGACAAGTTCTTCCAGACTGACCGAGTTTTCAATCTCCTCAGTAATGATAAAAGACTGTAGAGTTGCCGGATTGCTGCCACGCAAACCATATCCGGCAATCGTCATCGTCTGCACGCCAATCTTCTCTAGAGCGAGGATCGCGCGGTACTCGTCTTTCGCACTCAGCACAGGGACTCTGAGACTTAACAGGCTTTTGAAAATTTCACCCCAACCGACTCCGGGGTGGATTTTCAGGAAATAACCCTTCCCTTCGTGCACGAATCGTAGAGTTTTACGACCTTTGAAATCACGGTATATCTTGCCGTCCATGGCAAGGACCTTTTCGAAGGCATCATCACCGGGAAACTTTTCTTTAAGGGCCGGGCAGAGAGTAATCATCGCAGCTTCCTCCGGGCAACCTCTTCGATGATATCAACAGCCTTGTCATGAAGACCCGTCATGTCACTTCGAGATGCATATTGAACGCCGTTCTCCGCCAATGCGTGCAGATCGGAATTGGAGAGCAGTTCGTAAAGTGCCTTGTCCAGTGCTTCCTGCTGAAAAGGCACCGGCACTACGACCCCAGCAGCAGCATCCTTGACATGAAAAGCGTAACCACAATTTTCCGTAACCAGTGAAGGAAGACCCGCGGCCATCGCTTCGATCAGGGCAGTTCCGGTATTTTCTGTTCGTGCAGGGTGCAGCAACAGGTCTGCAGCAAGTAAAAATTTCGGCACGTCATCACGACCGCCAGGGAAGACAACCTGTTCGGCAAGATTCAATTTATTGGCAAATGCAGAAAAAGATTTAATTTTGCCTTTGCCTACAATGAACATCCTGACCCTTTCTCGTAAACCCTCCGGCAGATTGGACAGTGCACGAATTGCCCTATCAACACCTTTTGTCTGGAAAGCTGAACCAACCATAAGCAACATGATCTGGTCCTCTGAAACTCCAAGTTCCTGACGGGTTTCAGCTTTTATTGCCGGGGCATTGGCAGGGCGAAAACGGTCCTGCTCGATTCCCGGAGGAAGCAGGTGAAACCGCTCTTCAGGAGTAGCGTAACAGTCGATGAACTTCTGCTTCTCCTGGGGAGACAATAAAAGAATTTCCGTTTGTGACTGCGGAGAAAAAACTGCTTTTTCGAAACCGGCATACGTTCTGTACCGACCCATCATCCGGTAAATGGACCCCCGCGTATTTCTCATTCTGGCCTGGTAGCAGGAATCAGCAGCATAGTAGACATCAAGGCCGGGCATTTTATTAAATCCGACCACGGCGTCAACAGAGCTGTTCTGCAAAAAACCTGCGAGAGCCTGGTTGAACTTATCGCAACGTCTGTGATTGGATAAGGCGGAATGTGACAGTAGTTGGACATTCAGGCCGGTCGGCTTTTCGCCCTGCCAGTCCTTGGCCAGTATCTGAACGCCGTGTCCCCTCTCCAGGGCCGTGTTGACGATTCTGAGAAAATCGCGCTGCAGTCCGCCAAAGGGGAAATAGTCATAAAGGCAAAAGATCAGGTTCATTAATTTTTCACTTGCTGCTGGTTGGCATTTCAGAGAAAAGTTTGCCAAGTGCGTCTTCAAGTAGAGAAGTCTCCTCAAAAATCAGTTCAACGCCAACCTGATAGCAGGGGGCAGGGAATTCTATGCCTGAAAGTTTTACAGCGTCCTTCTCTGTGGTTATAAGGACATCGCA
>CAZXBD010000223.1:0-2337 GCA_964638305.1 uncultured Geobacteraceae bacterium | reverse complement strand
TTTGCCGCGGAGCAGACCGCACCCCACTCTGGCCCATGGCCTGGTTGGCACACACATTGGTCCGGTTTTTGGTGGATTTGCCCGCTGATGATGCTGCTCATGTTCATATTCCTTTTCCTTTTTTTAAGCAGGGGTCGAGGGGGGCGGTGGCCGCCATCGTGGTGGATGGGTGAGCACCCAGGGAGCCGGCACGCCTACGAGGGTGATCGGGATCCCGCACCCGAGTCGGCTCTAGACATTCTAGACAAACGGTATGCACGCGGAGAGATAGATAAAGAAGAGTACGACGAGAAAAAGATTGCAATTATTTCATCGAAAACGTGATTCGGATGTTTCGCGCATGAGGAGGCTCAACCTTTGGCGCGATTGGCGCAGTCGTTAAGCTTCCTATCCGTAGCGATGAGAAATATCGGAGTAGAAGGTGATCCATGCCTATTAATCTACAGCCAACGGACATCTCGGGCGATCTAGGGAACGCCAATTCTGTTCTGATCGTCCTATGTCCTATCTGCCCGCAGTTCAGTCTAGCGATGCAGCAAGACTCACCGTGGATCGAGTTCTTCAAGTACGGCCTCAAGACTGGTGCCCTTGAAGACCACATAAAGGAGATCCGCGGTCCTCTTGAGAAACGTGGTGTTCGAACCGGCGTCTTCACCACGCGCCTACCACTCCCGATGATGTGCCTTTGGACAAAAGGACAGCGCAAACGCTTGGTTAAGCGAGCCAAGGATTATGAAGCGGCAGTCGTACTGGGCTGCGATTCCGCCGCATTCACCGCGCGTCAAGTACTCAAGAGTACAAGTTGCCAAGTCATAACGGGAATGCGGACGGTGGGGATCACAAACGCAACGGTTACCCACCGATTTCCATTGACATTCGAACTGCAAGACAAGACCCGAGTAGAAATCGGCCAAGAAGGAGCAAACAAACCGTGAATGACGCAACGAAGCAAGCGGTCTCCTATCCAGACAGATTGCGAAATGTAAAGAAGAACTCCCAAACCCTCGCGGTCGCACAGCCTTCGGTGATGGAGACGTTTGAAAAGCTCCACCAAGCAGCAGGAGCCACGGGCACCATCGACAGGAAGACCAAAGAACTGATGGCATTGGCAATCAGTGTCACACATGGGTGTGACGACTGCATCGCTCACCACGTTTACGATGCCATAGAAGCCGGCGCCACTAGGGAAGAATTGGTTGAAGCGCTAGGCGTGGCAGTCCTAATGGGAGGTGGGCCCGGAATGATCTACGCGAGTCATGCCATTGAAGCGGTGGATCAGTTCTTCGAGCGCGCGAAGTAACATCCGCTAAGGACAGAGGCGATCACTCGCTGCGATCTAGACGGCCCGCCGTTGGTGGCTGGGAGCGCCAGTTCGCCGACCACATGCCGCAAAGTATCCAGGCGGGCGGACAGAATGACCGGGAAATGACGGCTTGCGGCTGGTTTGTCCCATAGCCAGCTCAACGGGGAATGTCCAGTTATGGCCGGGCACAGAAGTTCTATTCACGGATCTCACAGTCCGCTTTCAGGGAAAGCAATAAAAAAAATCCCGTCAACTCTTCCCGGCTGGGTGAGTACCCGCCTTGGTAAAGAAAACCTAAATACTGCCGATAAGGGTATGACAGGTAAGAATAGTTGGGTGAACCGAATGAGAAGGCGGGCTAAACGAGGAATAAAACGTCATATTGACGAATATTTCTTGGCGCTGATCTTGATGGTCACCGTCTTGGCGATAATCTTGAGATTATTGTGGATCCTATCCGCCGGTTCAGGGGCATAAAAAGACAACAACCCCGCCAAGGCGAACCGCAGCGCGGTGTTGATAACTACACGTTTCGGTTACGCAGTAATCCTCTTGTAAAACTTACCTACCCTCGATTGCCACATCACGCCGTCTTCCTGTATTAATCCCCAGATGTAGGAAGAATAGAGCCTTCTATCACGCCACTACAAGGGACTCCCAACGGGGGTCATACTTAGTTAATGTCTCTTGTTGGCCGACTCCAGCCTATTGCATCGCACAATCTGACCGTCCGCTTTCTTCTGTAATGAGAATCATTTCCCAGAAAGCGGACGTTCCCGTGTTGCACTGCAATAGGCGGTTCCCGACCCAAAGGAGACATCATAGTGCTGACAATGCCGCCGCAGGCTCGCCCTGAAAACCGCCGTTTCGATACGCAGTTTTTCTGAGCTATCTGAATATCCTCATTCGACGTCTCACTCCTCGAAGACCGGATACTGCTGCGGGTCCGGCCCGATGCGCTCCAAGACTTTAGGGGTGGGCAGCGTTGCATCAGCTTTGGTTGATCGCATCTTCCGAATCTCGAAAATCCAGTC
>CAZXBD010000222.1:0-13618 GCA_964638305.1 uncultured Geobacteraceae bacterium | reverse complement strand
TAGATGGTCATACCGCCGCGCTGATGAATCTTCTCGGCAGGCATACCGGCTTTTTTTACCCGCTCGACCTCCTGGGCAATGATCTCTTCCTGCTCTCGAACAAGCTCGAGGTTGGCTTGGGAGCGACGCACCTCACCTTCCCTGAGTTCCTTGCCAATTTCAGGCATTTTCTCGAAATATGGGCGTAGCGGCGTTTGTTTGCGTGACATGGAGAAGTCCTTTCACATCAATAACGGGGCTGGCTTCAACAGAAACGGAGTCCCTGGAATTATGGGCAAAGTGAATCGGAATCAGCCGAAGACGACCAGCACATCCCCTTCATTGACCGCGTCACCTTCTTTAACTTTGATCTCGGTGATAGTGCCACTCTCTTCACAGTAAATAGGAGTTTCCATCTTCAGCGCCTCAAGAATGACGACCTCATCATCCATCTCGACTTTGTCACCCACGGCAACGAGTATTTTCCAGACATTTCCAGCGATCGGTGCAATCAGTTCAGGCATTGTTTTTCTCCTTCGATTGTGTTGTTCGTTAAGTCAATCCTGAGACAATTATTCAACCGAGATTCTTTAGCAGGATAGCCGCAGCCACCACTGTTCCGATAACGCCTGCCACGTTCGGGCCCATGGCATACATCAACAGATAATTGCGTCGGTTTGCTTCTGAACCAACCTTGTGCACGCAACGTGCAGCCATCGGCACCGCCGAAACTCCAGCCGCTCCGATGAGCGGGTTGATCTTGTCTTTAAGAAAAAGGTTCATGACCTTGGCCATTATCAGCCCCGCAGCGGTACTGATAACAAAAGCAAAAAGGCCAAGAAAGAAAATGAATAAAACCTTGGGGTTCAAAAAGGTGCTGGCAGTCATGGTGGCACCGACCGAAAGTCCGAGGAAGATGGTGACGATATTCATCAACTCGTTGGCAGATGCGTTGGTCAGTCGCTCAACGACACCCGACTCCTTGAAGAGGTTACCGAGCATCAACATGGAAATCAGCGGCGCCGCCGATGGAACCACCAGCATGATGGTCATGGCGGTGACAACAGGGAAGCAGATTCTTTGCAGCTTGCTGACAGGACGAAGTTTTTTCATTACGATCTGGCGCTCATGATCGGTGGTCAGCAGTTTCATGACCGGTGGCTGGATGATGGGCACCAGAGCCATGTAAGCATAAGCAGAAACCGCCGTAGCACCAAGGAGATGCGGAGCGAGCTTGGATGTCAGGTAGATAGTGGTCGGGCCGTCGGCTCCGCCAATTATGGCGATGGAGGCAGCTTCCTGAAGGTCGAAACCAAAAAGGACAGCGGCAAAGAAGGTCACGTAGAGACCAGCCTGGGCACCGGCTCCCAGAAGCAGCGTCTTGGGGTTGGCTATCAATGGGCCGAAATCGATCATCGCCCCCAAGCCCAAAAAGATAAGGGGCGGGATGATATCGAGTTCAATACCATAATGGTAAAAGAACCAGATCAGTCCATGTTCAGGCTCCATGAGGAAGGTGAGTGGCAGGTTAACAACTAAAATGCCGAAGGCAATCGGCAGCAGCAAAAGTGGCTCATATTGCTTTTTGATGGCCAGATAGAGCAGCACAAAGGAGATCAGCCACATCACCAGGTTTCCGCCGGTCAGGCTGACCAGTCCGCTTGAAAAAATCAGGTCCTTGAGGATATCAAACATGGCTGTCCCTTTTAGTCCTGCGACGGAGCTACAGGTTGATCCGCATCCACGCCCTTGCTACGGTTTTCAACAGCATCAATAACCCTGGTGCTGAGCTGAGTCAGAACCTGCAGAAGGAACATGACCAGAAAAACTCCGATGATGCCACTACTGAAAACTTCGATAACCTTGGACCAGTCCGTATCCATTTTTCATTTCCTTGTGTCGACTATCGTATCTCTCTGACTTAACTAGCGGTTTGCAACGTCACCCATGGCGATACCGGCGATAATGATTTTCTGAATATTACTGGTCCCTTCGACCACCCGCAGGGATTGCGCATCGCGCAGAAAACGCTCAGCCGGATACTCTGTGGAGAAACCGTAACTACCAAAAATTTTCATCGTGTCGCTAGCGGCATGAACCGCGGCCTCAGAAGCAAAGAGCTTGGCAATCGAGGTCTGCTGTTGATTGGGAAGTCCTTGATCCTTAAGCCATGCAGCCCTATAAACCAAGAGCTGGGCGGCCTCATGTTCAGCCACCATGTCGGCGATTTGAGACTGGATCATCTGATAGGCGCCAATTTTTTTGCCGAATTGGGTTCGTTCGTTCGCATAATCGATCGCCGCGTCAATGGCACCTCCGGCAATTCCGAGAGCTCCGGCGGAGCAACTGATGCGGGTATTGTTGAGTTGCCACATACAAATCTGAAATCCCTGACCGACTTCACCAAGGACGGAATCTTTAGGAATTTTAGCGTTGGTAAAAGCAATTTCTCCAGTAGGGGCACAGTGCAAGCCTAATTTAGTCTCGATAGGAGCAGTGACAATGCCTTCATTGTCTTTAAGGTTGATGACGAAGCAGGTCATCCCTTTGTACTTCTTGCTCTTGTCAGTGAAAGCGTAAAGCAGTCCCCAGTCGCCGACATGGGCATTGGAAATCCACATCTTCTGGCCATTGAGCTCCCAGTGATCACCACAATCAGTGGCGGTGGTTCCCATGCTGGCAACGTCGGAGCCTGAATTCGGCTCGGTGATAGCAAAGAATCCGCAAGAATCGGCATTGACCCAACCGGGAATAAAGCGTTGCTTCTGCTCCTTGGTGCCAAACTTGTTGACGGTTACGGCGGGTCCGATATTCTGCATATTGAAAGGCAGCCGCCACGATCCGCTGACCTTGGCAATCTGCTCTGCAAGGAGAACCGATTCAAGAAATCCGAAACCATTGCCGTCATACTCCTCAGGCAAGGCACAACCAAAAAAGCCCAATGAAGCCATTTTCTTGACGAGTTCGGGGCGGTACTTGTGATTCGCCTCATCTTCTTTAAGGTTGGGAAGGATTTCCTTGAGGGCAAAATCCTTGGCCATCTCCTGCATCATCCTTTGTTCATCGGTTAGCCCGAACTGCATATTGACCTCCTGAGCAAAATTTACTTGAATTACTTATCGTCTTAAAGATTCTCTAATCGCTGACTGATTTCGACCAATCGCGGCCCGATATTCTTATCAAGCTTTTCGGCACTGAGTTGCCAGGCTGGTCCTCCACAGTTGATAGCCAGCACAGAGTTGTCCGCCTGGATCAATGGCACGGCGATCGAGTTGACGTTTTCGCGCCAGTCGCCAAGTGAGAAGCAAAAACCTTTTTCACGGTAGTCGACAATGCCCTGGTCGATGCCAGCTTTGATCTGCGCCCACTCCCCTTTCGGGGTGGTCTGTCGAATCTGGGCGATCAGATCCGCTCGTTCTTCCTCAGGCAGACCACAAAGCAGAGCCCTTCCCATGGCTGTATTGGCAATGCGGGTACGCGCGCCAACATCAATACGCAAGGTGATCATATTGGCCCGTGCGACGCAGTTTTCCAGATAAACCATATGCAGAGAATCTCGCGCTGCAAGTGAGACAGAAGCTTCCGAATCATCGGCCAGAGCCTGCATCAGAGGCCGGGCGGATTTAAGAATATCAAGGTTGCCAAGCATGGAGTAACCAAGTGAGAGCACAGCCGGTCCCAGGCTGTACTGGCTGAAACGCCTGGAGTGGTTCAAATAACCCAGAACTGTCAGTGTATGGGTCAGCCGGGAAACGGTCGCCTTGGGCAGTCTCGTGCGCTCAGCGATTTCCTGGTTGCCGAGAAAGCGGTCTCCCTGACGGAAACTGCGCAGCACGCTTAGGCCACGCGCCAGAGCTGTAACGATTTGGCCTTCCTTCCCTGCGGATACCATTTTCTTTTCGTCGTTCATGTTTTGCATATTCGCATGAGTCAAACGGCCAGTCAACGTTTTTTTGGAATTCAATTCCGTACAGTGGAACTGACAGACGTTGGCCATTTCATGAATAGTGGCGAGAGTGAAGATACGGGCAGGACAAGCAGACTGAACGACAGGCTTTGATTTATTGACTATTCTTAAAAGTTGAGAGGATGATCGGGTCAGGCAATGGTTTACTTGATGGGTTCTCTTTCAAAGCATTTAAGATCAGCAATGCTTTTGACCCATGGCATCATGCTTTCACAAAAGATGTTTATCGCTGGTGTAGCAAGAGATGGGTCATCAAATGAGCCAACCTGGGTCATGTAATTTCCTGGATATCTTTTGTGTAGATTAAAGATAGGAGTTCCGCATGTACGACAGAAATATTTTATTGCTTTTTCACTTACCTGATAGGTCGTCAGGTTGTCCTGTCCAGCGATGACTTCTAAATCGTTTTCACCGACAACTGCAATAGTTCCAAAGACGCCTCCTGTTGTCTTTTGGCAAATATTACAATGGCAGTTTGCTACGGCCTTAATTGCGCCATTAACAATGTATTGAACAGCACCGCACAGACAAGAACCGGTTATATTTCCCAACATGTTCGCTCCTTAATGGGGGATTTAATTCTTCGACATAACGGACCGAGAGCCCCTGCCCTTGCTCAACAACCGTATCCCCGCCTCAAGGCCTTCAAGGGTCAAGGGGAACATCCGCCCTTCCATAAGCTGCTTCACCATACCGACTGACTGGGTGAATATCCACCAACCCTGTGGGGACGGATTAAGCCAGATAGCGTCCTTGTAAGCTTCAGTCAAACGCTGGTGCCAGACGTAACCTGCCTCGTCGTTCATATGCTCAACACTGCCGCCAACCATGGAAATTTCATAGGGACTCATGGCAGCATCACCAACAAATATCAATTTGTAGCCTGAACCATAGGTGTGAATGACGTCCCAGAGGTCAATTCGTTCGGCCCGGTAACGCTGATTATCACGCCAGACACTCTCGTAGACAAAGTTATGAAAGTAAAAGTACTCCAGATGTTTGAATTCCGTGCGGGCTGCAGAAAAAAGCTCTTCGCAGATTTTGATATGATCATCCATGGAGCCGCCGACATCGAAGAAGATCAACACCTTGATCTTGTTGTGCAGCCTGGGGACCATTTTCAGGTCAAGATGGCCTGCATTGTTGGCGGTGGCGCGGACGGTGTCGGGCAGATCAAGCTCCTCCGGGGCGCCTTCACGAGCAAAATGCCGCAAGCGTCGCAAGGCGACCTTGATGTTACGAGTTCCCAGTTCCACCGAGCCGTCAAGGTTTTTAAACTCGCGACGATCCCAGACCTTCACCGCACGACGATGCCGGGAGCCATCCTGGCCGACACGAATCCCTTCCGGGTTATATCCATAGGCGCCAAACGGAGAGCGTCCGCCAGTGCCAATCCACTTGCTGCCACCCTGATGCCGTTCGTTCTGTTCAGCGAGTCGCTGCTTCAATGTTTCCATCAACTTCTCGAAACCACCGAGCGCCTCGATCTGGGCTTTCTCCTCTTCTGAGAGGACCAGTTCGGTCAACTTGCGTAGCCACTCCTCAGGAATGTGCGTTGTAAGCTCCTCACCGAGGTCAGTCACCCCCTCAAAGTATTGCGCGAAGACCCGGTCGAACTTATCGAAGTTGGTCTCGTCCTTAACCAGGCAGAGGCGAGCAAGATAATAGAAATCCTCGACGCTCCCCCAGATCACCTGCCGATCCAGCGCTTCGATCAAGCTCAGATACTCACGGATAGTCACCGGGACCTTGGCTTGTTTCAGTTGCAGGAAGAAATCAACTAACATAAAGGCTATTTTATCGCTCGTAAATTGTCCAAGCCATCATAATCAGAAGAGCTAAAACACAGTTTTTGAGTTGCTGCTCCCCATCGCTTACGCTCCGCAATAAGCTGTAACAAAAGCATCCCATCGTTGACAAAGCGACCACCCAGAACGTGCACGCCTCGGGCAAACAGAGGATCTGGGAAATATCCGGCGGTAGGCCCCAGCACTGAGATATGTTGAGCCGTCGTACAATGTTGAAGAACTTCGTCAAGGGTGTCATTCAACAGTGCTGTACTGGTGCAAAGGACTTTATTGCAGCTATTCAGCTCGTTGACGTCGAGAGTCACATGCAAATTCGGGTATCGCTCGAGTAGTTGCTCATTTTTTTCCACGATGATGAGATCTGCGTTGCGGTTATGCATATATTTCAGCAGAGGAGGGAAAAAACCCACCATACCCACACGGTCACCATCCTCAATATGCATAAGACCGAGAGAGTCTATGGCCGCATCAGGGACATTGTTGGATATGCGCATCACATGCTGACAAATAACGTTAACGGCAGCAAGCCCCAGCATATTTCGTAGAGGATCGGTGCCGTCGAAAGCTTCTACATACTGCTCAGGATGGGTACCGACAAACGTTTGTGGTTTTAAAGCCCGGTAGCCCTCTTCGCTGCTTTCAGGCAACAACAGATAGCTGATCCCTCCTGCGCCGCCGTCAAGCGCCAAGGCCATAAACTCACAGTCTTTAGGTTGACCTCCTTCATAAAAGGGAGGGAAGACAATACCGGCTATTTTCGGGATCTGAAAACGTGAGGTGAGACCCAGGGCCATATTGCGCATTTCAGTCATAATGCTCATGCGTTACAACCTCCTATCCACAAAAAACACCAATTAACAGCTACATAGGGTAAAAGGGTTAACCCAAATCATTTATTTGTAACAGCAATAGGCGAAGGCCTACGGATGTGAGTAAAAAGAGAGGGACTTACGCACAATCAGCGCCCGCGACGCGACATTCCAACCAGCCTTTCGAACAATCCCAAGTCCTGTTCGTTCTTCAACAGCGCACCGTGCAGAGGCGGAATCGCTTTGCCGGGCTGTTTACTATGCAGGGCCTCAGCGGGAATCTCCTCGGCCACCAGCAGTTTGAGCCAATCGAGCAGTTCCGAGGTGGAGGGTTTTTTCTTCAGGCCTGGCACTTCTCGCATACCGAAGAAGGTTTCCAGGGCGCTCTTGAGCAACGACTGTTTGATTCCCGGATAGTGCACCTCGACGATCTGCGCCATGGTCTCTGCCTCAGGAAAGCGGATATAGTGGAAAAAACAGCGCCGCAAAAAGGCATCGGGCAGTTCCTTCTCGTTGTTGCTGGTAATGATGATCACCGGCCGGTGCCTCGCTGTGATCAGTTGCCGGGTCTCGTAGACGTAGAACTCCATCCGATCGAGTTCCTGCAGCAGGTCATTGGGGAATTCAATGTCGGCCTTGTCGACTTCATCGATGAGCAGAACTGCGCGCTGCTCTGACTCGAAAGCCTCCCACAATTTCCCCTTAACGATGTAGTTGCCGATCTCATGCACACGCTCATCGCCTAGCTGTGAATCACGCAAGCGTGAGACCGCATCATACTCGTACAGTCCCTGATGAGCTTTAGTGGTAGATTTAACATGCCACTGATAGAGTGGCATGCCCAACGCTCTGGCCACCTCCTCTGCCAGCATGGTTTTGCCGGTTCCAGGTTCGCCCTTTATCAATAGAGGTCGGCCCAGGGTAATAGCAGCATTCACTGCCAGGTTAAGATCATCTGTCGCTACATAAGAATCGGTTCCGGTAAATCGCATAATATCTTTTTCCTATTTTGTCACTGAAGCAGTAAAGACAGTATTTAACGACTGTCATTCTCTTTTAGCAAATCCAGATTCCGACGCACAAAATCGGAGACAGTGCGGCCGGACAGTTTCGCCAACGCCTCCAACAATACCTTTTCCTCATGGTTCACACGGAAAGTGACGATATGTCTCACCGGATCATCAGAATGTCGAGCCATAGCTAATACCCCCTTGATGCTTTTACATGGAAAACACGAATCAATACATTATGAAAGCAGATAACTATCAAGTGACATAAAGCTGAATCAGGCGCACCCAGGACCCTTTGTGGCTGCCCTACAATTGCAGCTGTTGCGCATGGCTATAGATTTCCATACTGTTGCCACGCAGGTAGCCGATCATGGTGATCCCGGCTTGCTCGCAGAGTTCGATCGCTTTGTCAGTTGGCGAGGTACGCGAAGCAATCAGACCAATACCGAGCCGAGCCGCCTTTGCGACCATCTCGGTTGAGACCCGCCCGGAGGTGACCAGCATCTTATCCTGCAATTCGATTTCTTTAAACAAAGCTTCGCCGGCGAGTCTGTCGAGGGTGTTATGGCGGCCGAGATCCTCGGCGTAGAGCAACAGGCCATCAGCGTCTCCAATGGCAGCCGAATGAATGCCGCCGTGGTTGCGGTACTGTTCAGCCTGGCCCTGTAAATCTTTCATCAGGCGGAACAGCGCCTCGCTGTGGTAGCTGCGTGGCCGCTGCCGGGAAAGATCGAGCAGGTTTTGCGGCAAGTTGTAGGCAATCCCGGTGCCGCAACCGGACGTCAGGGTTGGTTGCAGTCTTTCTGGCAATTCTGTACGGATACGGAGTTCGGCCAGACCATAATCATCGCAAACCCCCATGGAAAGGATATCGTCAAGACTATTAATGAATCCCTGTAGGTGGAAAAATCCGGCGAGTAGAAAATTGAGTTGGTGCGGCGAACAGACCAGAGTCGCCAGATCGCGTCCGTTGACCCGCAGACGCAAGGGATATTCCTCAACGACCTGGCGCGTAGCCAACTCTTGCTTCTCCTGAGTTACGCGGATGATTTTAAGAGTGGATGGACCTTCCATAAATCACCATTCTATGCATTCATTGATTGCAACATCTCATACTATCGTGAGCACCCCCCACCGCAAGAAGGCATGGGTGAATCTGGAGGTTCAAGCAGTGACTCAGTTAATACATAGGCTGCCTGCAGTGCTGAAGTGGGGCACAACGGAAAACATTCTTTGCAATCCCAGCATTCCTTCACCGCAACATCCGGGATAAAAGCAATCTCCCGTTTCGAACCCCGGTCAAAAAAGCCGACAGCGTGTTTCTGTTTTATCTCGGCGCAGTAGCGAACGCAGAGACCACAGAGGATACAGAAGTTAGACTCTTTTTCAAAGCGATCGCGGTCGGCGCCATAGATATTTGCCAGTTCGTTTATCTGCTCGGAATCAGGAGCGTGCGCCAGCATTTGCTCTAAGAGCATCTTGCGGATCTTATCGACCTGCTCGGTTCTGGTTCTGACCACCAGACCATCTTCCACCGGGTGCTGACAGGCGGCGAGGAGACTTGTCCTCTCGTGCGCATCCGCCTCAACCGTGCAGACCCGGCAGGCACCGTATGGATGCAGCTTTTCGTGGTCACAAAGAGTCGGGATAGAAACGCCCACGCTACGTGCTGCATCAAGGATTGTCATGCCTTCGCTGGCGGTCACCTTTTTTCCATCTATCTGCAAGTTGATTTCACTCATAATTATTATCCTAGTGTCATGTCATGCGTCAAATGTTGTATTCAGAGCCACGCAAAGAGCCCAAGACAAGGCGCAGGCCGCAGAAAATGGCGCGCCCTTGTCAAGGGCTGCAACGCCGTATTGGGCTTTTTGCGTGACTCCCGCAGGGCAAGGCGATAAACGACCATCTGCGGCGTTGCACTCACTTGAATTAGATAACTGGTCCTGCGTTCGCGCGTCTTGCATATGCTCGCTTCTCGCCTTGCTGAAATCGACATTTGGCGCACGACAGGACACTAAGCTTCTTCTGTTACGGCAGTTGGTACCGGCGTACCGGACAAAATCCTCACCGCGTCAAAAGCAGCCGGACAAGCCTCTACACAGCCTCTGCACTTGGTGCATTTATCCTGATCAATCACATGCACCTGTTTCTTCTCTCCAGTGATAGCATCTGCAGGACACTTGCGGAAACAGGCTCCGCAGCCCTTACACTTTTCCGGTTCGATATAGAAATCAATCAATTCCTTGCAGGAGAGCGACGGACATCTTTGCTGATTGATGTGCGCTTCATATTCATCCCTGAAGTGGTTTAAAGTACTGAGAACCGGGTTGGGAGCAGTTTTTCCCAGAGCACACATGGACGAACCCTTAGTGGTCTCGGCCAGTTCCAGGAGCAGGTCGACATCCCCCTGCTGACCTAGCCCTTTGGTCATATTGGTCAGGATTTTGAGCATCTGCCGGATACCTTCTCGACATGGAGTGCACTTGCCGCACGACTCGTCACTTAGGAATTCCAGAAAATACCTGGCAATATCGACCAGACAGGTATCCTCGTCCATGACGATCATCCCGCCTGAGCCCATCATGGCGCCGGCCTTGCTCAACTCGTCGAAGTCAACCTTGGTATCAAGCAAGTTTTCCGGGAGGCACCCGCCGGACGGGCCGCCGGTCTGTACCGCCTTGAACTGTTTACCACCCGGGACCCCGCCGCCAATTTTAAAGATGATATCTCGCAGGGTGGCACCCATCGGCACTTCGACCAGGCCAGTGTTATTGACCTTGCCGACCAGGGAGAAAATCTTCGTCCCCTTACTGCCATCGGTGCCGATAGAGCTGAACGCCTTGGCACCCTTGTTAATCACCAGCGGTATATTGGCCCAGGTCTCGACATTGTTGATATTGGTTGGCTTGCCCCACAGGCCCTTGGTCGCCGGGAATGGCGGCCTGGCGTTCGGCTCGCCTGGTTTGCCTTCCAGAGAGTTAAGAAGCGAGGTTTCCTCTCCGCAGATAAAAGCTCCAGCACCACGATGCACCTTAACTATAAAATTGAAGCCGGAACCAAGGATATTCTCGCCAAGAAAACCGTACTCTTCCGCTTTCTTGATTGCGATCTCCAGGTTCTGTACCGCCAGGGGATATTCCTGGCGAACGTACACGTAGCCTTCATTAGCGCCGATGGCATAGGCACCGATCATCAGGCCCTCAAGCACGGCGAATGGATTTCCTTCCATCACTGAGCGGTCCATATAGGCGCCCGGATCGCCTTCGTCGCAATTGACCACGACATATTTCTGATCCCCCGGGGCCTGACGGGCAAAGTCCCACTTGACGCCCGATGGAAAACCGGCGCCGCCGCGACCGCGCAGTTTGGCTTCTTTGACTTCATCGACGACCTGCTCCGGGGTCATCTCGAAGAGAGACTTCACCAGGGCCTGGTAACCACCGACGGCGAGATAATCATCCAGTTTTTTCGGATCGATTCTCAGGTTGGAGCCAAGGATCAACCGCTCCTGGTTCTTATAGAAAGGGATATCCTCTTCAAGGGTCGTTTTCTCGCCGCTATTTGGATCGACGTAAATCAGCCGCTCGACAACCTTATCCTCCTTGATTGTCTCTGAGATGATCTCGGCAATATCTTCAGGCTGGACTTTGAGGTAACAGATCCCCTGCGGATAGATGACGACGATCGGCCCCTGCTCGCAGAAGCCGTGGCAACCAGTGCGCCTGAAGCTGACATCGGCCGCAACACCCTGCGCTTCGATTTCATGCTCGATGGCCGCAGAAACCTTGTTGCTGCCGGTCGCATGACAAGCGCTGCCTGAGCAGAGGGTAATACAAGGCTTATCCGCATCCCGTTGGGAGAGGATCTCCTGACGGAAAGCTTCTAATTCACCGATTGTATTGATCCTAGGCATATTCAAAATCCTCACTGACAGGCGCAGAGGTTCACAACTTCAGGCGACTCCGCACTCTTCAATTTCTCCAGGGTTTCTACCGTCTCGGCCAACTTCAACTTGTCCAGCACCTCTGCCGTCTCGGCCTGCTCGACGTTGCCATGATATTCGCCGTCAACGACGATAACCGGCCCCAGGGCGCAGCACCCCAGACAACTGACCGTCTCTACACTGAATTGCAGATCCGGGTCGGTTTCACCCGGACCGACCCCCGTCACCTCCTCAACCGTAGCGAGGATGTCCTGTGCGCCGCGCACGTGACAGGCGGTCCCCATGCAGATGTGGATCTCATGACGCCCCTTGGGGGTGAGGCTGAAGGTCTTGTAAAAGGTGGTGATGTGCTGGATACGGCTCATCGGCACAGCCAGCTTTTCACTGACCCGATCCAACGCCTCTTTTGGAAGCCAGTTGTTGTTGCTCTGGATGTCCAGCAAGATCTGTATCAGCGAACCAGCTTCTCTGCCATGGTTGTCTATAATCTGGTCGATTTTGCCGATATCCATAGTGTCCTCATTTTCTTTGTAAATAAGTACTTTAACCTTAAACCAGACTTTTCAACTCGCCAAAGCGAAGCGCTTTTCGGCATCATCGAAGCTCACCAGACCAAGCCGCGAGGAGTAACTCAAGTGCCTGGAAACCTCGTTCGCTTTTATACCGAGAGATTCAGAGATATCCCGGGCTGAGAGCGGGTTGTCACGCAACAGCAGCATAATCCGGCTGATCGCCAGTTTATCGACGATCAATTCCTCGAAGAGTCGGTTAAACTCATCACTGGCAAAGTACACGTCGTATTTCTCCTGTTTGTCAAACCGCACCCGGAGCCGCTCGCGCTCCACCAGCTTGGCATAAGGGAGCAATTTGGTCACAGCCGTCAGATTGAGTTTCAGAGTTTCAGCGTCGAGCCCCTCGCTCTCGCCGAGGGGACCCATCTCTTTGAGTTGTTTGCCGAAGTCGTTCATCACCTCGGCGTAACGAGTGCCTTCTGATGCAGAAATCCATTCAAGTCGCAGCCGTTTCGGATTAATGCCGATCCGTTCGAGCAGCTTACGTCCGAAATGCATGTTGAACAAGGCGTCGTAGTTACCCTCAGTCACGTAATGACATTCGCCTAACCAGCAACCGCCGATAAAGACCCCGTCCGCACCTTTAGAGAGTGCACGCAAGACAAATTCCAAGTCGACGCGACCGGTACACATGACCCGGATAATCTTTGTTTCAGTACTATATTGTTGCCTGGAAACTCCAGACAGGTCCGCAGCTCCGTACGCTCACCACGTGCACAAGAAACCGATGACATTGGGTGTATATTCAAATCCGGCAGACATGTTTACCTCCTTCCAAACGACTAATTCGTTTTTTCGGGGATTGGAAACGCCCCGTCAATTTGTGCAAAAAGCTCATCATCAGTGTAGTGTTTCAGGTAGATAGCTCCGGTCGGACATTTTGCATTACAGAGGCCGTCGCCTTTGCAGAGGACCGCCTCCACCCGGGCCTTTTTGCCCTGTGGCGTATCGACGAATGTGATAGCGTCGTAAGTGCATGCGGTGATGCAGGCGCCGCATGAGACGCAGTCATGCTCGTTAACATCGCAAACTGCGCCGGAGGCAGTGACCGTATCGCCAGCGAGGATGCCGATGGCGCGCCCCGCAGCCCCGTAGGCCTGGCTGATGGTTTCGCTGATGTACTTTGGGTACTGGGCGGCGCCGCAGAGGAAGACCCCATCAGCAGCGAAATCGACCGGACGCAACTTGACGTGTGCTTCCTGGAAGAAACCGTCCGGATTAAATGAGGCCTTGAACATCCGGGCCAGATCGCGGCTCGATTCGGCCGGCACAGCCGCTGCGGCCAAAGCGACCAGATCGGTCTCAAGCTCCAGCTTATGGCCAAGCACCGGATCGGTGACGGTAACCGTCAGGCCGTTGCCATTCGTCGTAACAACCGGCTTGTCCTCCGGTTCAAAGCGGATAAATTTGATATCCTTGTCCGCCGCCTCACGGTAGTAATCTTCCTTGAAGCCGTAGGTGCGCATATCGCGGAAGAGAATGTGGATATCGATCTCCGGGTTAAGCTCTTTCAGCTTCAGGGCGTTC
>CAZXBD010000221.1:0-5170 GCA_964638305.1 uncultured Geobacteraceae bacterium | reverse complement strand
CTTGCTGACAAGGCTGCTGCAGAAGAGCAGGGCAATCAATCAAAGTTGGCCTATTGGCTGCTGTTCCGTCCTCTTAAAGACCGTCTCGGTTTCACTTACCTGCGTTCTGCCGCAACGGGCGGTGCTGCCCTTGGCCCCGACACCTTCAAATTCTTTCTGGGAATGGGGGTGCCGCTACGCCAACTCTATGGTCAGACCGAGTTGGCTGGCGCCTATACCATTCACGAAGCCCATGATGTTGATTTCGACAGTGTCGGTATCCCGTTTCGCAATGCCCAGGTGCGTATTGACAACCCGGATCACAACGGTGTCGGCGAGGTTGTTGCCAAAACCTGCGGTATGTTCCTTGGCTACTACAATAATCAGGCAGAGACGGATGCTTCTCTCGATGATGGCTGGATGCACACCGGAGATGCTGGCTACTTTAAAAAAGAGAACAACCACCTGGTGGTTATCGACCGGATCAGCGACCTGGCCGAGACTTCTAACGGCGATAAGTTTTCTCCCCAGTTCATCGAAAATAAACTCAAGTTCTCACCGTTTATAGCCGAAGCGGTGGTTCAGGGTGATGGTCGCCCCTACCTTTCGGCGATTATTTGCATCCGTTTTGAGATCGTTGCCAAATGGGCGGAGCAGCGTAACATCGCTTTTACCAACTACATCAATCTCTCTGCCCAGGAGAGAATCTACGAGATGGTGCAAAAAGAGGTGGAAACGGTTAATGAAACTCTGCCTGAAGCGCAGCAGGTCCGTAAATTCCTTCTGCTTTACAAGCAACTTGATGCCGATGACGGTGAGTTGACCAGAACCAGGAAGGTGCGTCGCGGAGTCATCAAGGAGAAATATGCCGATATCATCGACACCATCTATTCTGACCTGGATGTTGTCCATATCGACACGGTGATTACTTTCCAGGATGGTAACAAGTCGCGCGTTCAGACCGATGTCCGAGTTGTGGACCTTGTCCCTTCGCGTCCTGAAGCAACAAAGGACGCTGTGTAAAAGCTCTGTGAACAGAGACGGGAGAACAACTAATGAATTATGAATTGTTGCTTCAACTGATCATCAACGGACTCATTGTCGGTACCCTTTACGGGGTTGTGGCCATGTGTTTTGTGCTGATCTATAAGTCGACCCGTGTCGTTAACTTTGCCCAGGGGGAGTTTCTTTTGATCGGTGCCTGGACCTGCTGGGCCATGCTGGTCAAGTTTGAACTGCCATTTTATGTCGGTTTCCCGCTGACACTTGTCTTCATGATGATTTTCGGGGTGGTTTTGCAAGTTCTGGTGCTGCGGCCGATGATCGGTGAGCCGATTATTTCCGTGATCATGGTTACAATCGGGCTGTCCATGTTTTTCCAGGGGTTGGTTTCCTGGATTTTTGGTGGTTACACGAAAGCGTTTCCTACTGTTTTTGAAACCGCTTCAGTCAACATCGGCGGGCTGCAGATCGAAACAGCTTATGTCATGAGCGTGGTGGTTTCCGTGGTCATCATGATCGCTTTTTACTTCTTCTTTAAGTATTCGCGCATGGGGCTGGCGATGCGAGCCACGGCATTTGATCAGCAAATAGCGCAAAGCCTTGGCATCTCGGTCAAGCATGTTTTTGCCGCATCCTGGGCGATCTCGGCGGTGGTCTCGGCGCTTGCCGGGGTGGTTATCGGCATGGTCAACGGGGTCTCCTCGGCTCTTTCATTTATTGGAATCAAGGTTTTTCCGGTGGTTATTCTTGGTGGGCTTGATTCGATAATTGGTGCGATTGTTGGTGGCTTGATGATCGGCGTACTCGAAAACCTGGCCGAATTTTTTGATAGTCAATGGCTGCACTTTGGCAACATGTACAACATTGCTCCGTTCTACGCCCTGGTGATTATCCTGATGATTAAGCCATACGGTCTGTTCGGCACTAAAGATATCGAGAGGATTTAAACGATGGCCTCTGCTCATTCTCGCATGCGCTGCGGTGAATTCCGCACCACTTACCAGGCAGACATGACCATCTTTCCGACCCCCTTGGCTCGGCGGGTTGCGGTCGTTTCAGTGCTTCTGTTGCTGTTGGCACCGCTCTGCCTGAATGCCTACTATCTTAATCTTATGATCCAGATAGGTTACTACGGTATTGCAGCCCTCGGGTTGAATATTGTCGTCGGTTTCACCGGGCAGATTTCCCTTGGCCATGCCGCCTTTTTTGGATTGGGGGCTTTTACTTCCGCATGGATTAGCAATAACTCTGGTATTCCTGTCTTTTTCACGATTCCTCTGGCCGGTCTTCTGACTATGGCCGTTGGTCTCATCGTCGGTATACCGGCTGGCCGCATCAAGGGCCTCTACCTGGCGATTGCCACACTGGCATCGCAGTACATTCTCGAAGACTTTTTCGCACGCGCGGAGTGGTTTACCGGTGGCTCTGCCGGAGCCATGGCCAATCCTGTCTCTATTTTCGGTTACGAAATGTTCACCGATCAGTCTTTCTTTTATGTCGTCCTATTCTACGTTGTCATCATGTATGTAGCTGGTGCGAATCTGATGCGCAGCCGTGACGGACGCGCCTTTATTGCTGTACGAGACCATTACCTCTCGGCTGAGATCATGGGGATCAACCTGAACAAGTACCGGATCCTTTCCTTTGGCATCTCCTCTTTTTATGCCGGAATCGGGGGCGCTCTCTTCGGACATTACCTGGGGTTTGTCTCGGCAGAAGGTTTCACCCTGATGCTCTCCATCCAGTTCCTCGCCATGGTGATTATCGGCGGCCTTGGATCTGTGATGGGGGCCATGCTGGGAACTGTTTTCATGGTTCTTCTGCCTGAAGTCATGGAGTTTGGTGTTCATCTGGTTGGCAGTAACAACAGTGCTCTGACCCAGGCTCTTGCGTATATCAAGGAGATGGCTATCGGACTTGCAATCATTTTGTTCTTGATCTTTGAACCCGATGGACTGGCCCATCGATGGAAGATGATAAAAAATTATTGGAAGCTTTATCCCTTTTCGTATTAAGTCGAAGTTAACCCTGGATATGGCTTGTCCGGGGTTGCCTCTTTTGCAACAGGGGAGTTGTTCCCCCAGAAGATCAGTAAAGACCATCAACGATGAGAAGGAGGAAAAGGTCATGCGAAAAACGTTACTCTTTGGAACGGCACTGCTGGCAATGTTTGGTTTCTCAACCACGGCAATCGCTGCCGACACGATTCCTGTCGGTCATCTGGCCTGCTACACCGGACCGACTTCGGATGTCGGGGGCCCTTATGGCAACGGTGTTGCGGATGCCATGAATTACATCAACGCAAATGGCGGAGTCAACGGCAAACAGCTCGACTATGAGACCGTTGATTATTCTTACAAGGCTCCGCAGGCTATTGCCACCTACAAGAAGTGGATGTCCGGTAAGAAGCCTGTTGCAATCCAGGGGTGGGGCACTGCTGATACCGAGGCCTTGGTCAAGTTTATTGCCAGGGACGAGGTTCCTTACTTCTCGGCTTCCTACTCCGGTCACCTGACCGACCCGACCGGTAAATCGCCCAAAACCAAGGCCCCTGCACCTTACAACTTCTTCTACGGACCTTCCTATTCAGACACATGTCGCGGCCTGGTACAGTGGGCAGCAGATGACTGGAAGGCCAAGGGCGGCAAAGGCACTCCCAAGTTTATCCATATGGGCGCCAACCACCCATACCCCAATGCACCCAAGGCCGCCTGCGCTGAGTATGCTACAGAACTCGGTTTCGAAGTACTCAATCCGATCGTTTACTCACTCAAGCCCGGCGATGCCAAGGCTCAATGCCTGACCCTCAAGGATTCCGGAGCCGACTATGCCTACATGGGTAATACGGCAGGATCCAACATCTCCCTGCTGAACTCCTGCAATACTGTTGGTGCGAAGCCTCAATACCTGGCAAATGTCTGGGGTTGGGATGAAAACGCCATTAATGCAGCAAAAGAAGCTGGCGATGGTGTTGCTGTGCCTCTTGGCTCCCCGTCATGGAAGTCTGATGCTCCAGGGATGGCTACGGTCCGCAATATTTCCAAAATGTCCGATCCGAGTGGAGAAACCTATCGCAACCTGCATTACATGCGTGGTGCCTGTGCAGTCTTCTTCATGAAGGACGCCATGGTTGCTGCAGACAAGATGGCTGGCGGCATTACCGGTGCAAACATCAAGAAGGGCATGGAGCAGATGAAAAATCATGTTCCGGCCGGCCTGGAAGGTGTTTGCAAACCATCCACATGGACCAACGAAGATCATCGTGGCACGACTGAAGTGTCGGTCTATACCACAACCTACAATGGTGGAGATTTCTCGTTTAACCAGCAGTCGACAGTCGACGTTCCCCGTCGTCCTGAATGGCTCGGTTGGTAAGATGGATAACGGAGGGACGGTGTTTTACCGTCCCTCCGTAACAGAACTCTTGAGACTCCAGCTTGCAGTCTCGTCATAATTGCCAAGACTGCAAGCTGGAAGCTGAAGTGCTTTATAATGAGGAGTAAAGTTATGGCAGAACCCGCACAGAAAATCGAAGCCAAAGAATCGATTCTGTCGATTAACAACATCGAGGTCGTTTACGATGATGTTATTCTGGTGCTGCGAGGAATCAGTCTTGAAGTGCCTAAAGGGGAAATTGTTACCTTGCTCGGGCCGAATGGTGCCGGTAAATCAACAACCCTCAAAGCGGTTTCTGGGCTGCTTCAGACTGAAGATGGAGAAGTAACCAAGGGCTCTATCCACTTTAAGGGCGAATCAATCAGCAACCGGGCACCGGATGATATTGTGCGACGTGGCATTTTCCAGGTCATGGAAGGACGCCGTATCATTGAGGACATGAATGTTATCGAGAATCTGCGTTTGGGTGCTTACACACGTCGTGATAAGGGAATCAAGGATGACATCGAAAAGGTCTTCCATTATTTCCCGAGATTAAAAGAACGGCGGAGCGGTCCGGCGGGGTATCTCTCCGGCGGCGAACAGCAGATGCTCGCTATCGGTCGTGCGGTCATGGCCCGGCCTGAAATGATTCTGCTCGATGAACCTTCCATGGGACTTTCTCCGCTGCTGGTTAAGGAGGTCTTCGGAATTATCCGAAGTATCAATCAGGAGCAGGGGATCACTATGTTGTTGGTTGAACAGAACGCTAATATGGCCCTGCACTGTGCCTCCTATGGCTACGTTATGGAAT
>CAZXBD010000220.1:0-2478 GCA_964638305.1 uncultured Geobacteraceae bacterium | reverse complement strand
TCAGTATTCACCGGATAAGCAACACTTGTCCCCTGATCGAGCGCTTCTGTCATGGAGTCCCGGATAGCACTTAACAGATTGGACTTCCGATCTAACTGATTGCTGTGGGATAACGCCTCTACACGCAATCGGTTGTGTCGTAAAAAGCCGAGGCTGACCTGCTGACAGGAAAATTGCTCTGCCAACGCTGTCGTGACCTGTGTCAGGGCGACCTGTAAATTTTCATGCTCAAGCCCCGATACCACTAAATCGATCAAATGAACCAACTGCTCCTTATTCGCCATTGTCTTCATAAGAAACATAGTTTCGAGCCACTTGAGGCCGGTTTGCAGCTGCTGGATCGCAGCCTGTTGCATAGCAGCAGATCGATTTGTCATCTCTATCGCAACGACACCGACCAATTGTGTGTTTAAAATCACCGGAGAGGCAATGGCATCTAAAGGTTCACCAGTCTCTTCAATGGCGTTGTTTCTGGTTTTTAAAACAGATTTTTTACTTCTGAGTGCTGCTTGTAAGACACGGTTGAGCGATGAAGTATCGACCTGTTGATCTGGCCATGATAAAGCGATATCGTACGGGCCCGTATCAGGATGCCCTGTCAATAGAGCCGCCCGACGTGAACCAGGTAAGATTTGGCACTGCTGGCCTAGCCAAGCCTGAAATATACGGTTTTCCATATGTCAGTCCACACACAAAGAGATTAGTTAATGTCAAATATAAAGAAACCTCAATTAATGTCAACTTATTAATGGCTAATTACTAACAGGCCGTGTTTTGGAATGTGGGGGGGGAACCGACTGGGCTGCGATTCCTACAATTGCCTATGTGTTGGGCAATTGTGGAGGGTAATTACAGTCCGATACAATCGGTAAGTCAAAAGTGTACTGAAAGTTGTTCTGCATTATTTTACGGTCCTATCCACAATACAACGGCTGCGGTTGAGTGACACCGCCCCAAATGGTTCTTCGTAGCTGAGTGCCGACAGCATGCTCAAGAAGGTTTTCAAATTGCTCCAGCACCGGCATTGCTTGCATCACGATCTTTGACAATCCGTTTCGCTTCTTTTCCACGGGAACTCGATTGTTCCAACGGAAGGCGACCTCACTGAGATAGCGCGGTATATGCTGGCGACTGACAAAATGAAAGACGCCCTGCTTCGCTCTTTCCAGAATCGCATTGAAGGATTCTGCCGTGTTGACATGCGCCTCTCCACGAGCATATTCCCTGATGCCATGATTGACGCTTTCATGGCCGGAAAACTCCTTCCCGAGCACCATGTAGGCATGCAATTGGTCCGTCATAACCAGTGCAGCAGGTGAAACGACCTGCTTGACGTGTGGAGCCAGAATCGCGTAGCTGTCACTGGAGATCACTCCGGTTCGAACCGGACCCTTTCGGCTGATCGCTACATGAACACAGGCTTTCTTGGTTCCTCTGCCTCTGGGATGCTTGACCCCGTGTTGGAACCTCGGCTTGCCACCAAGATACTTTTCATCCAACTCTACGATGCCGGACAACAATCCGATGGCGCCAGCATGCATAGTCATCATGGCCCGAATCGCATGACCGACCTTCCATGCGGTCTTCTGATTGACGCCGAGCCACTTGCCCAAAAAGACCGATGATATCCCTTTGCTGGAGTTGATGATGAAATACATCGCCAGCAGCCAGGTCTGAAGCGGCAGTTTGGTGCTGTGCAAGGGTGTCTTTGTCGTTACAGTGAACTGCCCTGCGCAACCGCTACACTCGTAAAGGCCTGGGCGGGCTGAATCACCTTTGAGCCGCCAGGATTTCAAACATCCACAGTGTGGGCAAACCCGGCCCGAGGGCCAAATCACCTTTTCCAGATATCTTCGACAAGCACCTTCATCTGGAAACGTGCAGCGAAACTGATTGAGAGTCATGGGCATACCTCCTTGTGGAGCTATGTTCCATCACAATAATGTCAACCTATGTCACATCCACCTTTGTTTGGTGGATAGGACCGTTGTTTTTTGCATTAGGGAATTGGTTTAGGTTATGTGCGAATCGTCCACACATAAAATTATCCGGGTAGTCAAAGGGCGCCGTGAGCAGGTTCGGCGGCAAGTCGTACAAGAATATCCCCTCCGCTTGCAGGTTAACGGCCGCGAGCTGGCAACATTGATCTGCTCTCCCCACAATCTTAACTTTCTGTTGGCCGGATTTTTCCGCTTGCAGGGTTTCGTCACGACACTTGACGAAATTCTATCGCTTGGAGTCTGTACCGAATACGGCTTGGCCGAAGCTTGTCTGCGTGGGAAATTGCCGGAACGCTTGCAACTGACCCTGACCTCCGGTTGTGGCAGCGGTCTGGCTTTCAATCTGCCGGGTGAACTGCTTCGGACTTCCCGACAGCGAAACCGGAACTATCACAGTGAAATCCTCTGTCGTTTGATGAAGGATCTGCAACGACTGGCCGAACAATACCGCGAACATGGTGGGATCCATTCGGCGGCA
>CAZXBD010000219.1:0-7935 GCA_964638305.1 uncultured Geobacteraceae bacterium | reverse complement strand
GCGGCGACGAGGACGCTCGCGCTTCCGCCCTGCGCTGCATGAGTGCAGCCGCCCGCCTGGGTTCCTTGGCTGACGCGATCCATGACTGTCGCGACAAAGTGAATGCGCTTGACTGGAAAGGGTGGAATCGAAATTACTTTTAGTAAAACCATCAAGTGGAACACTTATGAGGGGCAGCTCACTGTTCGTGTTGAGCAAAAGTCCAGAGTTTGAATCGAACTTCATCCTCGCAAGCGGCAGGGGAACCCTACACCTTTGTTCATGGAGTTTTATGGTCAGGGCTTACGATAAAGATGTAAACACCTGAATTTGATGTAAAATGTTCTTATTGTCTTGATTTGCTGCCAAAGGGTTGGTCCATGAATCTGAAAGTCCCACTGCAGGCAGTTTTTTCTCTTTAGTTTAGTCCGTAGTGGCTTCGAAAAGGTGTCCTTCAACGGGGCGATAGTCTTTATGGATTTGTCTGGTCAGCAATACCTGGCCAGCATCGTCTTCGCCGTGATCGTGCTCAACGAGCATCTGCCCGGCGGAGAGATCATATCGATGACCGTCTTCTGTACCATTATTCTGAGTGTCATTGGTCACGGCCTGAGCGCCAATCCGCTGGTCGCCGCACTCGGAGTGCGGCTCAGAAACTCGACCGGTGGTTGATGACCGGCGCATAAGTGCCCAGGAGAGAACATGTATATTGAACTCGGTATTCTCGCCCTGTTTATCTTCTGTTACAGCCTTGTTGCCGGCCGGGTCGAACGCGCCGCAGCATCCGGCCCCATCGTTTTTGTCGTTTCCGGTTTTATCATGGGACCGATGATATTCGGCTGGTTTGACGGTGATGTCACCCGGGATGGAATTAAGTTGCTCGCTGACCTGACTCTTGCCCTGATCCTCTTTATCGATGCAGCAAATGCTGATTTTTCGGTTCTTAAAAAGCAATTCCATATACCGTCACGAATGTTGCTCGTCGGTCTGCCGGGAGTCATTTTTCTGGGCACCTTGACGGCTGCGGTACTGTTCAACAGGCTGTCCATCTTTGAAGCTGCAATTCTTGGGACCATGCTGGCCGCGACCGACGCTGCTTTGGGCAAGGCGGTTGTGACCAACAAGGCCGTCCCCAAAGAGATCCGTGAGGGTCTGAACATCGAGAGCGGCCTGAATGATGGTTTGTGTGTCCCCATCCTGTTCGTCTTTATTGCGCTGGCACATGGCAGCATCGAGGGCAGCGGCACCCTGCACGCCCTGCAACTGGTCGTGCAGGAACTCGGCATCGGCCTCGTTGTCGGCCTGGGTTTGACCTTTGTCGGCGCAAAAGCGTTCACGTGGTGCCTGGAGAGAGTGTGGGTGACCGAGATCTGGATACAGGTCACCGTGGTCGCGCTTTCGATTGCCTGTTTTGCCATGGCACAGAGCCTTCATGGCAGCGGGTATATCGCCGCATTCGTGGGCGGCCTTCTCTTTGGGTACATTGCAAAGGAAGCGACCCACAAGCTGGTGTTGGCTGCCGAGGGGGTCGGGGAGACACTGGCCCTGATGACCTGGTTTGTCTTCGGGGCCGCTGTCATCGGTCAGTCATTCGATGACTTCACGTGGACAATGGTGGTTTATGCCTTCTTGAGCCTGACGGTCATTCGGATGCTCCCGATCTTCCTGTCGCTCGCCGGCACCGGTCAGAAAGCCGCGTCGAAACTGTTCCTTGCTTGGTTCGGCCCTCGTGGTTTAGCGAGTATTGTCTTCGCGATCATTGTCCTCAACAGGGAGGTGCCCAATGCGAAATTCATGGCAATGGTTGTTGTGTTGACGGTGTTCTCCAGCCTGGTCGCCCACGGGATCAGCGCGAATCCTCTCTCCGCTGCTATCGGGGCGAGGGTCAAGCGTTCCGGAGGGTAAGTTGTAGTTAAGCATGTTACTCGAACAGGCTTTGCCACGAAGACTCCAAGACACGAAGAAGTGCCAACTCATAATTTAAATGGATTTTTAACGCAAAGGCGCGAAGTAAAAAGAAAAACGCAAAGAGAAAAATAAAGCTTTTGGTTTTTGCTTTACTTAAAATGATTTTCTTTGCGCCCGATTTCCCTTCGCGTCTTTGCGTTGAAGAAATAGCTTGAGGGTTTGCCTTCGTGACTTCGTGTCTTGGTGGCCCAAAGAGCCTTGCATTAGATTAAAAAACTTTTTTTCAGAGGGACACATGGACGAGGTTTCGGTCTTTACAAAGTTTATCGAGCTGCTCCGCGTTCAACCGGTCCTGACCCTGTTCCTGATTCTCGGTGTGGGCTACCTGATAGGGGCCATACGGATCGGCAGCTTTTCCCTCGGGCCTGTCGCCGGCGTGCTCTTTGCCGGCCTTTTTCTTGGTCATTTCGATTTTCAGATGAGTGCCGGTGCGCAATCCGTGGGCTTCGCGCTGTTTATCTTTTCTGTCGGCTACCAGGCCGGACCGAGGTTTTTCGATGTTTTGCGAACCGACGGTCTTAAATATTTCCTGCTCGCCCTGGTTATTGCCGTCACAGGGTTTGGTGTCGCTGTCATCGCTGCTAAATTGTTGTCGCTGACCCCTGGTACTTCTGCCGGGCTGTTGTCTGGCGGTTTAACCAGTTCGCCCACGCTTGCTGCCGCACAGGAAGCGCTGCGCAGCGGACAAGTCAAACCACCTGCAGGCATTTCAGCCGATGACATGATCGGCAATGTGGCGACCGGTTACGCCATCACCTATATCTTCGGCCTGGCCGGATTGATCGCCATTATCAAGCTGCTGCCGCAAGTGCTTGGCATCAACCTGGAAAAAGAGGCGAAAGCTCTGGAAGCTGATGACGAGAGTGAAGGCGCATCGCTGCAGGGTAATGTTTCGGCCCGTATCTACAAGGTTACCAATGAAGAAATGACGAACATCCCCGGTGAACAGCTGAGCAAGCAGTACTGGGACAAGACCTCGGTCGTAAGGGTGAAAAGAGGTGGTGAGATTGTTCAACCTGATCCATCAGAATGCCTTCAACTGGGAGATGAACTGCATATTCTCGCACCGGTGACGTTTTTCACGGAAATAGTCGCCAGGTTTGGAGAAGAGATTACACCCGAATTTGGCACGTCACAATTTACGGAAACGGCACAGGTTGTTGTGATCAACAAGCAGGCGGTTGGTAAATCTCTCGAGGAACTGGATGTTGCGAGAAGATTTGGAGTGCTGGTGACTCGCATTTCCCGGATGCGCATGGAAGTTCCCCGCACTGTGGATTTCAGACTGCGCAAAGGTGACCTCCTGACCGTGGTGGGAGCCCATGAAAACGTCGATTTGCTCGGCGCAGAATTCGGTCACGTCGAACGGGAAATCGCTGAAACGGACATGGTCACTTTTGCGTTCGGCATCGCTTTTGGTGTATTGATTGGCTTGTTCGCCGTCAATGTCGGGCAGCTGTCGCTGGGCCTCGGCTCTGCGGGAGGCTTGCTCACCTCGGGCCTGGTTATTGGATATTTACGCAGTGTCTATCCAACCTTTGGTCGCTTGCCCGATGCTGCACGCTGGATATTGATGGAGTTTGGCCTGCTTTTATTTATGGCCGGTGTCGGATTAAGGGCCGGTGGTGATATTATCGAAACCTTTGCTGCCGCGGGACCCGTTCTGGTGGTGGCAGGAATTTGCGTGACGATGATCCCTATTTTTGTCGGCTATTTCTTTGGTCGGAAAGTCCTGAAAATCCACCCGGTCCTCTTGTTTGGCGGAATTACCGGGTCGATGACCAGTGGCGCTTCTCTGAGCGTGGTGACCAAGGCGGCGAACAGTTCGGTGCCGTCGCTGGGCTATACCGGAGCGTATGCCTTTGCCAATGTCCTGCTGACGGTTGCCGGCAGTATTATCCTGTTTTTCTAACGAGCGTTGCTTGCTCGACAGTCTGCTGTGAGGTCGAGAAGAGGCGGGATGGCCATTTCCAGAAAAACAAAAGAATCGTTCAAAACAGCGCTGGCGATGACTATCGCCTACGGCATTGCTTTGCAAATGGACTGGGACAAGCCTTACTGGGCCGGCTTCGCGGTTGCCTTTTGCAGCCTGTCGACGATTGGCCAGTCGTTCAACAAGGCCGCCATGCGCATGTTCGGCACCCTGGTGGCGGTCGTGGCTTCGCTCTTGCTAATCGGCCTCTTCCCTCAGGAGCGCTGGTTGTTCATGGTCGCCCTTTCCCTCTACGTCGGTCTCTGCGCTTACCTGGCGACCGGTCCGAAGCTTCAGTACTTCTGGCTCATCAGCGGTTTCGTTTGCGTGATCATTTGCATGAGCGCCGGCCCTGATCCGGCAAATGCCTTCGATGTTGTGGTCTTGAGGGCCGAGGAAACCGGGCTGGGCATCCTGGTCTACAGCCTGGTGGCGATGCTCCTCTGGCCCGTCAGCAACCGCAAGGTTTTTTTCGCGGTCGCCGGCGAACTGGCATCCGGCCAGCGGCAGTTGTGCCAATCCGGTTTGAACCGTGACCAGGGAAGCGACGCCGGGCAAGTACCGGTGTTTAAAGGAAAACTCCTCCATGCGCAAACCCGGTTCCAGCAGCTCCTGGTCGCTGCGGAATCTGATACCCGGGAAGTCTGGGAGATGCGCCGGTACTGGCGGCTCTACAAAGAGCAGATCATCAAGCTGACCGAAACGATCGGCCGCAGCAGTCAGAACCTCGACGAGCTCGATGCATCGCAGACTCCTCATCTCCTGTCCAACCTGGAGCCATTCCTCAATGAACTCGACAAACGCTTTGCCGGGATCGAAAAGATGCTGGCCGGCGAGGAACCGGAAGATCACCCGAACGATATCGAACTGGTCCAGGACACGGCCGGCTTGCAGGCATTGTCGCATTTCGAACAAGCTGAAGTGGTCATCTTCAGGGACCGGCTCCAAAAACTGGATCAGCTCTCCCGTGCCCAGTTTGAAACCGTCCAGGTGATCGGCGGGTTCGGTGAGCGAGCGGCCGCAACGGCGCCCCGCTCACTTCTCCCCACGCTGCAATGGCCCGACCCGGACCGCATGCTCGCCGTCGTCCGGGTCATGCTGACCATGTGGATCGCCTACCTGGCACTGATCTACGTAGACAGCATCCCCGGCGGCAACAGCTTTGTGACCATGGGAGCCGTCTTCGGTATGATCATGGCGTCAACTCCCATGATCTCTCTGAGGATGATCTTCATCCCGCTGATTATGAGCGTGATCTTTGCCTGCCTGGTCTATATCTTTATCCTGCCGCACCTTTCCGGCTTCTTAAGCCTCGGCTCGCTGCTCTTCATCGTGACCTTCTCCATCTGCTATCTCCTCTCCACCCCCAAGCTGCAGCTGGGCAAGACTCTCGCGCTCGCCATGTTCGTTTCGATCGCATCGATCGACAATCAGCAGACCTACAGCTTCATGGTGGTCGCGACCAACATGTTGATGTTTCCATTATTGTTCATGGTGCTGACGTTCACGGCCTATTGTCCGGTCAACCTTCGCCAGGAAAAATCCTTTCTGCGCCTGCTCGAACGGTACTTCCGCAGTTGCGATGGTCTGCTCTCGGGCATGCCCCGCAACGTGCAGCAGACCGAGACCGGATATGAACGCCTACGTAAGGCCTTCCACCTCCGGGAGATCGCGAGTATTCCGGCAAAGCTTGGGGGCTGGGCCAAATTCCTCGACACCAAGGCGCTGCCGGGCACCGATGCCCAGGACGTCCAGGCTCTCTTGTCCAGACTTCAGGACCTCGCCGGGCGCATCAGAGAGCTGATCGAGGCGCGCAGCTCACTGCGGAACCAATACCTGATCAACGAATTGGGTGACGATGCCATGGATTTGCGGCAAAATCTGCAGGTGGCGTTCGAGCGTCTCGGCACGGCCCCGGTGGACGTCGGTCGGGAGTCCTATCGCACCCGGTTGGACGAGCTGATAAAGCGACTGGAGGAGAGGATCAGGGAGACTCTTGATCGATCGACCGAGGAGCAGGTCGGTCGAGAGGATGGAGAGCGTTTCTACCGCCTGCTCGGAGCTTACCGTGGCGTCGCGGAATCAGTGGTCGGCTATACGGCAACAGCCGGCGCCATCGACTGGGCGCCCTGGCACGAGGAGAGATT
Source organism: uncultured Geobacteraceae bacterium (assembly GCA_964638305.1). Taxonomy (GTDB): domain Bacteria; phylum Desulfobacterota; class Desulfuromonadia; order Desulfuromonadales; family BM103; genus M0040. The sequence continues at coordinate 1,869 of CAZXBD010000219.1, read as the reverse complement.
CTGACCGGATCGCGACCGGTCGAAAGAGACGTTATGAGCTTGATACCCCATGAAATAGCCCTTGGTGAGGTCCTGATGCCGCCGCTGCTGGTCGCTGGCGCGCTGGGTGTCATCGCCACGATCGGCACGGTACATCTATTGAACCGATACCGGCTGTCACGCCACTTCGCCAGCCCGCCACTGGTTTTCGTCGCGCTAACCGTGATCTACACTGTAATCATAGGAACCTTCTTCGTCAGGATATAGGTATGGATATTTCCAAAAAACAACTTTTGACAGGTGTCATCGTTCTCTTCGCCGTCCTGCTGGTCCTCTTCAAGTATTGGGACTACGTCACCAATCCCTGGACCCGCAACGGCCAGGTCCGGGCCGAGGTCATCCAGGTGACACCACGCGTGTCCGGTCCGATTGTAAAGCTGCCGATCCGGGACAACCAGTCCGTCAAGGCCGGCGATCTGCTCTTCGAAATCGATCCAAGGACTTTTGCTGCCAGCCTGGAACAGGCGCAGGCTCAGTATGACATGACCGGAGACAGCTATCTTGGTCAGGTTGAGCAGGTCGAGGCCGCCAAGGCCCAGGTTGAAGCCGCCAAGGCCACGGTGCGGCAGGCACAAAGCAGCATCAATCAGCTCGATTCGACGATTGAAAAGAACAAGGCAGAATACGAACGCCAGCAGGAGATGTTGCCGCAGAAGGCGACCTCCCAAAAGGCGGTGGAGCGCGCCGAGGCCAACTACGAGGTTTCGTTGGCGCAACGCAAAGGGGCCGTGGCCGGCCTGGCCCAGGCCCGGGCTGGATTGAACCAGGCGGAAGCGACCCTGGCCGAGGCCCAGGCCAATCTCGGCGCAGCAGGGGATTCCAATGCCAGTATCCGGAAAGCGCGGGCCGCGGTCCGCCAGGCGGAGCTGAATCTTGAATTTACCCAGGTCCGGGCACCTGTGGATGGCTACGTCACAAACCTGAACCTGCGTCTCGGCGGCCAAACCGTGGCCAACCAGCCGGCCCTGGCGCTGGTTGATATCAACAGTTACTGGGTGGACGCTTATTTCAAGGAGACTGCCATCGCCGAAATGAAAAAAGGCGACCAGGCCATTATCACCCTGATGACCTATCCCGACCAACCGCTGGAAGGGACAGTCGACAGCCTGGGTTGGGGCATCGCCCAGCAGGATGGCAGCACCGGGTTCGAGCTGCTGCCGAATGTCAGCCCGACCTTCGAGTGGATCCGCCTGGCGCAGAGGATTCCGGTGCGCATTCAGCTGGACGAGGTCCCTGAAGATATCGCCCTGCGGATCGGGACGACCGGCTCGGTGCTGGTCAGGACCGATGCCGGCGAAGGGGAGGAATGACACTGATGATCCTTCATCGCCCTTTCCCGGTCTTTTGCATCCTCCTGTCGCTGATGTTGAGCGGCTGCATCAACCTCGGGCCCGACTATCAACGCCCGCAAGTTGAGGTTGAATCTGATTGGCTTGAGACCGAAGACCCCCTTGTCTCAAATGAGCCGGCGGAAGAACCGAAATGGTGGTCAAGCGCTTTTCAGGACCCCGAGCTTGACCGGTTGATCGAGGCTGCTCTTCAGCAGAACCTGACGCTGCGTTCAGCCGGACTCCGTGTACTGCAGTCACAACAGCAGCTGGCCATCGCCATCGGCAACCAGTTCCCCCAGCAACAGCAGGCCAGTGGTGCCGCATCACGTCAGAAGGACTCCGGGGTCATTTTTGAGAATTACAACCTCGGGCTCAACCTCACCTGGGAGGCCGATTTCTGGGGGCGCTTCCGACGCCAGGTGGAGTCGGCATCGGCCGAGCTCGATGCCAGCGTGGCCAGCTATGATGACGCCATGGTGCTGCTGATGTCCCAGGTTGC
>CAZXBD010000218.1:0-5045 GCA_964638305.1 uncultured Geobacteraceae bacterium | reverse complement strand
CACTTCGTCACACACGAACTGTTTGATGAGATGGTCGAAGATGGTGCCTTTGCCGAGTGGGCAGAAGTACATGGCAACTGTTACGGGACAGCTCGGACGACTCTGGAACAGGCCAGCGCAGAAGGTGCCGATATTCTTCTCGAGATTGATTTCCAGGGCGCTGAGCAACTACGTAACAGCGGTCTGCACGGTGTTTTTATCTTTATTCTGCCACCTGATATGAATGAGTTGCGCAGGCGCCTCGAGTGTCGCGAGACTGATGACGAAGAGGTCATCGCCTGTCGTATGACCAATGCCGCCGGTGAAATTTCCGAGGCGGTTAAATTTGATTATCTCGTAGTCAATGACATTCTGGAGCAGGCCATCGAGAAAGTCAGGGCGATTATGGTTGCCGAGACCGTACGAAAAGATCGAACGATCAGTGTTCTTCCTGAAGAATTCGGCTTGAAATAGAATGGATTGCCGTATATCCTGAGTAATCGAATAAATATTCTCTGCCGGTCAAACCCGGTATGACACAAAGTGAGGACAAATGGCACGTATTACTGTAGAAGATTGTTTGCAAGCTGTTCCCAATCGTTTCCTGTTGACCATGGTAGCCACCAAGCGGGCCAAACAACTTTACAAAGGCGCTCAGCCTTTGATCGAGAACAAGTCTAACAATCGCAAAATCGTTCTGGCTCTTCGCGAAATTGCCGCTGGCAAGGTTGAATATGAAATCCCTTCCCGCAAGTAGCTCTGCAACGACTTTGTCCAAGGTGCTCTGACCTGGGCACCCTGAGTAGGTATCGATGCCGGCCAGCGATGGCCGGCATCGCTTTTGTCAGTATGAAGTTTTCTTTTGAGCGTCGGTTATGATCCGTATCGACGACATCCTGGAAGCAATCCGTTCTTATCACGCCGAAGCTGATCTTGAAGCTGTGCGCAGGGCCTACGTGTATTCTGCAAAAGTGCACACGGGTCAGATCCGTCTCTCCGGCGATCCATACATGACCCACCCGATGGAAGTGGCCTTTATCCTGACGCAGCTGCGTATGGATGTGCCGACCATCATTACCGGCCTGCTGCACGACACCCTGGAGGACACCCTCACAACCGAAGAGGAACTGCGCCGGCTGTTTGGTGACGAAGTGACTGAAATGGTTGATGGTGTCACCAAGATCGGTAAAATCACCTTCAAAACCAGCGAAGAACGGCAGGCAGAGAATTTTCGCAAAATGTTGCTGGCTATGGCGCGTGATATTCGTGTCATCCTGGTGAAGCTGGCTGACCGCATTCACAACATGCGCACGCTTGGTTTTCAACCGGCCGAACGTCGCCTGAAGATCGCCCAGGAAACGGCAGATATTTACGCCCCTCTGGCCAATCGTCTTGGTATCAGCTGGGTCAAGAGCGAACTGGAAGACCTTTCTCTCAGTTACCTTCAGCCGGATATCTATAAGGACCTGGCAAAAAAGGTTGCTCAGCATCGGCGTAAAACTGACACTTATGTCACGGATGTCAAAAACCATCTGGAGGGTTTTCTCAAGGAACACAAAATCGATGGACAGATTCAGGGTCGATTCAAGCACATCTGCTCAATTCACAATAAAATTGTCAAGCAGAAGATCGACTTCGGCCAGATTCATGACCTGATCGCTTTTCGTATCATTGTTCCCACGATTCGTGATTGTTACGCCATGCTCGGAGTCATCCATTCCTCCTGGAAGCCGGTACCGGGCCGTTTCAAGGATTTTATCGCCATGCCCAAGGCGAACATGTACCAGTCGCTGCACACTACGGTTTTCGGACCCTCCGGACAACGCATGGAGATACAGATACGGACAGCGGAAATGCACCGGGTCGCAGAAGGGGGGATCGCGGCACACTGGAAATACAAGGAGGGAAGGGCGGCAAGCCGTACCGAAGAGGGCCGTTTTGGCTGGTTACGACAGATGCTTGAATGGCAGAAGGAGCTCAAGGATTCCAGTGAGTTTATGTCTTCAGTAAAGGTCGACCTTTTCCCTGAAGAAGTTTATGTATTCACCCCGAACGGTGACGTCAAGGAATTGCCAAAACAGAGTACACCGATTGATTTTGCCTATAGCGTCCACTCCGATGTTGGTCATCGCTGCACCGGTGCCAAGGTCAACGGGCGTCTGGTTCCGCTGAGAACCGAGCTGGTTAATGGTGATATTGTCGAGATCACTACGTCTGCAAACCATACCCCCAGTAAGGACTGGCTGAAGTTTGTCAAAACGTCCAAGGCGAAAAACAGGATCCGTAACTGGGTCAAGGACCAGGAGCGTCAGCAAAGCCTGGAACTGGGCCGTGATCTGTTGGAAAAAGAGTTGCGTAAATATGGCTTCAGCTACAATCGGGCAGTTAACCTCGACACCATGAAAAGCGCCTTGACTGAACTTGGTTTTCGGAGCTTCGAGGACCTTCAGGCTGCGGTTGGTTATGGCAAGGTGACCTACAATCAAGTCATCTCACGGCTCCTCCCGGAACAATTTAAAGCCGAAGCACCCAAGCCGAGCCGCATCAGTCAGGTCCTTGGGAAAATGCGCAAGAAACCGGTTGATGCCATCAACGTTCAGGGTCTGGAAGGGATTCTGGTCCGTTTTTCCAAGTGCTGCAACCCTTTGCCCGGAGATGAGATTATCGGCTTTATTTCACAGGGTTTGGGTGTTACGGTCCATTCTGCCGATTGTCCGCGTGTGCTGGAGACAGATCCCGAGCGGCATATAGAAGTTTCCTGGAATCGTCAAAAGGGAGCAACCCGCCCGGTTAAAATTCGGGTCCATAGTTTGGATCAAAAAGGTGTTCTCGCGGCGACTACCAAGGTGATTACCAAGTGTGAAGCAAACATTTTGCGTGCCAGTGCCTACTCGACAGATGAAGGTCGCGGTGTCCTCAATTTTGAAGTTGATGTTCGCGACGTCCAGCATCTGAACAAAGTTATGGAGACAGTGCAGAAGGTCAAAGGGGTCCTGCAGGTCGAGCGGATAAGGTTTGGTCGCAAAAAGTGATAGAATTATAACCATAAAAAGTGATTAAGCTTGCTTCAGTTCTATGTAGTCGAGGGCGCGAAGCGAAACGCAAAGAAAATCCAGTAAGGGTGCAATCGTAAAACCTTTATTGAATAAAGTGCCTCTTTGCGTCTATCCTTTAACCCTTGCGCCTTTGCGTTAAATGTCTAAAGATTTTGTTTAGATTTTAGTCTCGTAACTTTTATCCTTTAGCAGGCTCTTTCTCTGACCATTCGCTACATAATTTAAAAAAGGAGATGGTGATGTCAAAAAAGCAGATACAGACCAGCGATGCACCGGCTGCAATCGGCCCATATTCACAGGCCATTGAGGCCGGCGGCTTCATCTTCTATTCTGGCCAGATTCCACTGGATCCGAAAAGTGGCAATCTGGTAACCGGTGGAATTGTCGAGCAGACCCGGCAGGTGATGGCGAATATGCAGGCTGTCCTGAAAGCCTCGGAGAGGGGCCTCTCCGATGTCGTCAAAACCACCATATACCTGACTGACCTGGCTGATTTTGCGACTGTCAATGAGATTTATGGAGAGTTCTTTACTGATACTCCTCCGGCCCGTGCTTGTGTTCAGGTCTCTGCGTTGCCTAAAGGATCGAATGTGGAGATAGACTGGATTGCCGTTGCGAAGGGGTAATGCAGGGTCGATTGGTCGTTGGTGGCTAGATGCTAGATGCTAGATGCTATAAGGAGGGTTTCTCCTTGCGTTTTTAGTCGTGACCGGTGGGCAGCTCGAAACCACCGGTTTACTTTGAAGAATCAGTAAAAATCAGTCCTTCACTAAACAAAAAAAGGCAGCCTGTAATAGGCTGCCCTTTGACTTTTTGCAATAACCGGTTCAGCTGGCTTTTTGAACAGCTCCTGAACGGATACAGCGTGTACATACCTTCATGCTGCAAACAGAACCATTCTTGACCGCCCGGACCTTTTGCAGGTTCGGCTTGAAGGTCTTCTTGGTTTTATTGTGTGCATGGCTGACATTACAGCCAGTCATCGATTTTTTCCCACAGATATCACATACGTTTGCCATTTTTTTGCTCCTCCTGGTACGTTCTGAACGGAGATTTCTAGCATGAATGAGAGAGCTTTGCAAGGGCTTTTCTCACTCTTTATCCTGTTTCTGTTTACCTGACAGGTTTTCCACTAAGGTCCAGCCGAGCAAAGCGGCCCCTGCAGCCCCCATTTCCGGCATTAATGAGTAACTGTCTGCACAATAAAGGTTGGCGCCGAGTCGCAGCGGCATGCTACTCAACCGGTGCTGCTCCAATGATGGGTCGATCTTGTCCGTCTTCGAAAGCTGTTCTTCCTCTTGCGAAAGTTCATACTCTGCGAAGGGTATTGCCGGTTCAATCTGTTGTCGCAACTGATCCTCAGTCGCTTGTCCGGTACTGAGAAGCAGGCCGCAGAGTTGATCCTCTTGCTTCTCAAGTGTTAACTGAAGGGGAACTTCGCCACCACAAATTATCCGTGATGCCAATAAAGGTGAAAGCTGTCCGTCCAGAGAGCTGGTCGTCTGCTTCCTGACGACTTGAGGCAACGACAACGTCTCTGTTTTGTCCCGGTTGAATCGATCAATCAGGCGTGTATCGCCAAGAAGAAAAGTTGTCGCTGTAAACTGCCCACCGTCCTTGAACTTCCCGCCAGTCCAACGCGAACCGCTGAAGTCAATTGCTTCCAGCTCATCAAACCGAGATTTTAACCCATGAAACTGGTCGAAGCGTTTGCTCAAAAGGGCATTAAAGTCAGACTCTTTAAGGTCCTCCTGTCGCGAGACCTGTGACCACAGCAGGGCAGCTTGCCCGCGTGACAGTAGATCGATTTTCTTTAATGCGAGGCCCTGAAGAAGATCAGTGATAAAAGAAATTACCGACTCTGGTAGCTGGCCAAATGAGCTTGAAATGGGTGCTTCAAGAGCTGACCAGTTAATCTTTCGGCGCATGCAGAGAAGTTTAAAGCGGGCTTTTGCTTTGAGCGAAGGCCATGGTAGTCCGCCATTGGCCCAAAGGCCGTTCTCCAGGTTT